>DHGL01000031.1:0-14835 GCA_002402725.1 Anaerolineaceae bacterium UBA4799
TGGTAGTTTTTAAACACCCTCTAAATACGAATACTCGGGTTTTTCCAGCCTATATTGAGTGATCTAGAAACACAAAAGTGAACATAGGGGTCCAAACCCCACACTGATCCCTCCAAGGATTAGTGACCTTATTAACCCAACTAGCTGCTATGGTTGGGATTTTTCGTTTAAGGAGAGGGTATTGAGCAAACCTGAGAAAGTATCTATAAGCTTGGAAGAATGTCGTAGAAGGGTGAGGATCGATCTGGAGCGAGAGATGGGTATTTATGATGCTCTCAAAAAAAATCCGACACCTGAGGTTCTTGAGATCGTTGCGGGAGCGAGAGCAGCTTTGGAACCAGTTACAGAGATTTACGGTGAGCTTTTGTATAAGTGGCACCATCGCTAGGATCTCCATATTCTGGCGTTAGCTCTGCTCTAAAGGAGGTGATCCATTTGGTCGATTATTGCCTGGTGGCGGTCATCGGGTTCGTACTATTTGTACTGACTATCGTTGATCTGGTCGACGAACTGAAACGCTGATCGATCACTCAAGTGTCCTATCAACCCCCAGAAATGGGGGATTTTTGTTTAAGGAGGCAAATGATAAAGGTTAGGATTCTGGATATCTGTTCGTACTGTAATGGTCAGGCTTACCTGCCAGTAGGCAAAGATGTTGACGCAAGAGGTAATGAGTACGATCGTTACCTTCCCTGTGCGTACTGCGAGGGCACAGGTTTGGCAGGACGATGGGTAGAGCTTCCCGAGTTCCTGCTCATGCTGGACCAGGCGAAATGTCCGCACAAGCATGTCTCCCGCACCGGCGGCTTTCATTTCAGCGCTGGCGAGGTGTGGGACGACGTTCGTGAGGTTTGTGACGACTGTGGGGAGGTCCTCAGCTGATACTCCCCATCGATAGAGGACGCTTCTCTTATTCAGAGAGGCGTCCTTTTTCTTTTTAACCCACACAAGGAGGTTCTATGACAGAAAATATCATTTTGTCACCCGTTCCAGATCTCTCAGACCTGGCTGCGTCAGCGGTCTGGTCCGTACGCTACCGCGATCCTTCAGGCTTTGACTGCCAGCTCTCCCTTGAGTCCGCCTCAGGCGTGGAGGTGTTGCAGAAAGCGCAGGCTGCTCTGGCGAAGCTCATCGAATCCGGCTGTACACCAAACAACAATCAGTTCACCAACGCTAGAGAAAGTCAAACCAAAGCCGAGTCGGTCATGTGCCCGATCCACAATGTGGCAATGCGCCAGTATCAGAAGCATGGGCGTTCATGGTACGCGCACCGTCTCGAGGACGGATCGTGGTGCAAAGGGAAGGCTCATGACAACCGATAAGCGCGTGTTGAAGGTTCAGGACAGTGGCGATCACTACCGCAGGGAGGTGAATCCGCAGATACGTCTTGAGGGCAAGTGGCTGCTCAAAGCCGGTATTGTCCCGGAGGACAGGGTAGAGGTGATCAACCCTCACCCAGGCACATTGGTCCTGCGCATTGTAAGGACGCAGGAGTGAATCATAGAGGACAGTCCTAAAGGCTGTCCTCTTTTCATACATATCAAAAGGAGAATGAAATGGTAACTCAGTCAGTGGATTTTCAGGTCCAAACTAAGATCGACAGCAGGACACCGGATATCCGTATGCACGGACGGATCATCACCACAAAAGTGGTTGGAGTCAGTTTTGAGGGCAGGCAAGAAGTTGTTGCCAAACTGCAGATGGGGGATCGGGTGTGGTTGGAACGAGAACCCTTCAATCCCTACGATACGAATGCGATCAGGGTGACACGGAATAACGGCGAGCAGATCGGTTATATCAGCCGTCACCTCGCTAGTTCACTAGCTCCCCTCATGGACAGGCTCAACAGCCCGATCCGCGGAAAAGTGTATTTGCTCACCGGCAGCCGCTACGATGATTATTCCCTGGGGGTTGTCATTGCCTTCAAATTACCCAAGGCAAATCGGATCAATCACACAGACCCATTCATCGAATGGGATGAGTAGAGAGGAGACACAAATGGAAGAGACAACGATCAAGATCAGAGGTTGGAATTCCACCACCAGCACCACGGAGGAAATAGGAGAGACCGTCAGTATTTACACCGTTGCCAGATCAATGACGTTGGACAATTTCACCAAGCTGTTCGATGAGTACCTTAATTTGGGAAGCAAGCAGTACGCCGAGGGGAAGATCATCGGGCAGAAGCTGCGCTACACCCACCGTTCGCTGCAGCGTCTGGCGATCTGCTTTGCTTTCGGCATCATCGCCGGGCTTTCCGAGCAGGAGTATACCGATCCTAGGAATGAAACCGCCATAGAGACCGCAAAAAAGGTCAAGCAGCTGATCGATAAGGGAGAACTTCCCTTCGGGCTCTACATCTGAACCATAACCAATCTTATGAACCAGGCAGGCCTCGGTCTGCCTGGTTCCGTTTTCTTGAGGAGGAAACAATGAATGCACTAATTACTTCAAATGATCTACAACAGAAGATCCGGAGTTATCTGGAGACTTTATCGCTAGAGACGGATGAGGCGAGAAAATCTGAGGAAATGCAGAAGTATCTTGATTTCGTGGCACGGTTCCACCAATATAGTTCCAGCAACATTTTTTTAATCATGCTTTCCAAACCCGATGCGACTCAAGTCGCTGGATTCCAGTCTTGGAAGAAGATGGGTAGATACGTAAAGAAAGGTGAGAAAGGCATCCCGATCTTTGCGCCGATGATTCATAAAGAAGATCCTGATAATGATAATTCCCCCAAGGTACTGAGCGGCTTTAGGATTGTCTATGTCTTCGATGTATCCCAGACAGTTGGAGATCCTTTGCCGCCAGTGCCCGACTGGAAGAGTCCCGAGAAAAGCGCTGAGCTGAACGAGAAGTTGATCAGCTTTGCTGAAAGTAAGGGAGTAACAGTGACATTCAAGGATCTACCTGGTGAAACGCAAGGGGTATCTAAGGGCGGGAAAATTGAGATCTCCCCCAACGCAGGGACGAAGACGCTGATCCATGAACTCGCGCACGAGTTGATGCATCATACAGGCTCATTATTATTCTCTCGCAAGGATATTGAGATGGAAGCAGAAGCCGTTGCGTACGCTGTTGCCAGTTATTTCAAGATTGGTACTTTAAGGTGTCCTACCTATCTAGGATTATTTGGGGTAGAAAACAACGATCTATTGCGCTCATTGCAGAGAATTCAGAATACTGTTGCTGAAATAATCAAGGGCATAGAAGGTAGAATTTACAAAGAAGTATAAAATAACATCAGGTCGTAGCAGAAGACTTCTTAAGGGGTTCACAATGAAACATGCGAAACTTGCTGTCGGGCAAGAGGATTTTAAAAAATGGCTGGAGGCAGTAACCAGAGAAAAGCCTCTATTCCTCCGGATGAAGGATGGGCTGTATTATGTGCGTTTTTCTTATCAGCCTGAACAGTTATATTCAAATGCTTGCTTCAATTTCATTGGAATACATGAGGACAAATATTATTTTGAAATCGATTATATCGATGAGCTAAATGACATTTCCTACCCTCAATTTCCAGAAGACGAATACTATGGTGCTCTTAATATTGTCAATGTTGATGATCACAATATTGATTTGTACTACTATTTTCTTAATACAGATTTCGAGAAGGAAGTAGATTTATTATTAAGTAGCACACCCAAATCTTGGGACTTAGAGATTCTGTCGGACTCTCCGGTTCAGGATAACCTGGGCAATGGCGTTACATCGAAAGAGAATCTAATTCTTGATCTCTGGAATAAGAATTTTCCTGTTAAACAAATAGCACGTGAATTGGAAAAATTAAACATTTACCTTAGTGAAAAATCAATAAGAAATATCTTGACTGATCTACGTAAGAAACTGGGGGATAGTAAAGTACCGTTACGGCGGAAAGCAAACTAATAATAATTTCGTAAAACAGATGATATTCTGGGATATTTTAGGATATTCCAGGATATTTTCGTTGGGATATTCATCATGCGATAATGGGAGTGAAGAGAGATCCTCTTTGAACCACGCAGAACTTTAACAACCGAATGAAACGCTAGGGGGCGCCAGACACAAAAAACCACAACCAGAATGGAGAATAAATGGTAACAAGACTACTAAAAGGAAACCAGGTTGCAGAGTTGCTCAATGTCAGTCGAAGTCAAGCCTACAGGATGATGAGGAAAGGTGAAATTCCAACGATCAGGTTTGGAAAATCCATACGAGTAAATCCGGAGGATTTGGAAACATTTTTGGAACAATGTAGAACGGATTCAAAATATCAATGCAGTAACGATTTGTTCATTTAGAAAATGACAGAGAATATGACAAACTTGGCATCTAACGCGATGGTTGGCACTTTGGATAATCAGGGATTTGCTTACCGGGGAATGGAAATCTTTTCCATTGACCAACTTATGAAGCGCAAGTTCTCGGAACAGTCCTGGTTAGTAGAAGATTGGATTCCTGAGGGTGTGATTTCAATTGCAGGGCGACCAAAAATTGGTAAATCACTTATGGCTTTGGATTTAGCTCTATCAATAGCAAATGGCGGATATTTTCTGAATAGGCCATGCAAGAAAGGGAAAGTGCTCTTTTTAGCGCTAGAAGATCATCCCAGACGAATTCAATCAAGGTTAAAACAATTCGATGCCAAGACAACTCTAGATATTAATTTCTGCTTTGATTTCAAATATCAGACTGGAAGCTTACTCGAGCTTGAAGAAGTAATTCGAGACAACAGAATAAATTTGGTAGTCATGGATACATTTTCAAAGTTTTTCCCAGGGGTGGATCAAATGGACCATGTTCAAATGGTTGATGTCCTAGGGAGTATTAACAAACTGACCCAAGCATTGGATATATCACTGATCATAATCGACCATCACAGAAAACAGCAACTTGGGTCCTCAAATGATCCGATAGAAGATCTCTTCGGAAGTACAGGAAAATCTTCACAAGTTGATACCTGCTTGGGTTTATATAAGAATGGTAGAGAAAATAAATATTCGTTGAAGTTGGTATCTCGTGATAATCCTGATATTGACCTGAAACTGGTTCTTACCCCAGAAGATTTACGATTTAGATTAATTGATGATCCAAATAAGATTGACCCGAAAACGCGTAAAGGGAAAATTGTTAGAGCTATTTGCGATTTACACGCAAAGGGCGAGAAAGCAACAATTACCGCGATAGCCACGATAACAAAAGTTGAAGCATCCAATGTCTCTCATGATTTGAAAGATTTGTGCGTTCGGGAAATTGTGCGAAAGGGAGTAAAAATTGGCAAAGAACAGCCATATGAAATTGTAGAAAAGTAGGTGGAAATTATTCTGGTGCTGATTGCTAATCAGTGATGATCAATCAGGGCAGAGAAATCTCTGCCCTGAAACTTAAAAAGGAGGAGTGATGCCAAAGAAGAGAGGTCAAAACGAAGGATCAATCTATATAAGGAAGGACGGGCGCATCATCGGGGCTGTATCTATCCAGGGCAAAAGAATTGAAAAAAGATTCAAGACAAAGACGGATGCTCGAGAGTGGTTAAAACAAACTATCTCTCAAATTGATTCAGGGTTGAATTTTCAAGGAGCCCAATACATCACCCGCAATTATTTGAAGGATTGGCTGGTTACAAAGAAAAACCACATTCGCCCTAATACCTTAAAACAATACGAGCAGGTTATTAAGCAACACATAGATCCTGTCATTGGGTCAATAAAGCTAAGGGATTTGACCCCTATCATGCTTCAGAAATTCTATAATCGTAAACTAGAGAATGGAACCAGTGAAAATACCGTCGCTTTGATCCATAGAGTTCTACGGTGTGCACTACGACAAGCATATATGATGGGTTTGATTGTTCGAAACCCACTAATCTCAATAAGGTGTCCAAAACCAACAAGAAAGGAAATGAGGATTCTCAATGAAGCCCGGGTACGAAATTTATTGCTGGCATCAAAGGGAACCAATCTTGAAGCGTTATTACACCTAGCGGTGACGACAGGTTTGAGGATGGGTGAGATTATTGGACTAAAGTGGGAAGATCTTGAAATGAATTCCGCAACGTTGAAGGTTCAACGACAGGTCCAGAGAGAAAAAGGGAGAGGGTTAGTATTCAGTCAACCTAAATCGATGAAGAGCCGTAGAGTAATAATTCTTGGAAATACAACAGTTGAAAAGTTGAAACAACATTTTCACCTACAAGACTGGTCAAGATTGATTGCGGGAGAGCGATGGGAAGAAAATAATCTGATATTCCCAAATACAGTTGGAAGGCCTATGGAGCACAGCAGGTTATTGAAAGAATATAAGGAAATATTGGGAATGGCTGGGTTACCTATAATTCGCTTTCACGATTTGCGTCACACAGCAGCGACTTTGATGCTCCAGGCAGGGATACATCCAAAGATTGTACAAGAGACATTAGGGCATGCCGATATCAGTTTAACAATGAATACATATTCACATGCCCTCCCAACCCTACAAAGAGAAGCTGCTGAAAAGATGGATGAGTTAGTAACATTGATTGAGGTCAATAACATTGAGGGTTCTATAGTTGAGAGAAAGTAATAGGGTGCTGGCGGGTTGCTGTCAAAAAAGAGCTTCTCGGGTTGAGAAGCTCTTTTACCGCCATATGTGGGGGTTATTCCGTTCATTCACCCCCACATCTAGTGATCCACCGGGGACTTGAACCCCGAACCCACTGATTAAGAGTCAGTTGCTCTGCCAATTGAGCTAGTGGACCATTCTTCGGGGGTTATTATATCCTAAATAAAAGCGCTGTCAAATTATGCGCCTTGACATTATGCGCCGCCGCCTGCAGCCTTTTCAATTGTAATGTCGTATGGAAGGCTGGCGGAGTTGAATGGTTACCGCCACTACCAGCAGCACACTGGCAAAAGCGAATACGGTGATGGCTTCGCTGGTCATGCCTGCCAGCCACCCCGCAATCAGTGAACCGATGGGCATGCCACCCTGGAATAGCAGGATGTATACGCTCATCACCCTGCCGCGGAGTTCATCAGGGATATGCGTCTGGATGAGCGCATTGGTGAGGTTCACCACCGACATCAGGCTCCAACCCATTACCACCAGCATCAGCAATGACATTGGCAGTACGCGGAAGTTGGCAAATAGCAGCAGTGCTACCGGCAGCACCAGGGTGCCGACGCTCCATATTTTGCCGCGGATGAAGCGCCCTCCAACGTAGGCGATCATCAACGTGGCAACCAGCGAACCTGCACCGCGGGCTGAAAGCAGCAGGCCGTTCGTACGCACATCCCCGCCCAGAACGCTTGTTGCCCATGCGGGTATAAGCGTTAACAATCCAAAACCAAAGATGGCGCAAGTTGTAAGCATGATGAGCAACACCCGAATGTTTCCATCTTTGAATGAAAACCGTAACCCTGCGGTGAGGTTGCGAACCAACGAATCCTGCACTGCTTGTGCTTGCGGCCTGGGGGTTATTTTCATAAGTGACAAAGCCAGCAGCACCGCGACAAATGAAAAACCATTGATGGTGAAGCACCAGCCGGGTCCCAGCCAGGCATATACCAGCCCGGCGGCTGTTGGCCCGATGATAATACCCAGGTTAAACACTGAACTGTTGAGCGCAATGGCATTGGTAAGATCTTGTTTGGGCACCAGGTCAACCACGAAGGATTGACGGCCGGGGGCATCAAAAGCATTGGCCGTTCCCAGAAGGAGCGCGAGAATGATGATGTGCCAGGCACGCACAACGTCGCTGAAGGTGAGCGCTGCCAGGATGAAGGCCAGCACCATCATCGAACTCTGGGTGATGATCAGCATTTTTCGCCGCGAAATGCGGTCCGCGATGGTACCGGCGAAGAGCGAGAATAACCACACCGGTATGCCATTGGCGAAACCGACAATACCCAACATGATGGGAGATCCGGTCAGGTCGTACACCAGGTACCCCTGGGCGGTGGTTTGCATCCACGTGCCGATGAGAGAGACAATCTGACCGCTGAACCACAAGCGGAAGTTGGGATGCTGCAAGGAAGAAAAGGTTTGGGAAAGTTTAAGGTCAGGCATCTGAAGATAATTTTAAGAATATATGGGAATTCTGCAAATGGTTATTGCTTATCAGCAGCGTTTTTCATGGATAATTAACTGGTAAATCCAACCCTTGACACTCGCATTTACCATGAGTAAACTTCGATTAATAAATTCTGAAAGGAGGAGCAAAACAAATGAGAAAAGTTGCCAGCGTTTTGTCAAAACGTAAGTGTATTGCGCCTCCTGAGGGCATAGGGATTTAGTCAATCAACCTACAATTACCACAGGTGCCGCGCACCTGTGGTTTTTTAATTCCTGTGATCCAGGAAAATGGAAATCGATGAACGAGGGAAAAAATGAATTATCAGCTTCATACAGACCCGGACGAGATGGAAGAGCTTTCAACGCAGGGTCTTAAGGTCCGGAATGCACCGCACCAGCGAAAAGGAAAGAAGCTCACCAACCAGTCAATCACCAGGCAGGTGGAATTCTCTGTTGCGGAAAATGATGAAAGCCGTTTTCCATTTTCTTACCATGCCTCGCGTTATGAAAAAGAATGGTTGATGGCATCGATGAAAGAAATCTATGAACAGAATTGGATCGAGGACATCACCAGGATGGTTCGAGGCGGCAAGGAAGCCACGGTTTATCTATGCCGGGCCCCAAGCACTATGTCTGAATCGCTGCTTGCGGCCAAGGTGTACCGACCACGCCGCTTTCGTAATCTGAAGAACGATCATCTTTACCGCGAAGGTCGAAACCAGTTGGATGCCACTGGGAAGGTCATCCTGGATGACCGCCAGCTGCACGCCATGGATAAACATACAGATTACGGGTTGAGACTGCTGCATTCCTCCTGGATCGGGCATGAGTTCCGCACCATGAAGATGTTGGATGACGCGGGCGTTGATTTGCCCAGACCGTATGTCAGCTCAGATAATGTCATTCTGATGGATTATGTGGGTGACGGTTTAACCGACGCGCCGACTCTTAACACGGTAACGCTAACCTCAGGAGAGGCCGCCCGGCTTTATGAGCGGGTTGTATTCGATATTGAACTGATGTTGCTTGTGAATCGGGTTCACGCGGACCTGTCTGCCTACAACATTCTTTATTGGCAGGGTGAAATCAAACTCATCGATTTTCCCCAGGCCATCGATCCGGATGAAAATCACGGTGCGTACCGGATCTTCAGCAGGGATCTCGCGCGGGTTTGCTCCTATTTTGAAACCCAGGGGGTCAAAACGGATCCCCGGGGATTGGCCGCGCGTTTATGGAAGGAGAAGGGCAGATTGGTGAATACTGCCATCGACCCCCATTATCTTGACCCTGAAAATGAGGAGGATGTATGGTGCTGGAAATCAGCCGGCGCGTGATGTGAAGGTCGGGCTATCAAGAGCCCGGCCTTCAACATTAAATCCCCTTATAATAGGATTGGATTTGAACTGTTACCGAAGTAACAGGAGAATGATGGCCGGGATTTTTCGAAAACTTGCCTGCAGTTATATTTTTACCAAGATAATCGGATTGCTATTCACGCATGCCAGTTTTCTGATGCCCGGTGAACGGCTTGGAGAAACAGAACATTGGATGGCGGTCAGGCATCCTAGACCCGCCTACCCGGTGCACATCCTGCTCATCCCCGAAAAACCGATCCGCGACTGGCTGTCCTTTCCTGCAGATGCCCCGGAGCTCTACGGCGAGTTTGTACGCTTATCCCAGCGTTTGATCCTGGCAGAAGGGTTGGAGACCAAAGGGTACCGCCTGATTATTAACGGCGGTGAATTTCAATCGATCCCCCAGCTTCACATTCATTTGGTCTCTGGTGAGCCAAAGGGTGCGGCAAAGAAGGAGTAATCCGTTGGATGATACGCTTACTACAATAATGAAAAGACGCAGCATTCGAAAATTCACTGACCAGCCGGTAGAGCGTGAAAAGCTGCAGCAACTGCTGGAAGCAGCGATGGCCGCGCCGAGCGCCATGAACGCGCAGCCTTGGGAGTTCGTGGTGGTAACTGAGAAGGCGGTGATGGATAAATTCCGCCACGCGCTGATGTTCGCGAAAATGAACGCACCGGCAGCCATCTGTGTGCTGGGCAGCAACCGCATGCAGAAGGGGAAAGCAGGCGATAAGTTCTGGGTGCAGGATTGCAGCGCGGCGAGCGAGAACATCCTGCTCGCAGCCACCGCGCTTGGATTAGGTTCTGTCTGGATAGGGGTGCACCCGCTGACCATTTTCAGCCGGCAGGTGAGCAGCATTCTCAACCTGCCGGAAGGCGTGACCCCCTTGAACCTCATTTACATTGGTTACCCGGCAGAAACGAAAGAAGTGCGTACGCAATACGAGGAGGCACGCGTGCAATGGGGACCATTTCCGCCCGGCGAAAAAAGCAAGCGCAGTAAAAAACCTGCGAAAAAAGATGAAATCATTTTGGATGAGAGCACAGATGAGCATTCAGATCAGTGAGATGTCAGTCAACCACATTCAGGCTGCTCTTGAGATGTGGGCGCATATTGAGGGCATGGGGTTGAGCAGCGCGGATGAGCTGGTTGCGCTAAAGCGGTTTCTCCTGCAAAACCCGGGGCTCTCGTTTGTTGCTGAAAAAGAGGGAAGATTGTTGGGCACCTGCCTGTGCGGAAGTGACGGCAGGCGTGGCTACCTCTATCACCTGGCGGTCATACCACAGTACCGGCGGCAGGGGCTTGGCAGCACGCTTGTGCAAAAGGTTTTCACGGCTTTATACGAGCGGGATATTCACAAGTGCCACATCATGGTCTTTGCAACTAACGAAACCGGCTTGAAATTTTGGCAGGCGGATGGCTGGGTGCGGAGACCAGAAATTGTGTTGATGTCCAGGGATGTTGAGGTGTATGATACCTCATCTGCTTGTTGAGGCGTGTGTATATGTTGAATAGAGTATTTTTATCCCTCTGCCTATGCCTGCTGATGTTCACTGCCTGCAGCAATGGGGAAAAGGACCGGTTGAACGAAGAAGAAGGTGCTTTTCCCACAGCGGATTGGTCTAATATCCCGGAGCAGCTCCCGGAGTCAATGAAGGGGTATGAATTGTATTCCTGGCAGACCGGGTCTACCCGTGTTTACACGCTTACCACAGGCACCAACCGCTCAAAATCATTCTCTGAGATTACGGCGGTTGAGAACACGGTCGGGGGCGACTATCTGAAAATCTCCGTTGCCGGCCTGGAAGAGTTAAAAAAACTGCTGCGCCGGCTGCCTGCCAATACAGAAGTTTTTTGGGGCGGTATCGACCTCGCCGGGCAGGTGGATGAGGGAACCATCTACTTCTCATACCCGGCTGATGAGGATTTGAATGAAATTCTGGGCTATGCGCGGGAGCTTGGCATCAATCTGCACACGATTCAGGAACAACAGGAGGGTAAGCAATGATTTCACCGGACATCCCTTTAGCCGAACTGCACCGTCACCTTGACGGCAGCACCCGTCTGGAAACAATTCTCGAACTTGGGTTAACCCATAACCTGCCATTGCCTGCAACAACAATAGAAGGATTGCGGCCGTACGTACAGGTTTCCACCCCACAGCCGGGGGTGATGGCGTTTATCGAAAAGTTCAAATGGATGACCGGTGTGCTGGTGGATTACGACGCCTGCCGGCGCATCGCCTACGAGAACGTGGAGGATGCCTGGCAGGAAGGGATCGATTACATAGAACTACGTTACAGCCCGTGGTTCATGGCAGAAGCCCACAACCTGCAGCCTGCAGGTGTGGTGGAAGCGGTTACGGAGGGCATTCGCGCAGCGGAGCGGGAGCACTCGATACTTGTCAACCAGTTGGGAATTCTTTCACGGCATTACGGACCGGAGATTGCCATGCAGGAACTTGACGCGGTACTTAGTCTTGCCCATGAGTTTGCCGGGCTGGACCTGGCCGGAGATGAGGCACACTTCCCGGGCGAGTTGTTCCGCGACCATTTCCAAAAGGCGCACGATGCCGGCTGGCATATCACTGTGCATGCCGGAGAAGCCGCTGGACCAGAATCCATCTGGCAGGCGGTGCGGGAGCTGGGGGCGGAGCGCATTGGTCACGCGGTACGCGCGCCTGAGGACCCCGCGCTGCTTGACTTTCTGGGTGAGAAGGGTATTGGCATAGAATGCAACCTTACCAGCAATGTACAAACCAGCACGGTTAAAGATTATTCCTCGCACCCGATGCGACTGTTCATGGAAAAGGACATCCTCGCGTCTATCAACACGGATGACCCCGGCATCAGCGCCATAAACCTGCATTATGAATATGAAGTGGCTGCGCCTAAGGCAGGATTAAGCCCGGCGATGATCCGCCAGGCGCAGGAAAATGCACTTAATAGCGCCTTCCTGACGGACGATGAAAAAGCAGCGCTGCGGCGGAAAAAGGCCGCTGGCGTGTGAGCGTCGCTATGCTATAATGCAGGCACTCAATTGAGAAAGATGACTGGATGAGATATCTGATTACCGGTGCAGCCGGGTTCCTGGGTTCCGCGCTTGCCAACCGCCTGGCGGCAATGGGCGATGTTGTCATCGGCGTGGATGACCTTTCTGCGGGTGACCAGAAAGTACTTTCACCAGCGGTGCAGTTTGTGCGCGGTGACGTAAACGACAGGCCAACCCTTTGGTCTTTATTGCAGGAGGTAGATTGCGTCTACCACCTGGCTGCCAAGGTGAGCGTGCAGGAATCTGTGTTATATCCTCGTGAATACAACCACGTTAATGTAGGCGGCACGGTGACCCTCATGGAAGCCATGCGCGATGTTGGCGTCAAGCGCGTGGTGTTCATTTCCTCCGGGACCGTATATGGCAACCAGCCGGTGCAGCCGGTGACGGAGAACGTCAACGCCAACCCGCGCGTGCCATACGCGGTTTCAAAGCTGGCTGCGGAATATTACGTTAAATCCATCGGTTCCCTGTGGGGGATCGAAACCGTGTGCCTGCGCGTGTTCAATGCCTATGGGCCCGGTCAGCGCATACCGCCAGTGCATACTCCGGTGATTCCCGGCTTTTTACACCAGGCCTGGGAGAACGGCACCATTGTGATTCACGGTGACGGCAACCAGACGCGGGATTATGTTTACGTGGATGATGTGGTGAACGCTATGCAGTCTGCAGCGAGTGCACCCGAAGTGGACAGGCTTACGATCAATGTGGGCAGCGGTACTGAAACTTCGGTCAGAGATCTGGCCAGGCTGGCTGTTGAAGTAACCGGTGGGCACCCTGAGGTGGTGTACAGCCCCCGCAACGAAGGCGGCTTGAGCCGCTTGTGCGCCGATATCAACCTGGCGCGCACTTTACTGGCGTATGAGCCCAGCGTGGACCTGTTGGAGGGGTTGAAGCGCACGCTGGCGCACGATACAGCCACCGAGTAAACGCCAGATGTTTAACGACTGACGCGGTTTTTCACTCTCCAGGTACCACCCGGAAGGGTGGTTTTTTTATCGAAGCGGGAAGGTGCTGTTTGGGTATAATACCTTTATGAATTGTTTGCCTCAATCCTTCTACCTGGCGGAAGTGTCCGTTGTGGCGCGCGCGTTACTGGGCAAGCGCCTGGTGCGCAAAATGGACGGCACGCGCATCTCGGGTATCATTTGTGAAACGGAAGCCTACCGCGGCGAGGATGATCTGGCCTGCCACGCGCGCAGCGGGAAAACCCGGCGAAACGAGGTCATGTACGGTTTACCGGGGAGGGCATACATCTATTTCACTTATGGGATGCACTGGTGTCTCAATACTGTGTGCAGCGAAGAAGGTTTCCCGGCAGCGGTACTGATTCGTGCCATTGCTCCGGAGGAAGGGCTGGAACTCATCGCCGCAAGGAGAGCGGGCATCGCGCGTACCAACTGGTGCAACGGCCCGGCGAAACTAAGCAAAGCGCTGGCCATCGACGGGAGGTTGAACGGTGTTAGCTTGATGGACCCTGCCAGCCCGCTTTATATCGAAGAAGGATACCCCGTGGACGAAAGCCACATTAGCGCTTCGCCGCGCGTGGGCATTCAATTCGCGCCTGAACCGTGGCGTTCGATGCCCTGGCGCTTTACCTGTTCCTGCCCGGCGGGGGCTTGATGGACGAAATCGCACTTTACCGTACTATGTGCAGGATCCGCTGTTTTGAAGAGACGGTGCTTGAGGAATTCACACGTGGTGTGTTTGCTGGCACCACGCACACCTCGATCGGTCAGGAAGCCAACGCCGCGGGGGTAATCGGCGCACTGGACGCGGGTGATATCATTGTCACCAATCACCGCTGCCATGGGCACTTCATTGCCTACGGAGGCGACCTGCGCGCGTTGTTCGCGGAAATGATGGGGCGCCAAACGGGAGTCTGCGGCGGGAGGGGAGGTTCGCAGCACATTCACTGGCGCAACCTGTACTCCAACGGCGTGCAGGGGGGTATCGTACCCATCGCCGCCGGCATGGCCCTGGCAGAAAAGGAAAAGAAGACCGGGGCGCTCGTGACTGTGTTCATCGGGGATGGCACCTTTGGCGAGGGAGTTATCTACGAGGCTTTCAATATGGCAGCCTTGTGGCGATTACCGTTGTTCATCGTGGTGGAAAACAACCATATTGCGCAAACCACACCCACCGCGCTGGTGATGGCAGGAGATATCGCCGGACGCTTGCGCGCTTTCAATATCCCGGTGACCGAGCTGGATAGTTGTGACGTGATGGAAATACACATGCGTGCATTGGAGATCANNCAGGGAGGTAAGGCGAGAAGGTCACCCGTTCGCGCTGGTGTTGAACACCGCACGCTTTGGTCCGCATTCCAAGGGAGATGATACACGTGAGGAGGCTGAATTGCGGGCGCTGCGTTCGCGCCGCGACCCG
>DHGL01000031.1:14932-15134 GCA_002402725.1 Anaerolineaceae bacterium UBA4799
CGCGCGCTGCAAAAGGATGAACATGTATACCTGTTGGGGGAAGACATCCTCGACCCATACGGCGGGGCGTTCAAGGTGACGAAGGGTTGTTCCAGCGTCTGCCCTCAACGGGTGCTGGCGGCGCCAATCTCTGAAGCCGGGTTGGCGGGTGTATGCGCCGGCATGGCACTGCGCGGACTGCGCCCGGTGCTGGAGATCATGT
>DHGL01000046.1 GCA_002402725.1 Anaerolineaceae bacterium UBA4799
CGAACCTGTGGGTCATTGAGAAAGATCCGCATGGTGATGACTTCCCGGAGGAAGCCGCGCAGGATTGTGTGCCGCGGGCGGATATTGTTGCCATCACCGGCACGGCATTCATCAATCACACCATGGAAAACCTGCTTTCTTTATGCCGTCCCGGTGCGCTGGTGATGATCCTCGGGCCGTCCACGCCCATGGCGCCGCTGCTCTTCGACCACGGCGTCACTTACCTATCAGGTTCACGCGTCATCGATGAATCCGCCGCCAGGCTCACTATCGCGCAAGGCGCCGGTTTCCCACAGGTGCAGGGGGTGCAGGTGGTGACGATGGTGAAAGATGCTTGAGGCAGGCTTGCTCTCAATGATCCCCATCGGAGTCATTCACACGCCTTTTACTGACCCTGAGCAAACACCCATCCAACCATCCCGTTCTGACGCAGCGGGAACGGTTGAGGTTTACCCCAATTTTGCCGCCGGGCTTGAGGGAATAGAAGGTTTTTCTCATATCTACCTGGTATTCCAGTTCTTCACTACAGGTGACCAGGATTGCCTGCTTGTCAAACCTTTCCTGGATGAGCGTGAGACCGGGGTTTTCTCAACGCGTTATCCACTTCGACCAAACCCGATTGGAATTTCTGTTGTACGTCAGCTCAGACGTGCGAATAACTTCATACACTTTGAGGGTGCGGATATGCTGGATGGCTCACTACTTCTGGATATCAAACCTTACCTGCCTGATTTTGATGTCTTCCAGGCGACCAGAACAGGCTGGTTCCAAAACCGCAGTAAACCCTAGTAGTAAATTTTTCACAGTAAATTTTCTGCAGTAAATTTTCATTAATCTATAATAGAATAAGTGAGATATAACCTTTCCCACACAAATCCTGAGAGGCGCGGACCTGCATTTGGAGGCAAAATGAAACCTGCACAGAAAAGCATACAACTGACCATCAACGGTGAACAGAAATCATTACTGGTGACACCTGAAGAAACCCTGCTGGACGCGCTGCGCGCTGCCTCTTATTTCAGCGTCAAGTTTGGCTGCGGTAGCGGGGAATGCGGCGCTTGCACGGTTATCCTGAACTGTAAAGCGCTGCGCAGTTGTACCATCAAAGCCGTGGACGCCGAGGGCAGCCAGGTCATCACGCTAGAAGGTTTGAGCAAGGACGGTGAACTCGACCCGATCCAGCAGGCTTTTATGGAGACCGGCGCCATTCAGTGCGGTTATTGTTCGCCGGCGTTGATGCTTTCTGCCAAGGCGCTGCTCGACCAGCAGCCTGATCCGTCAGACAGTGAGATTCGCAAAGCCTTAAACCCGGTGCTTTGCCGCTGCACGGGTTATGTGCGCGGGGTCAACGCGGTGCAGCGCGCCGCAGCTATCAAACGCGGTGAAAAAGTGAAACCCTTTAACCATATTAACCGTGTCTTACCTGCTGACCTGGCGCAGATCGATATTCCTGCTGAGTTCTTCCGGGCTGACGGCAGCCGCGACCCCCTCCCTCCGCTGGTTTACACTCCCGCTTCCATGTCCGCGACCAGGGTGATCGGCAAATCTGAGGTCAAGGTGGACGCGCGCAAGCTGGCGCTGGGCAAACCGGTTTTCACGGATGACATTCACATGCCGGGCATGCTCTACGCTGCCATGCTCACCAGCCCGCACGCCCACGCGCGCATCAAGCGCATTGATGCCAGCCGCGCCCGCGCCTTGCCGGGTGTGCAGGTGGTGCTCACCCACCAGGATATTCCGCGCGTGAAGTACGCCAGCGGCGGGCAGAGTTACCCGCAGCCGCTGCCTTACGACCAGGTCTGCCTGGACGACAAGGTGCGCTACGTGGGCGACCGGGTGGCCGTAGTGGCCGCGGAAACGCTGGAGATCGCCAACGCAGCCCTCAAACTGATCGATGTCGAGTACGAAGTGCTGGCGGCAGTGGTGGATATGGAAGCCGCCATGCAACCCGGCGCGCCAATCATTCACGATGAAGCCGATACCGAAGGCATATTCGACCGCGAGCACAATATTGTTTATCATATCGAGGCCGAGGTTGGCGACGTGGAAAAAGCCTTCGCGGAGTCGGACCACGTGTTCGAGGGCGAGTATCACACCCAGAAGCAGCAGCATGTGCACCTCGAGCCGCATGTGGCCATCAGTTATTTTGATGAAGATGAGCGCATGGTCTTCCGCACCAGCACGCAGGTGCCTTTCCATACACGCCGCATCGTCGCGCCGCTCATCGGCCTGCCGCTGAAGAAGATCAGGGTCATCAAGCCGCGCATCGGCGGCGGCTTCGGCAACAAGCAGGAAGTGCTCATCGAGGACCTGTGCGGCCACCTGACCATGATCACAAGGCGCCCGGTGCGTATGGAATACACACGCGAGCAGGAGTTCACCAGTTCGCGTTCGCGCCACGCCACCACCATCCGCTACAAGATCGGCGTCAAGGGCGATAGGGTCACCGCCGCCAGCCTTTACCTCATCGGCGATACCGGCGCCTACGCCACCCATGGGCTCACTGTGAACATGGTGGGCGGGTTCAAGGGGTTAACTTTGTATAATTCACCCAACTCCCGCTTTATTTGCGATGTTGTCTATACAAATACCTCCGTGGCAGGTGCTTACCGCGGTTATGGCAGCATGCAGTGCCAGTATGGCATCGAGGTGCTCATGAGCGAGATCGCCGATAAGCTAGGCCTGGATGTGGTGGACTTCAAGAAAAAGAACTGGATAAAAGTGGGCGAGGAAATGTACCTCTCGCAGCAGCTCGGCGAAGGCCGCACGGGCGTGCGCCAGGAGCTGGCTACCAGCGGCATGGAGCAGTGCGTGGAGATCGGGCGCAGGGTGACGGATTTTGATGCCAAGCGCGCCGCCTACCGCGGGCAGAGCGGGCGCTACCGCCGCGGTATCGGCATGGCGGTGGTGATGCACGGCTCGAGCGTTGCCAACCTGGATATGGCCGCCGCCACGCTCAAGATGAACGATGACGGCTCCTTCAACCTGCTCATGGGCGCCACCGACCTGGGCACCGGCTCGGATACCGTGCTGGCGCAGATCGCTGCCGAAGTGCTCAACACGGACCTTGACGACATCATCGTGTATTCCTCTGACACAGACTTCACGCCCTTCGATAAAGGTGCTTACGCCAGCAGCACCACCTACCTCACCGGAGAAGCGGTGCGCAAGACCGCCGCCAATATCAAGAACCAGCTGCTCGAACACGCCGGCAAAATGCTGGGCGTGAAGGACACCAGTACATTACGGTTGGAACATAAAAAAGTGGTCGCTGCCGATGGCAGGGAAGTGAGCTTTGAACAGATCGGTCTCAGCAGCCTGCACCAGCAGGCGCAGCACCAGATCGCGGCCACCGAATCGCACGTCAGCCCGGTTAGCCCGCCGCCCACCGCCGCCCAGTTCGTCGAGATCGTGGTGGATACCGAGACCGGCAGGGTGGAAACCGAGCGACTGGTGATGGTGGTGGATTGCGGTCGCGTCATCAATCCGGTGACAGCTTCAGGGCAGGTTGAGGGCGGCATGGCGCAGGCGCTGGGCTTTGCGTTGACCGAAGATATGCTGTACTCGCCCGAAGGGCAGCCGCTGAACCCCAACCTCAAGACCTACCGCATCCCTCGCGCCAGTGAGATGCCGGTGATGGATGTGATCTTTGTGCAAACAGACGAGCCCAGCGGACCGTACGGCGTGAAATCGGTCGCCGAAATTTCCATCGACGGCGTTGCCCCGGCCATGGCCAGTGCCATCCATAACGCCACCGGCGCCTGGCTCCATGACCTGCCTTATACCAAGGAAAAGGTGAAAAAAGCCGTCGCTTAGCATTGTTGGTGGAACAACCCTTGAAAAGGATCCGTAAGACCTTTTCAAGGGTCAAGGTTTTGTAGGGTGGGTTGACAAACCCACCAATTGCCTGGATTCACGTACCCAACCGAACATTCAATCTCAGTTTATAGGAATCTGCCACGCTGGTGGTTGTTTTTTCTGGAATATTGAGTATGATTTAATGGTTCGCAAGAACTACGCCGGCAAGAAAAGGAAGGAGGTTTAATGGCAGAAAATAAAGATGGTTGTGTCAAACCGGTAAAAGGTCCAATCGCCGCTGCAACAGAAACCCCCTCAGCTGCGCCAGTACTCCAAAAGGAGGTGTCAATGGTTCAAGCAAGAGTAGGAAAACCCGCTCCCGATTTTGAATTGACCGCTTTCCACCAGGGCGGGTTCAAGAATGTGACCCTTTCGGATTTCAAGGGTAAATGGATCGTCATTTGTTTCTATCCCGGTGATTTCACCTTTGTCTGACCGACAGAATTAACGGCAGTTGCCGTCAAATACAACGAATTCCAGGCATTAGGGGTGGAGTTCCTGGCGATCAGCACCGACAGCCGCTTTTCTCACAAGATATGGCAGGAAGAGGAGCTCTCCAAGATGGTGGAGGGCGGTGTGCCCTTCCCCATGCTTTCAGATGCCGGCGGGCGTGTCGGCACGATCTACGGTGTGTATGATGAGACCGCGGGGGTGGATATCCGGGGGAGATTCCTGATCGATCCTGATTTCAATATCCGCGCGATGGAAGTATTGACACCCGAAGTGGGGCGCAATGTGAGTGAATTGCTCCGCCAGGTCAAAGCCTTCCAGCATGTGGTAGCCACCGGTGAGGTCACGCCTTCAGGCTGGCAGCCCGGTAGACCGACGCTAAAACCAGGTCCTGACCTGGCTGGAAAAGTATGGAAGGTATGGAAGCCTGACCAGGCGTTTTAGGTCATTAATCGTATAAACCCCGGCGTAATTCAACAGGAGGCTGGCGGATTTCCGCCGCCCCCTGTTTTTCGAAACGACCCTTGAAACGGTTATTCGTAATCTTTTCAAGGGTTCCTGCGTGATTTGGTTTGAAAAACCCACCGCATCAATATGAAATGGTGGGTTCAACACCTCTCGCGAAATTCGCTCGGGTGCGCTAAATTCGCGATACGAACCCACCCTACAAAAAAGGCGCGTAGTTGGTAAACCCACCATTTATGGATTGGGTTCTAATGATGGGTTCATGAAACGAACCCACCCTACAAAAAACGCTCGTAGGGTGGGTTGGCAAACCCACCATTTACGAAATCTTATATAATATTTTCATGCCGGAATACCGACGATCATTTGTAGAAGGTGGAACGTATTTCTTCACCGTGGTCACATATAACCGATTACCCATCCTGACCGCTGCGCCTGCCCGGGCTATTCTCCATAAGGCATGGGACGAAGTCTGTCAGAGATTTCCCTTTGAGACGATTGCGGTTTGCCTCCTGCCCGAACATATCCATTGCATCTGGAAATTACCGGACCGAGATGCGAATTACCCCATGCGCTGGCGGGAAATCAAACGCCGGTTTACCATGAGGTATCAGATGGAGGTGGGATCCGGCGAAACCAGGAATGCATCCCGCGAAAAGAAACATGAAGCCGCTATCTGGCAAAGGCGTTATTGGGAACATACCATTCTGGATCAGGACGATCTGGAAGCGCACCTGGATTACATCCATTACAACCCGGTCAAGCATGGATATGTGACACGGGCAGGAGATTGGTGTTTCTCGAGTTTTTCACGGTATGTGCGGGAGGGGCTTTAGAGCCCGATTGGGCTGGAGGAGAGATCGGCAGGATTCAAGGATTGGAATGGGATTAAATTATCGTGGGTTCTGTTCTTGAACCCACCTATAAAATCATGAATGGAAAATGTGAGGACGAAAATGATTAAAACCTTTATCTCGATCATTGCCCTTCTTTTACTTGTTGGCTGTGCATCTTCAGTTTCCGAACCCGCCCCGGCGAACACAAGCGCGCCGACCAATTTACCCACTAGCACTCCCACCCCTACCCCGGAGCCGACACCGACTCCCGTCCCTCTTGAGGGCAGGTTGTTCTTTGACATGAACGGCTCAGGGCTTAAGGATGAAGCAAGCTTTAACTATGATGCTGAGAGGCTCACAGATGAGAGGCAGCCACTGCAGGCGGACCTGCTTGCCGCAATTGAGGCCTATGTTGCAGGGCATCCTGAATTGATAGACGGAGATCTGATAACTCTTGAGGAGCCGGGGCTATCTGGGTATACGGTTTGCGCCAAGTCAAACTGCGTCACCACAGATGCTGAAGGTAAGTTCCAGCTTGTGGAACCAGATGTTGATAGATTCTTGAATATTTCAATAAAAGACCCAAATGCGGGAACACCTGCTCTGGAAATGAGGTATGTAAATAAGTGGAAGGGAGAAGTGACGGTTCCTGAGTACACAAAGGATGTCGATGCCAACACAATGGCATCGCTTGATATTGTTCCTGGCTGCGAGGAGGATGCTGAGGCACTGGTGTGCAAACTGGATGGAGACACACTCCAGGTCAGGGACCAGCATCTGAACGACACAACAATTTTACCTATCTCAAAGACAGTGCAGATTGGCGAGAACCCAGAGATTGGGCTGATGCAGGGGTTCTTGACGCTGCCTTATAGTGTATTGGATGCTAAGAATTATTGGCTTAGTAATTATTATGATTTAAATACGACTCTAGGAGCTGTAAGAAATTATTTAGGCGTTAGAACTTTGATTTATGATCCAAGTCAGTCAAAAGGATTAAATGGGACGAGTGACGCACATGTCGGAATCGATTTTGAAGGACCAATTGGTCTTATTGTTACTAGTTCAATGTCTGGTTTTGTAAATGGAATCTATAATGGGAACAGTCTAATTGTTATTACTGGACAAAAAAACACGGTAAGTTCAAAAAATACAATAGCTCCAGGTCATTTGAAAACCAGTTTACTTGAGATAGGTGATTTTGTATATGCGGGTCAAATAATTGGCATTAACGGAATGACTAATACTTCCCATCCACATATCCATTTTGGGTTTAATACTAATCAGGAGCAATTGAATGGTGTGGATTCAGGTATTGATCCATTTATGGATTTGGTAGAAACAAATCCCCATTTTGAGATAGTTAATTCAGGTGGGAAATATGATTTATCCAAAACACTTATCGGTAGCCCGGGATATTGGACGGTGGTAAATCTCCCAATCTTTTGTATGGGCTATTCCCCTTAATCAAGTTCGTAGTAAACCCACCAATCATGACAATGTTATGTCGTCGTAGCTTAATTGATTAGGTGTTTGAATTATTGGTGGGTTCAAAAGTCGAACCCACCCTACCAGGTGGTTAAATACCCACCGAATCATTCATCAAAAAAATTGGTAGGTTCAACGCCTCTCGCAAAATTCGGTCGGGTGCGCTTAATTCGCGAGACGAACCCACCCTATAAAAAACGCTCGTAGGGTGGGTTGTAAAACCCACCATA
>DHGL01000001.1 GCA_002402725.1 Anaerolineaceae bacterium UBA4799
CCTGCGAAAAAGCGACCCGACCATTGGAATCGTTTAGCGATGATGACCTGGCATATCTGATTCATGTTCGGCTGCGAACTTTGCAAGGGCCAGCATCGAAGAAAATAGAGCCCTTGGAAATAAATGAATTAATACAGCGCTTGAAAGAACTCAATCAGAAATATACTGATCTGGAACGTGAGCTCATTGCCACACAGGAATCGAAAAAGAACATACAGGCAGAGAAGGCAGCACTGGAAGCCCACTTAGCTGCCCTTCGACAGATTCAGATAGATGAGGTTGCCCAGGACATTCAATCCCCAAAATCGGGTACTGAAGAATCGAGGGACCTTACGCCTGTTCCGGATTGGGTAAAAACCTGGCAGTCGTCCAAGAACTATGAAAAAACATCGGCGGCAATTTTTGTGATGGGTGAAATGGGGATTGCTTTACGACCATCCATCATAAAGCAAATGGCAAAACGCCTTTCCTTATCAACCGCAAACAAAAACCTGGATGAAGCCTTGAATTGGTTAATGTCACTGGAAGGAAATGAATTCCCAATCTTGGTTGAACAGATAAGCGGTGTTGTTGAGCAGGGATCCAGTTCTGGAGGAAATCAACCTGCAGTACTGCATTTGACTCGGGATGGTCAAGTTGCATACCAGGTATTAACTGGAAAAATTCCCAAGGAGAATGAATTTGATACCCTAATAAGACACCATTCTTCACCGGAACATACCATTCTAAATATTCAGGCTGGGGAAATCCTGGCTGATGAAGGTTACAGAATTCAAGGACGGGCACAAGCAATTAATTTATCCAATGGTGAAACTTATATCCCAGATATTATTGCTGTGGATCCAAAAACAGGAGAGGTAATATTCGTCGAAGTAGAGCGAGATGTGAGTAAGGATCAAATCTCTAGAAAAACGAAGTGGATGAAGTTTTACGAAGCCTCGAATGGAAACATGTATGTTTTTTGTGATAATCTGAACTGCCAGCGAGCTATTCAGGGAGAAATCAATCTTGCTCTCGGTGGGCTGATGTATAACTCGTTATTAACCAACTTGCATGGATTAAGAAATGGGAAACGCTCTGAAAAAGATGGCAGTATTTGGTTCTCTCAGAGGCGAGGGAGTAAATAAAAGAGAATGGTGTGTCACACCGTTCTTGGTACATCATTCCTCTAGAGTCTATAAGGGAACGATGTTTTATTTATTTTTGAACAGAGATTTGTATATTTGTTGAATCAAGTCAAATATAGAATCTGGCTCAAAAAAAGACGAATATGGAGTATTAATATTTCGTTTGTCGGAATATAAATTATTTCGATAAATTGTTACTGCCCTTGACAATTAACATTGAATTGATTAACATATCATTATATTATGATATATAAATATAACATACTGGGAGTCTGAAATGCTAAATATTACCAACGCAGAAGGAGTTGAATTGCAGGCCAAGTTGTTCCGCGGCTTTGGCGACCCTGCGCGCTTGAACATATTGCAGGTGCTGCGCAACGGCCCTATGACCGTTACGGAAATTGTCACAGCCACCTGTATGAGCCAATCCAATACCTCCAACCATCTGCGTTGTTTGCGCGAATGCGGTCTGGTTGCTGCTGAACAACAGGGCAAGTTTGTCCTTTATCGCCTGAGCGATGATCGAGTGGGAAACTTGCTAGCAATCGGCGAATCATTGTTGTCTGATGTCGCCCGTGGGGTGTATGAGTGTACCCGCTATAACCTTCCACAGGATGGAAGTCAGAGATAAAAGTATTATGAAAACAAGCCTTCGGATCTTCATTCCCTTAATTCTCTCCCTCTTTCTAGATGGATTGACCAAGGTTCTGGTTGAACAGACATTATCCTCGACCACGCAAATCCTTGGTAATTTTTTCCGTTTGACCCTCGGTTACAACACAGGCGTAGCGTTCGGACTTTTTGCCTCCGGTGGGACATTTCCTCTCATCGTCACTGGCATCATCATTGTTGGATTAGTCATCTGGCTCGTAGGGGCATTACGCCGCGGTGAATTTCCAATTGCTACGCATATCCCCATTGGGATGATCCTTGGTGGTGCGGCAGCGAATTTCGCTGACCGCATTCCAGATGGACGGGTGACAGATTTTCTGGATTTTGGCCTGGGCGCTGCGCGCTGGCCAACATTCAACCTGGCGGATAGCTTTATCGTGGTGGGGACCGCCATCCTGCTGTGGATCAGCCTGGTGAGCAAACGTCCTGGACGGGATCAACCATCATGAAAGCACTCCGCATCCTCTTACTCTCCCTTCTGGCACTGGTCGGCGCGAGCCTGATCTGGCGCTGGTCCAGTCACCGGCGCTCGCTCCCCTGCCCAACCTGGTTGTCTGGGTTGGTGGAAGGTCCGGTGATGGATCGCGTCCTGGGCACGCAGACGACCCTCGACCGCATCGGTCTAAAACCCGGCCAGCGCGTGTTGGAGATAGGCTCGGGACCCGGCCGGTTACTGATCCCAGCCGTGCGACGCGTGTTGCCCGGCGGCGAAGTTATCGGCTTGGATATCCAGCCGGGAATGATTGAACGGCTCAAAGCGCGTGCAGCTCGGGCAGGGGTATCGAACCTGACGGCGATGCTGGGCGATGCCACCCAATCCCATTTCTCACCAGAGACCTTCGATGTAATCTATTTTTGCACGGTGCTTGGCGAAATTCCCGACCATGAAACTGCGCTCCGGCAGTGTTACGAAGCTCTCAAGCCGGGCGGACTGCTCTCCATCACGGAAATCTTCCCCGACCCGCACTATCAATCGCGCGCGATGGTGCAGCGGTTAGCCGAGTCGGCGGGCTTCCATCTGAAAGAGATTCACGGCGCATGGCATTTTTACACGGCCAACTTTGTCAAGGAATGAGTGCATCGATGATTGCAGCGACGGTAGACCATGTGTTGAGTGAATATGAGAGGCATACTACCTCACCTGTAACGGTGAAAAGAGCTGCGTCCATGGTGGAAAAACTGTTAAAACCTGATGGCAAGGCGTCCGTGCTCCACGAGATCCAGAGGCGGCGCCTGCGCTTTGCCATGCATTATGTATACCAACGCTCCCCGTTTTATTGCGAGTCGTTTGACCAGGCTGGCGCGCGCCCATCAGACGTTTGTACTTCCGATGATTTGCGGAAACTCCCGTTCACTACTTCCAAAGATATTCTCGAATGGGAGCGTTTTTTGTGTGTGTCTGAAGACGAACTGGCTGCCGTATTTACGACCTCTGGCATGACGGGCGAGCCAAAGCGTGTCTATTACTCCTTTCGGGATATGCAAGCATTGATAAATTTCGATGCATTAGCCCTGCGCTTGGTGCACCGGGGGCGGCTCGTCGTATTGGTTGCATTGCCCATGCGACACGGCTTATGGATGGGGTCGGCCTCCGCACAGCGCGTGGTTGAACGGGCAGGGGGACTGCCACTCGCCGTTGGCGCAGATGATCCACGAGAAACCTTGACGTGGATGAAACGGTTTGAGCCGAACTTGGTGATGTCGTCGCCGTCGTACATGACGGCCTTGACGAGTGAGGCGGAGCGATCCGGATATCGCCAGCGGCTGGACGCGGTTCTGCTCGGCGGCGAGACGTTGTCTGAATCGCAAAAGGTATATTTCCGAGACTATTGGGGGGCTCAGGTTTTCAATAGTTACGGCTCGACCGAAATTGGCGGTGCACAAACAATCGGTTTCCCCGGATGTATTGCATGTCACCTGAACGATTTGCACCTCGTTACCGAAATCATCCATCCCGAAACAGGTGCGCCGGCCCAGGAAGGCGAGTTGGTGTTCACCACGCTAGCACGGGAAGGCATGCCACTCGTGCGCTATCGTTCTGGGGATTTGGCGCGATGGTCGGACTGTCCTTGCCAATCGTCATTCAACGCAGTGCAACTGATGGGACGTAACGACGATATGCTCGTTGCACGCGACATGAATCTGTATGGTCACATTCTGGCCGAGACTGTTGCGAAAATACCAGGAGCGAGTGGGCGGGTGGAGATCGTGCTGGACAAGGTTGCACTGACAGATCGGCTCATTGTGAGCGTCGAGGGCGATGACGTGTCACGAGAGGCCTTGAAACGATCCCTTTTTACAGCCTATCCTGAATTGCGCACGAATACCTTGAATGGCAATCTCATCTTAGTGATCGAAACAGGCGCAAACCTGGATCGACAGATTAAAGCTCTCAGAATTGTGGATAGAAGGGAACAGCAGCAGAAGATCAGCCTGCACGACAAAACCGGAATAGAGGCGACATAAGGAGACGACAAAATGGGACAAAAGGAAAAATTCGATTACACGGTGCAAACCGCCAGGAACGTGGATGAGGCGGTGGCCGCGATCGGGGCCAAAGCGCAGTAAAAGGGGTTTCGCGTCCTGTACGTTCACGATGTCCAGGCAACCCTGGCTGCCAAAGGGTTCACGACCGAACCCATGAAAATCATCGAAATATGCAATGCGAAGTATGCCAACCAGGTATTGGCGAGGGATAAAAAAATCTCTCTCATGTTGCCCTGCCCGATCAGCGTTTTCGTGGAGGAAGGAAAAACTTACATCAGCGCATTCAAACCGCGAATTTTGTCCGATTATTACCCCGACGTTGGCATCGAAGAGATTGCCGGAGAAGTGGAAAAGATCGTCATTAGTCTGGTTGAAGAATCCAGATAATTAACTCTGATTGGAGAAACTATGGAATCAAACAAGATCGAAGTACGAGTAAGTAATTTGGACTGCGAACACGATGCAGCCAACATCGAACGAGGGTTAGAAGGTTTTCCAGGCGTAGTCGGGTTGAAGGTTTATCCGAAATCAGCCAAAGTA
Source organism: Anaerolineaceae bacterium UBA4799 (assembly GCA_002402725.1). The sequence goes on from DHGL01000001.1 coordinate 4,827, forward strand.
TCCCTGACCTTTGACCCTGATCAGACCAACCCAAGTATTCTGAAACAAAAACTGGACACCCTGGGTTTTCCACCTCAAAAAGGGATGGAAATGGCTGAACAGCCAAAACCATGGAAAAATCCCAAAGTGCTGACCTCGGTGGCTTCCGGTGTCCTGCTTCTGGTTGGCTGGCTTATAAGTCTGGCTGGTGCACCAGCAGTCATCTCAACTGTTATTTTTATTGCAGCGATTTTGATTGGCGGATACTTCTTTGGCCGCGAAGCTATTGAAGAATTGATCTTCGAGCGCCAGATAGGTATCGAACTTCTGATGAGCGTCGCTGCGATTACGGCTGCCGTCATGGGTGAGCCGTTGGAAGGGGCTATGCTGGTCTTCCTCTATTCCATTAGCGAAGCCGCTGAGGGCTACACAGAAGAGAAAACTCGCGCGGCGATTAAAGCGCTGATGAACCTCGCACCCAAGGTGGCGCTGGTTCGACGCAATGGTCGCGAGCTGGAGATCCTGGTCGAAGAGCTGGTGGTTGGGGATGTGTTCATCGTCAAACCGGGGCAGTCCATAGCGACCGATGGCGAAGTGCTGGTCGGGACTTCCAGCGTCAACCAGGCCCCCGTAACCGGCGAGAGCGTCCCGGTGGAGAAGCAGTTGGGCGACCCGGTCTTTGCCGGTAGCATAAATGGCGAGGGCGCGCTTGAGGTACGAGCGACCAAGACCTTTGCGGATAACACCATCGCCCGCATTATCACCATGGTCGAAGAAGCCCAGGAAAAGAAAGGCAAAAGCCAACGCTTCATTGAGCGATTTGGCGCGCGCTACAGCCCGATCGTTTTGTTGATCGGTATCCTGATTGCGGTGGTTCCTCCCTTTGCCTTTGCTGCCGACTGGACGACCTGGATCACGCGTGCCACGGTGTTCATCGTCGCGGCAGCTCCCTGCGCCCTGGTCATCTCCATCCCCATCACGTTGGTGGCTTCTTTGGGTACCGGCGCGCGGAATGGGGTGCTTATCAAAGGGGGCGTGTACGTCGAGGAGCTGGCAAAAGTCAAGGTGGTGGCGATGGACAAGACCGGTACGCTGACCCGCGGCGAACCGGAAGTGACTGATGTGGTTCTTCTTCGCCAGGACGCGGATCGAATGACAACCTCAAAGCTGGAACTGTTGGCTGTGACTGCCGGAATCGAGCGGCGCAGTGGCCACCCGCTAGCTCAGGCTATCGTCCGTCACGCAGAACAACAGCAGGTCCAACCTGCCGATCTTAGCGATTTTCGTTCATTAACCGGGGCGGGTGCTTCTGCCCGTTTGGATGGACGAACAATTTATGTTGGCAGCCCGGACCTGTTCCAATCAAAGCTGGGAATCTCTCTGGAAAGCTCCTGGGAGGACATCAATCATCTGCAGAGCGAAGGAAAAACCGTGGTCGTGCTGGGTGATGAACAAGCTCCCTGGGGCATGATTGCCATCCGTGACAACATCCGTCCCAACGCACAGAAAGCGATCGATGCGATGCACGCCGCGGGAGCTGAAAAAGTGGTCATGCTGACCGGCGACAATGAGCGTACCGCCCAGGCTATCGCCCGCGAATTGGGGATCGATGAAGTGTACGCCGACCTGAAACCTGAGGATAAGGCGATCAAGGTACGCGACCTGACTTCCCGGTATGGGCACGTGGCGATGGTAGGCGATGGGGTCAACGATGCCCCTGCGCTCGCCGAGGCGACGGTTGGCGTCGCGATGGGAGCGGCGGGGACAGATGTGGCTCTGGAGACGGCTGACGTGGCATTGATGGCCGACGATCTAGAGAAACTGGCTTATGCGCTTCACCTGGCGAAGCGCAATCAATCGGTGGTGAATCAAAACCTGGCTCTTTCGATAGTTGTGATCAGTGTATTAATTATCGGCGCGGTGGGCGGTTGGTTCACCCTACCGATCGCCGTGCTGGCCCATGAAATCAGCGAATTCGTCGTCATCGGCAGCGGCTTACGTATGCTGCGGTCGTAATCATTGCAACGTATCGGTCCGGCAGGGTTTGAAAGCTCCCTGCCGGATCCGAGAGGATTTTTGCAGGAGGTGGGATGTTCAGCATTAAGGAAGGGTTGCACTTTGACGCTGCGCAGACTGTGAACGAAATCGAACAATTAGTTCGCAGTGAAGTTCACCGCCTGGGGAAACGCGGCGTGGTCCTGGGTTTGAGCGGTGGCCTTGACTCGTCAACCTGTGCGTATTTGTGCGTGCGTGCCCTGGGGCGAGTGCGTGTGTTAACATATATGCTCCCGGAGCGGGATACGGATGCTCAAAATATAGCTGATGCTGAACTGGTAGCTCAAACCCTTGGTCTGAAACCTGCTCACATCGATATTTCACCAATGTTGGCGACGCTAGGCGTATATGACCTGGTTTCCATTGAACAGGCGGGCGACCGCCGCCTCATCGAACGTGGCATTCGTTGGATCACCCGGTTGTTATCTGCCCCTTCTGCCTTCAGCGAGGCAATGGCAATGCTCTATAACACCCGCGCGAATTTCTGGGTGCGCCTGACCCGTCGGATTCTCTGGAAATCCTTAGGGCGTATTCATGCTTTTGCGATTACAAAAGTCCGTCAACGAATGGTTACACTATACTTCCACGCTATGGTTAATAACTGTCTGGTGGTGGGAACAACCGACAGGTCAGAGTGGAGCGTCGGCTTTTATGACCCATATGGCGATGGGGCAAGCGATGTCCAGTTGCTTCGGCATTTATATAAGACCCAAATCCGGGAGCTGGCAAAATACCTTGGATTGCCGGCAAGGATCGTGAATAAACCTTCCTCAGGCGATCTGGCTGCCGGGCTGCCCAATGAATTGGCAATCGGGCTGTCCTATGAGCAATTGGACTCGATTTTGTGGGGAATGAACCATGGGCTGGCAGAGAAAGAAATCGTGGCGCAAACCGGCGTTACCCCTGCTGCGATCGTTTCTGTTCAAAAGGCGATTTCGATAGCTCGCGTGCGCGAGTCATTGCCATCCATGCTGACTGTTTTGCCTTGATGCATCAGGCGAATTATGCGCTAGCATGAAAAAACCATTGAATAGAAAACTTCGGCTCTTTATCATCTGCTCTCAGCTTCTTGCTCGGGAAGGATTGATCCTTCTTACTCAGCAGGATGAAGATTTACAGGTCGTCGGAGACGCAGCGGAAGATGAAGCTGGAGTTGCAGGCGTTGCAGAGATCCACCCCGATGTGGTGATTGTCGCTGACGGCTGGGGTGGAGAGGAATGCTCGTGCGCTGACAGTGTTAAGAAAATAAAGACGTATCATCCTCATATTCCAATTCTTGTGATTTCACCCCATGTAGAAAATGCGCGGGTGCAAATGGCATTGACGGCGGGCGCGACCGGCTATCTACCATTGGGGGTCGACATGGATGAGTTAGTACGGGTCCTTTACACGGTCAGTCGTGGAGAGCTGACACTTCATCCTTCCTTATTACCGGCAATTCTCCAACAATTAGAATCAGAACCAGGTAAACCGGTTATGGCGACCCCGGATGATCTGACGCAGCGCGAACTAGACATCTTATCCGCCCTTTCGCGCGGTTTAACGGATCGAGAGATAGCCCAGCAACTGTATATTAGCGTTCGCACGGTGCAATCGCACCTGGCCCACATCTATGAAAAGCTTCACGTTCACAGCCGAACCGAAGCGGCTCTGTTTGCAGTGCAACACAGGCTGGTGTAAGTCTTACCTGATCCAAAAGCCTAACGCCCATATCCGTAATCCTACTGATATCCGAAATCAGTAGGATTTTTTTATCCGTAGTTTTGCGGGGATGAAGTGCAGCAGCCTTACGCTTTTCGGAAGGCCTCCATCCAGCTATCCTGAGATTGTGAATACTTCTGAGGCAAACGATCAACCAACCGACCGGGTCGCCATTCTAGGCGTTTTGGCCGATCTGCATGGCGAGGTTGTGCAATATGATCTCAAGCCACTGCGCCAGTTGATCCTGGAGATCCAACCGGATCTGATTTGTGCTGAAATCCAATGGGTCGATTGGTTGTCTGGCAATCTAGCGGCTGCACCACGTGCTTTTCGCGAAACAATTGTTCCGCTTTGCCGGCGTACGAATATGGTCATCATCCCGGTGGGAGGGTCAGGTCTCAAAGAATTGGGTACCCCCCCGGCAGATCGTTACTTGAAAGCCCAGGTCATCCGCGCGCTCAATGGATTGCAGCGAATTTCGTGGAAGGTAATCAACCACCCAGCCGCAATCAACTCAGCTGCTTATTCGCTTTGCTGTAATCTGACCTGCGCCGCTGAATTGAACTTGTGTGGACAAACGGCCAAAGAATTTTGGCAGGAGGCAAATGACACAATTTTTAATAACATTCTGGAGACGCTCACTCGTGATCCAGGAAGGCGGGTGCTGGTCACCATAGACTGCCGCAGGCGGCAGTGGCTCATGAAACAGCTCGCACAAACGCCGCAGGTGGATTTGGTCCATTACAACGAATTGTAGCATGCACGCTTTTAAAGAATTTGCGACTGGTACGCCTTCCATCGTTCTTCAAACCATTTAATTTTCGAAAAGGAGAAAAATCATGTACTGGACAATCATTATTCTCAGCATCCTGCTCGGTATTGCGCCCTTCCTGCTGGGGTTTGGCAACGTTGGCACGGCATTGTGGAACAGCTTGATCTTAGGAATCGCGCTGCTGGTTACAGGGATTGCCAAGTGGTATAAGGCAGCCTTTATCCTGGGTCTTTGGGTGTTCCTAGCACCGTTCATTTTGGGCTTTAGCTCAAATTCAGGTGCGCTATGGACCTCGCTGCTCGTTGGCGCTGTCATCGCGGTCTGGACCGGGATCAAGTGGTTTGGCAAGAAGTCGGCTCAATCGGCGGTTGCCCACTAGCCAATACCTACTGAATGCTACAGTGTATATCGACATCCTGATAAAGGATCATCGAGAACGCCCCCGAGTTTGCGGGCTGTGGCTTACAAGTATGGTGATTGGAGGAACAAGTGAATAGGGGTCCGATTATGAAAGAGACCAACTGCTTGAGTAGACCGGACCCTAGCCAATCTGGATGAATGAAATTCAAAAAGAGGAAAAATGCGAGACTCAACACCAAAAATAAACATGACCTTCAAACCTATTGCAAATTTACTGGCACAATCCGGCCCTACATTGATTCAAAACCAGCCCTTGCGCAAGATGATCGTTAAAAGACTGAAGAAAGAGATCCTCGCCGATCTGTATATGAAACGTCAGCAGGGCGATACCATTTCCGGCGTGGATGAGGATAAAGCTGCGTTTGGGTTAGCTATCGTGGATACCCTGGACCGGGCCCTGGAGAACCGTTATTTTTCCGACAAAGTAATCCATACCTTACTGAATATTGTTGGCATGGATTTATTCTTACGACAGGGCGACAATTTGAAAGCGGCAGATCGATTTCAAGCGGAAACAGGAAGCAATGCACCGACTTTTATGGTTATCAGTCCGGGAAAAGCATGCAACCTGCAATGCACCGGCTGTTACGCAAACGCAGGGATCATGACGCAGGAAAAGTTGAGCTGGGAAATCTTTGACCGGATCATCACAGAAGCGAAAACATTGTGGGGTGTTCGTTTCTTTGTCATCAGCGGCGGCGAACCCATGGCGTACCGCTCAGAAGGCAAGGACTTGTTGGATATGGCCGAAAAACACAATGACTGCTTTTTCATGATGTATACCAATGGTACGCTAATCAACGAGAAAGCAACCGAACGCCTAGCAAAAATCGGCAACCTGTCGCCTGCTTTCTCGCTGGAAGGCTGGCGCGAACGGACGGACGCCCGACGTGGCAAAGGCGTGTTTGACAAAGTCCTGGCCGGGATGGAACGTCTGCGGAAAGCCGGCGTTCCTTATGGCATGTCGCTNNGAATTCATGGACTATTTCTACAAAGAGCAGGGAGTGATCTACTCTTGGATCTTCCACTACATGCCAATCGGCAGGTCTGTTTCCTTGAATCTGATGCCTTCCCCGCAACAACGCCTGTGGATGTGGCATAAATCCTGGCAATTGATCCGGGAAAAGAGCTATTTCCTGGCGGACTTCTGGAATCACGGCACGGTCTGCGACGGATGCCTTTCTGCCGGCAGTGATACGGGTGGCGGATATTTCTACATCGATTGGAATGGCACGGTCAGTCCCTGTGTCTTTATGCCTTACTCCCCGATCAATATCAACGATGCCTATCGGGACGGCAAGACATTGAGTGACGTGTGGCAGGATCCGTTTTTTGCTTCCTTGCGAAATTGGCAGAAGACCTATAAGAAGAATAATGGCAACTGGCTTATGCCATGTCCCATCCGTGACCATCATGCCGACTTGCGAAAGATGATCGCGGTTCATCAACCAGAACCATCCGATGAGAGTGCCCGGGAAGCACTCCTTGACCTGGATTATGCGGCCGGCATGGACCAGTATGATCGAGAATACCAGGCCTTATCAGACGTCATCTGGCAAGAGCATTATCTACGCGAGGTCGATCTGGCAGATCATTCTATCGGTGACCTTCCGGACATCTCGTGTCTGATCGAGAAGCAGAAAGCATTATGAAAGAGACACAACCAGCATTTCAGAAGACCACTTCCTGCACTGCAAAGCAGCTAGGAACGAATTGTTGGTTCTGTACCAGTTGCCCTGGGGCCGAAAGGATCTTGTGGACTGCCGCGTCCTTTAGACCCGGGCCAGTAGAGATCATTACCGGATGTTTACGCAAGTAAATCATGAATAGGCTGACGAGGTTATTATGAAAAAATGCCTGGCATTCGTACTTGGAGGCGGTGGGGCGCGCGGTGCTTTGCAGGTGGGCGCGTTACGCGCCCTGTTCGAGGCCGGCTGTAAACCCGACCTTCTCGTGGGCACCTCGATCGGGTCCGTGAATGCCGCGGGATTGGCGTTGTGGGGCGCAAACCTAAATGGGGTGAGGGCATTGGAACAGGCCTATCAGGATGCGACTGAAGCAAAATGGATTGATCCACGTCTCGCCCGATTGGCCTTAAAAGCGCTGCCTTTACATTCAGATCAGCGTGCCAGCCGCCAGGTTGCTAAGTTCCTGATCTCGAAAGGGGTCACACCAGATCTGCGCTTTAGCCAGATCTCCAATATCCGCCTGGGATTGATTGGCGCCGATCTGGATGCCGGTGAACTGGAGGGCATCCTGGCTTCGACCGCGCTGCAACCCTGGTTCTCCCCCATTGAAAAGAATGGTCACTCTATCGTCGATGGTGGTGCGGTCAGTTGCTTGCCTATCGAACCTGCTATGGCGCTGGGTGCTACCGAGATCATTGCCCTCGATTTGAACGATTCAAACGGGATGCTGGAGAATGATAATAGGCACAACCAGTACGTGGAGAAACTCTTATTTACGGTTGTCCAGCGGGAAGCTGCTCTTGAAATGGCGCTGGCAGCAGAACGTAACGTGCCTGTCTGGCATATCCTCCTGAAAAGTTCGCCTCCCGTCCCGATCTGGGACTTCAGTAAACACCGGGAATTGATCCAGGTTGGTTATGAGGCGGCACGTCGTTCGATCTCGGATTGGTTGTCTAGAGACCAGTTCGTGCCGGGTATAGCCTCTTCCAGGATGTTCCTGGAAGAGCAACTACACAGTATTGCATCTTGACTCAAGAAAGAGATCCATCCCGTCCGGTGCTGCAGGATCTTTCAAGCCTTGCAAGCTGGTTCAACTCCGGTTGGGATGACTGAGTTGGAATAATCAAATTGAAACAATCATTCAAGGAGACGAAATGTCACACATGACCGAGACAACGGAGACAGTAGTAGAGCGGTCTAAAGCATTCCTGGAGCATATTTTCCCCTCTCCCCGCAACTTCACCATACGTTTGTGGAATCAAGATGAACTGCCCGCCGAACGAGACTCTGCTTTTACCCTGGTTTTGAACCATCCCGGAGCGCTGCGCCGCATGTTTACACCTCCGATCGAACTGGCCCTGGGTGAAGCGTATATTTATCAAGATTTTGATATCGAAGGCGACTTTTATACCGCGTTTGGATTGATCGATGCCTTGAGCATTCGGAACTTCACCCCAACCGAAGTCACAGCCTTGATCAAAGAGGTTCAAGGCTTGCCCAAGTCCGGTCCAGATCACTCAACCACGCGGAAGCCGCTCGATTTGAAAGGGGACCTGCACTCCCGTGAGCGTGATCGGGATGCGGTTCGTTTCCATTATGATGTGAGCAATGAATTCTATGCCCTTTGGTTGGATCGTCAAATGCAATATTCCTGCGGCTATTTTCCAACCGAAACAGAAGACCTGGATACCGCGCAGGCCAAGAAAATCGAGCACATCTGCCGCAAGCTGCGCCTGAAACCCGGCGAGCGGCTGCTGGATATCGGCTGTGGTTGGGGAGGCCTGGCCCTGGCGGCCGCCCAGCGGTATGGCGTAAGTGTGCTGGGGATTACCCTCAGCGAGCGCCAAGCCAAGTATGGCACCGAACAGTCCGTTCGCCTGGGACTCAGCGATCGGGTGCGGATCGAGATGCGAGATTATCGAGATTTTGAAAAGGGGTCGTTCGACAAGATCGTCAGCGTGGGTATGTTCGAGCACGTTGGTCGAAGTCACCTGCCATCATACTTCTCACAAGTTTATCAGCTGCTCAAACCCGGCGGCCTGTTTCTCAATCATGGGATCTCGCGCCGGGCCGAGCCGGCCGATCTGTTTCTGCTTCAAGGTTTTAATGGTCATGAGAGAACCTTTTCGATTGGGCGAAACTATTTTGAACGGAAAGTTCTCGGCACAGGATCCTTCTCCCAGCATTACGTTTTCCCAGACGGCGAGCTGGTTCCAGCCAGTGAAGCGAATTTCATCGCGGAAACAGTGGGTTTTGAAGTGCGGGATGTCGAGAATCTACGCGAGCATTATGCACTCACCTTGCGTCATTGGGTGCGCCGGTTGGAAGAACGGCAAGATGAGGCCGTACAATTGGTGGGCGAGCCGGTGTACCGGACCTGGCGATTGTACATGAGCTTCTGCGCGCTCGGTTTTGAGGCTGGCCAGACGAACGTCAACCAGTCCCTTCTGGCAAAACCATACAACGGTAAGGTCAGTCTGCCAATGAGTCGGGCAGAATTATATGAAGGCTGTAAATAATGGGCGATAATCAAAGGATCGATATAATATGCCCCCTGTCATGATTGTCACAGATAGTAGCGCCTATTTACCGTCCGAATTGGCTACTAGCCACCCGATTAGGGTCATCCCGCTCACCTTGAACTGGGATGGGCAAACATTTCGAGACGGTGTGGATATTGGGGCAACCGAATTTTATTCCCGCTTTTCCCATTCAAGAACCGTCCCAACGACCAGCCAGATCTCAGTTGGCGAAATCAATAAAACTCTCCATGAGTTGCTGGCTTCTGGTTATGATGTGCTGTTCCTGCCAATCTCCAGTGGTATTTCTAACACCTACCAGACAACCATCGGTGCAATTTCGAATTTCCCCAAAGGGCATGTAACCATACTGGATACGAAGCTGGTTTCGATGGCTTTGGGTTTTCAGGTGTTAGCAGCGGCGCGTGCTGCGGCAGCAGGAGCTAGTCTGAGTGAGTGTACAAAAGTTGCTCAGAAAGCTTACGGACAAATCGGTGTATATTTTTCTGTTGACACCCTCAAATACCTTGCAGCGGGTGGTCGTATTAACAGCGCAAAGCGATTGTTAGGAACCGCGTTGAACATAAAGCCTGTTCTTACAATCTGTGCCGGCAAAATCGAACTGGTTGGGAGTGTTCGTACACACCGCAAAGCAATCGAAAGCATGTTAAATTTGGTGGAAGAGGGGATTGATGGACACGTTCCGGTGCGGATTTCCGTGTTTCATGCTTTGGCTCGTGAGACGGCCGAACAGGTATTGGCAACCGCTCGATTCCGTTTTTCACCTGTCGAATGCATCCTGTCTGAAATTAGCCCGGTAGTTGGTACACATGTCGGCCCTGGTACGGTTGCTATTGCTTATCAGGCTGGAGGGTAGAAATCTCGATCAATCGCTACATCTCTCTGAGGCAGCCTGCTATTCTATTGTCTTAAAGGGTTGAATCCGAATTGGATGACCGCCATCTTCCTTCCCCTGTAGTGAGTGCCCTTCACCAAGAAGGGCACTCCAGTACCTAAATAGACCATTTATTTAACAGTATAACAGCTTCAATACAGTGGCCATAATTACTGCGTCGATAGCAATACTGGCCTAAACTTACATCCATAAATAGCCTGTTTCCCTACCATCGTCCAAGATAATCTTTCAACCGTATTCCACCAGATTCCAGGCACTTCATACCACTTAGCATACGCCACATCCTTTGGGATGTCTGGATCTGGGGCGGTGCCTCGCGCAATAGCTCCATCCGGATTGATGCCAACTTCGGCGTAAACAAATGAATAAATTGGACCCAGTGTGGCTAAAGATAACATCATACCCCACCCGCACCGGGAAGGTTCTACCGTTTTTGCGGCA
>DHGL01000032.1:0-2538 GCA_002402725.1 Anaerolineaceae bacterium UBA4799
AGACAGGAAATAATACAGCTCAATCCTCGTGGCTTTTTCAAAAAGAATTTCGTCCCATTGGTAGTTCCATTGATTATAAGTAGTATTAATAAACTCCAAAATAAAGTCAATCAATATTCTAAGATTTTCAGCTGTATAAGTGAAACTTTCAAAAGGAAAATTGTTAGCAAGTTCTCTCCGTAACCCCTCTCGAGAACAAAAGATTATAAATTCGGAATAATTTTCAAAGTGGTTGTAAAAAGTGGCTCGATTTACCTTAGCTTTTTTTGTTATTTCCTGAATGGTTATTTTACTAAAGTGTTTTTCAATTAAAAGGTCTTTAAACGCGCGGAACAACAAATCGATCGTTTTCTGGACACGTAAATCAAGAAGTGAATAAGGGGGTAAATTCGACATAATAACTCTTTTGTTTAATTATATACATTACGACTGTTTTGTTGATTGTTCTCCTTTTGTAAATAATTCATAATCGATAAGTACAACTCACCCAACTAAAGGAGAAATTCATGTCCGATTATGATGTAATTGTCATTGGGGCAAATACACCTGCCCTCGTTCTCGCTTCTTATCTAGGAAAACTGGCGGGGTTGAAAACATTGATCCTGGAAAAGAGTGCTTTTATCGGAGCCACCGCTCAGACAGTGGAAATGGTGCCAGGATTCAAATTCCACCCGGCCGCTACCGGCGAGTTTTATGTTCATCCTCAGATTGGGGCTGAACTGGAGCTGACAAAACATGGTTTGGAAATGATCCCTTGCGCTCCTGGTCCTTTCCTCACAACCACGTTTGGCGATGGTAAATATTTGAGTCTCTATGCTGATTTCAATAAAACAGCTGAGGAAATTAGCAAGTTTTCAAAGAAAGATGCCGAGGCATATTTACCACTGTTTCAGACCTGGGGAAAGATCGCGCATTTTTACGGTATGGCCCAGCTGAATGAACCCCTTTCCCTGGCTCAGTTTGCCGCAGGAATGTCTGCCACTCCGGAAATGGAGGCGTTGTTAAAGGATATTCTCTTCTCAACCACCAGGGATGTTCTCAACCGCGTATTTGAAAACGATTATGTGAAAGCTGCTTTTCTAACATTGAATGAAGGGGCCAGTTTTGGTCCTTCTGCATCCAATTTCTTCTTCAATATCGCCCGTATTTTGATGCCCTGGGGGTTCGTAAAAGGAGGTATGGCTGGGGTTGCCCAGGCATTAACCAAGGCGGCAGAAGCCAATGGTGCCTCCATTAAGACAAGGTCGGAAGTGACCAATATCCTTGTAAAGGATGGAAAAGCTTACGGCGTAAAAACCATAAATGGAGAAGAAATTACTGCGGATGTTATCGTAAGTGAACTTGAGTGGCCAAAGACCTTCTTTGATCTCATTGGAAAAGACCAGGTACCGGCTGCGTTTGCCAAAGGTATCGACGAAATCGTTTATGAATGCGGTGGCGTGACCATGAACCTCGCATTATCTGAACTCCCGGATTTCGGTTTTCCCGAGGATCGTTATCGTGGTTTCTTCGGGATCACGCCGCCAGGTTTTGATTACATGGAAGAAGCCTTTGGGCAATATCAGTTGGGAAGGATCCCCGATCGTCTGTGCAGCCAGACTTACCTTCCTTCATACATTGAACCCGGTTTTTACGCCCCCGAAGGAAAACATGTGCTTACAGGGTACGTCTTCCCTGTTCCTTATGCCTTAAGAGAGGGCAATTGGGAAACCCGCAAGGAAGAACTGCTGGACAAATGGGTTGATTCATTGTCAAAATTCTCTCCCAATTTAAAGCGTTCAGTAGTGGGTCGCGATGGCTACTCACCCCTCGAATTGGAGCAGAAATTTGGCATGACCAATGGTGATCTCGGACACGGAACCTATCGGTGGTCACAACAGCTGGCATTCCGTCCAGTGGTAGGTTGGGCAAAATATCGCACACCGATCGCGAATCTCTACATGGCTGGTCAGGGTACCTGGCCTTCCAGCGGCGTCGGCGGAATCGGCGGGCACAACGTTGCCAAGGCGATCCTTGCTGATAAAAGCAAGAAGAAGTAATTACTCAGGGAAAAGGCCGGGTAGATAATTGTACCTGCCCGGCTTTTTTATTTCCTAACTTATGGTAAAGGAATAATGATGACAGATAAGGGTGAAAGAAGCGTTCATATAGTTTCAGATGCTGGTGCTGATATGATGACTCTGGAAAGTTTCGGGCGTGAGGGAGACCTGATGACAGTTCAAGGAGCCTTGATGGGTTCCTGGTCCGCAAAGATGTATATCAAGCCTGAAGATGTGCCAAACATGATTCGCATGTTATTAAATGGGCCAGTGATCGGATACTTACTCTCATTACCCTTCATCATCCTAAAACGCAAGAAAGATAACTGAGTAAATGGATCAAGATTCTACGATGCTAGCGTGCCCAATTAGTCAATATGAAGAAATAGTGTTTACCCGATCTTCACGCAGCGCATCGAGATGGATCCCATGATGACCCGCTCGTTGTAGAAAACCACCGGGTCTGACCCACCCCCCGCGCCCAGCGCGTAGAGCAGCG
>DHGL01000032.1:2663-3940 GCA_002402725.1 Anaerolineaceae bacterium UBA4799
ATCAAAATCTCTTCATCCCGCAGCGGCGCGAGTTCCTGCCCCAGCTGGTAGTGCTGGTCAAGCGACAGGTCGCGGTTGAGGCTCAACTGCACTACCGGGATGGACGCGCCCGGGTACATGCGGCAGAGCACCGACCAGCTGCCGTGATCCAGCCCCCATTTATTGTCCTCCATCACCTCGACGGACTTCACCGTTTGCCTGGCCAGCTTGACCAGCTCGCTTGACCCCGGCGCGGGGTACTGCTTCTCATTCAGCTCGCGTGGGAAGCCGTAAAAGTCATGGATCGTCCTGGGTTGCGCCATGGCGGTCACGCCGGTGCCGCGCGTTTCCCAGTGTGCTGAAATGCACAGCACAGCCCTGGGGCTGGGGAGAGTTCTCCCCAGTTCCTCCCAGGTGCGGCTGAATTCGTTATCCTCAATGGCGTTCATCGGGCTGCCGTGACCGATAAACAACACAGGCATTCGGTTGTTAGCGCTCATATTCCATCCTTTCAATATCCGTTGTTCACGCTTGTTTTTTACGAACCTTCAGTACCGCGATCTTGGTCGAATGGTTGAACGGGGCGGGGTCAACAGGCAGGCTGCCGATGCGCGTAAGCGCGAAACCGGTGACATCTTCGGGTATCGGGATCAACTCCTCGATGCTGACATACCCATCCCTGCCCATCGCTTCGAGCGCGTCGATGAATTGTTGTCCACTCAAAAAAAGCGCGTTGTTCACTACGATCAAATAGCCGCCGTCGGTGACCAGCGGGCGTGCCTTGTTCACCAGGCGGGTTGCCTCATTCACCTGGTCCACCCTCCCGCGTTCGGTGATCGAAAAGAACGGCGGGTCGAGGATGACCATATTAAAAGTCCGCGCAGCGCGTTTCATCTGGCCCACGCCGACGAAAAAATCCACCGCTGTACAGTCCATCCGGCTGGCGTCCAGCCCGCTCAAACCTACAGACTGATGCGCCAAAGCCAGGAATTTGCCGCTGCGGTCGATCTGCGTTACGTGTTCGGCTCCTCCCGCCAGCGCCGCCACCCCGAGGCTGCCGGTATAGGCAAAAGTATTCAGCACGCTTAAGCCTGCGGAATGGGCCCTCAACCAGGCGCGCAGGTTGCGCGTGTCGATGTAAAACCCGGCGTCCTGGTTCATCAGCAGGTCAAGCGCGTAGTTCACCCCGTTTTCCAGCAGGCTCGTATCAGGCGTGCCGCCGTGGATTACCTCACCGCGCTTCTTTTCGGGGTCATCTGAAGAGCGCTGCTTGAGGATCACGCAGTCGATGCCGGTCA
>DHGL01000032.1:3949-4773 GCA_002402725.1 Anaerolineaceae bacterium UBA4799
TGCGTGAGCAGCAGCAGGGTGTGACCATACAGATCAGCGACCAGGGCGGGATTACCTTCGGTAAAACCGTTGAAGAGGCGGAGAGCGCCGCGCCGGGCGTCATCCAACAGCGGCAGGCGGGGTTCCAATGCGCGGGTGAGCAGCGCTTCAAGATCGGGTGCGGGAGTGTGTTCCATGGCATAATTGTAATCGGATTGGCAATCCTCATGACACACCTCTTGCCAGGGAGACAACCATGAACGACACGCTGAATACCATCCTCAACCGCCGTTCCACGCGCAAATATGCTGACATCCCCATCACGCGCGAGGAAAAGGACACCCTCCTGCAGGCGGCAATGCGCGCACCCACCGCCGGCAACATGATGCTTTATTCCATCATCGAGGTGGAGGATCAGGCGCTGAAGGATCGGCTGGCGGTCACCTGCGATAACCAGCCTTTCATCGCCAGGGCGCCCTACGTGCTGCTGTTCCTGGCGGATTACCAGCGCTGGATGGACCTGTACAACTGGAGCGGCGCGCCGGACACCTGCGCTGAAAAAGGCCTGCTGCCGCGCCTGCCCGGGGAAGGCGACCTGATGCTGGCCTGCTGCGACGCGCTCATCTCCGCCCAGACAGCGGTGATCGCCGCCGAATCGCTGGGCATCGGATCGTGCTATATCGGCGACATCATGGAGAATTGCGAGGCGCACCGCGCAATGTTCAGCCTGCCGCGCTACACCTTCCCCATCTGCCTGCTGGTATTCGGGCGTCCCTACGCCGCGCGCGAGAACCCGCGCCTGATCAAACGCTTCGACCGGAAATTCATCGTTCACCAGGATCATT
>DHGL01000020.1:0-30421 GCA_002402725.1 Anaerolineaceae bacterium UBA4799
CAAACCCGTTCGGCTCCAAGGGTGCCTAGCCCGCGACGCCTACGGAGCGCTGCGCAGCCCTCTCTGTTTTTAAAAAACTTCTGGCTCCCTGTTACGCACAGATTGAGATTCTTTGGCGTAAAAAGGTTATTTAACCAGATTAACTTGCGGTCAGGTCTACTCCCCGGCATTGCTGATTTTCGGCGTATCGCGGGATTGGCTTATTGAATCAATCAATAAAAGCGATAGGCAGGCATGGGGGGGACATGTCTGCCTATCTATAGGGAGGGAACACCACCTTCGGTCTTTTCAAACCTGGGTGGAACACACTGGTGTTGCTACCAATAAAAGTGTGTTATGTTGATATTATATATCAAAATAGTCATAAAATCAAGGGATTTCGGTTTTTTCCTCGTTTTTTTGGGTCATCAATTTGAACATCTCGTCAACTTCCTCCTCTGAAGGGGGAGTTTCCTTGATTTTCCTGGTTGCTTGTGGACTGGAAAAAACTGCACGCATCTGCCCAGAGAATTGGTCTGAACTGATCACCGCTGCGCGCAGTCCGCGGGCTTTGGTTTGCACCAGGTGGTCTGAAGAAACAACCAGCAGGTTACGGGCGTTGTTGCCTTCCCTGCGCAAGTATTGGATGATGGCATCGTCGGCTGTCATTCCCTGCCGTATATGGTGAATATTCACCAGACCCTGCCGCGAGGAAGCGCTATGACCGGGCGGCGCGCCGTCAAAGAACAACTCCGCACGCACTCGCGCCAGGCGGCAATATTCGCTGACCATGGCAGTGAGTTTGGATTCATCCTCAGGGTCAGAAAGGCTGATACCACCGATTTTTGGGATGAGGTTGTGTCCGTCAATGATGATTTTTTTCATTTCACACCCGTTACAGACATTTTACTTTGAATTTATGCTATGATTCGTATGGATATTCGATTGGCTTATGCGTAAAATCCTCCCTTACCTGCTTTTGAATTTTGCCGTCTCAGCTCTGGCAGTGTGGATTGTACTGATGATCTGGGAAGCGAACCACAAATTACCAGAATCATCCGCAGTCAGTATGCCAACAATCAATGAAGTGAAATCACCTGCTGTGACCCAGCCGCCTCTGGATGAAAAGACCATCCAGATCCAGCTGGTGGTGGGGATGGGGGACATTCGCAGCGAGAGGGTGCAACTAACCAGTGCGTCGCAAACACCGGTGAACCTGCTGGGCTGGGCACTAATCGATGATGATAAGAACCGATATATATTTCCTTCCGTGACGCTCTTCCCAGGCGCCGCGATTGAGCTTTACACCAAAGGCGGGGTGAATACCGCTGATGCATTGTTCTGGAACCTGGCGGAACCAGTGTACACCAGTGGTGAAAAGATACTTCTCAAGGATACCGCCGGCAACACCCGCTCCGAGTACGAAGTACCTTAAAAAATCTTGCCGCGTTGAAGGAAGCCACAGGGTTTCGGGTAAAATCGTAGTATCTGGATAATTTACATAAACACAGCATGGAACGGATAATAAACTTATGACCCAGGCATTTTACCGCAAATGGCGCCCGCGCAAGTGGGATCAGGTGGTGGCGCAAGACCACGTGGTACAAACCCTCAGGAACGCGATCAAGGCGGACAGGGTTGGACACGCTTACCTGTTTTCAGGACCGCGCGGCACCGGCAAGACGACGACTGCGCGGTTGCTGGCCAAGGCAGTGAACTGCCTGGACGAGAACAGGGCTGAACGGCCTTGCGACGCCTGCAGTCATTGCCTGGCAGTGAACGAAAACCGTTTTCTGGATTTGATCGAAATTGATGCTGCTTCGAACACCAGTGTCGAGGATGTGCGCGACCTGCGTGACAGAATCAATTACGCGCCCACAGATGGTAAATACAAGGTTTACATCATTGACGAAGTGCATATGCTCTCCACCGCAGCATTCAATGCGCTATTGAAAACTTTGGAAGAACCCCCGCCGCATGCCATTTTCATCCTGGCGACCACTGAGGCGCACAAAATACCTGCCACCGTGCTTTCGCGCTGCCAGCGCCACGAGTTCAGGCGCATCCCGGTGGCAGAAACGGTGAAAGCGCTGCGGGGTATCTGTGAAGAAGAAAAGATCAATGCTGATGATGAAGCGCTGCTGATGATCGCGCGCCAATCCACCGGCGCGTTGAGGGATGCCATATCGCTGCTTGACCAGCTGGCGAGTAGCGGCAAGACCATAGATTTGGAACTGGCGCAGACCATTCTGGGCACCGCCACCAACCAGCTGGTATTCGACCTCATCGAGGGGGTGCTCAAGAATGACCCCGCGATGGGCATGCAGACCATTCACAAGGCGCTGGATGGTGGGAGTGACCCGCGTCAGTACGCGCGTCAGGTGGTGGAATATCTGCGCAATCTGTTATTGATGAAAATGGGCAATGAGAAGGAGATAGAAGCCACACGGGATGTGAAGAACCGCATGCGCGAACACAGTGACCGCATTGAGATTGATCCCTTAATGAGGTGGATCGAGCTGTTCAACGCGGCGGTCAGTGACCTGCGCACCACCTGGCAGCCCAGCCTGGCGCTGGAGGTGGCTTTCGCGCGCTGCCTGCACCCAGCCAGCACTGAGCGGGTTCAGGTGTTGGAAGTGAGCACGGTAAAGGCACAACCACGGGCAGCGCAGGTGCTGCCAGAAACCGAGACCGTGAAAGCGCTCTCTTCAGAAAAACCGGTTGAGGGAAAAACTGAGATTCCCACGCCTGAGACCAAAACCACCGGGGAAAAGCCTGATCAAGCGGATGCAAAATCTCCACCACAGGCTGACCAGGCTGAAAAAAGCGAAGTTGCGATGGAGCCAGTTAAAGAAGGTTCCATGCCGACCACCCAGGAACTTCTTGCCTCCTGGAGCGCCATCCGCACTGAGGTCAAATTGCGGCGTACCCAGGCAGAAGCATTATTGAATTCACAGAAACTGCTGCAGGTAAAAAACGGTGTGCTGTTGCTTGGCTTTCCAAGCGAGGTGCTGCGCTCCAAGATGGAACTCCCTGAAAACATCGAGGTCACACGGCGGGTCATTCAGAATCTGCTGCAGGTGGAGATGCCCATTCAGTGCGTGCTGGTAACCGATAAAGGCGCGACCATCTCAAGCAAGGACGAGTCTGAACCAAATGGGTTGGTGGATGCTGCCATCAACCTGGGCGGGAAGCTGATTCACAAAGACTGAACGATTAAGGAGTCATTATGGCAAAAGGATTCAATCGACCGGCGGGCGGGCAGGGTGGCGGAGGGATGATGGCCCAGCTCAAACGCCTGCAGGATCAAATGGAAACCGCTCAACAACAATTGGCGTTGGAGACCATCACCTCCTCCGCCGGGGGCGGCGCGGTGAAGGTAACCATGACCGGTGACCAACATTGCACTGGCGTGACCATCGACCCCGAACTGTTGAAAGACGCCGACGCGGAAATGCTGCAGGACCTGGTGCTTTCAGCCGTGAACCTGGCACTGGATGACTCGCGTAAGCTGGCTTCAGAGAAGCTCGGTCCGCTGGCCGGCGGCATGCCGGGTTTGTTCTAATCCAGGTTGCGCATGCCCATTCTACCTGCACCCATCCAGGATTTGATCGGCGCGTTGGAAAGGCTGCCCGGGATTGGCCCCAAATCGGCATCGCGGTTGGCGTTTTTTCTACTGCGTGCCCCTCAAGACCTGGTGCAACAGTTGACAAACGCGCTGGTAAATCTAAAATCCGCCACCGGTACTTGCAAGCTTTGCGCAAACATCACCCTGGCTGACCAGGAACTATGCGAGGTGTGTTGTGATCCGCAGCGCGCTGACGGTACGATCTGCGTGGTGGAGGATCCGCTGGATGTGCTGGCATTGGAACGCACGGGCGGGTTCCATGGCCGGTACCACGTGCTGCAAGGCGTGTTGTCACCGATCGAAGGTGTGGGTCCAGATGACCTGACCATCCGCGGGCTCATGGAGCGGGTACGCGCCGGAGAGGCGAAGGAGATCATCCTGGCCACCAACCCCAGCATGGAAGGCGATGCTACCGCGTTATACCTCAGGCAACAATTGTTAACGCTGGGGGTGCGCGTCACCAGGCTGGCGCGCGGGTTGCCGGTTGGCGGCGACCTGGAATACGCTGACCAGAACACGCTGTTGCGCGCACTGGCCGGCAGGCAGGAGATGACTTAAAAGACCCGGGAGCATGCCCAGGTCTTTTTGCTTGATAGTTGGAAGTGTTACCTTTTGAACGCAGGTAGTTCGACCTTTTTCCCGTCCCGCTCCACGATGTAATAAGGCAGCCAGATAACCGCGAAAATATCGGGGAAGATATCGCTCCTGGCTGGTTTGATGGTGATTTCACTGATTTCATCCGCGATCCCGGACCATTTTTCTTTCACTTCAGCAACCAGTTCCTCCTTGGCTTTTTTCAATTCTTCCAACTGCTCCATATACTGGGTCAGCGTGGTTTTCTCTGCTTCCAGTCTATCTTTGGCGCTTGAAGTCATCCTGTTCTTGGAGAGGGTGCTGCTGATGGAGCGCTTGCGGCCCGTGAGCATACCGATGACAGCTGCGCCGCCGGTGGCGAAGGTTTCAAGCCGGCGTTGACTTACGGAGGACTCAGCGGCTTTCACATCCAGCTCCTGGGATTCTATCTTGCGCTCCATGGAGGAAATCTTGGTATCGTAAGCCTTGCTGGCTTTTTCAACCTCAGCCTCAACCGCTTCCGCAACCGCATCCTGGGCTTTACGGTTGAATTCGGCTTCTGACATTCCAGGCGAACTGAAGATTCTCAGTTTGTTGTTGGCCATCATCTTCATCCCGCTGCTGCGGTAGATCCAATCCAGAAAATCCTTTTTAATATCATCAGTCCTGCGCGCGTCAGCCAGCCAGGAAGGCACCGGATGGAATTGTGTTTTGGGGAGTGGGTGTATCTCCAGCCTGTTCTTGTCGATTTCGCCGGCTACCAGGTCTTCCCAGTGGATGAGTCCGGTTCCGGGGTCCTCAAGGATGGCGCTGGTTTTGCCGATTTCCTCGAGGTTGTACTGTCTGGAGATATAACGCACCTCGGCTTGCGCCATGATGCCTGGGCGGTAAGCCAACCCCTCAGCCGCGACCACGCCGCTGAGGTTGGCGTTAGCCGCTGCCTCGCTGATGCCCAGGTTGTTGGCATAGAAGTATTCCGGGATGTCGCCTGGGATGGCAGGGCGGCTGGAACTTAAACCCGAGCCTTCACGAACCGCTGGGGTGGTTTTTTGGGCGGACCTGGCTACCGCGGTTTTTGCGTCCGAACCGTGAGCGTATACACCTACAAGCGCGTTGGCGGCAGCAAGCTGGTCGCGGGTCATGGGTCCGGCCAGGTAGTTCATTGCCCAGCGGGTGTTGAAGAGCACCGGCGCGGAGCGATAGACGCTATGCAGCATGAAAACCCGTTTCCCCAGACCGGAAATGAGATTGTCGATGGTGCGGATATCCGTGCTGCCGGAGGCGGAGGACAGCCCGTCCATCAGGCGCTGTTTGTCGAGGCTGGTTTGTAAGCGCCCGATCATCCAGGTGCCGGCGTTTGAAAGCGCTTTGTAATCCAGGTCCAACGGGTTCTGCGTGGCAATCACCAATCCAACCCCAAAAGCGCGCGCCTGTTTGAGCAAACGCAGCAGCACAACCTTGGAGGGCGGGTTTGGATTCGGGCTGGAAGCCGGAGGCAGGTAACCCATTATTTCATCAAAATACAAAATGGCACGCAGGTTGCCTGTGCCGCGTTGACCGCGCATCCAGCCCTCCACTGCGGCGAAGAGCAGAGTGACGAAGAACATGCGTTCATTCTCGCTCAGGTGCGCCAGGTAGAAGATGGAGTGACGCGGACCGCCATCAGCAGTGTAGAGCAACGCGCCTACGTCCAGCGGTTGACCCTGCTGCCATACCTGGAAGGAGGGTGAAGCGAGGAAGTTGTTGAGGAGCAACGCCAGATCGAAGCGGTCTTTCTCTGAGAAGAAGGATTCCATGGGGAACGCGCCGAGTCTTTCCATCGGCGGGTTTTGCACTTGCAGGATCAGCTCGGTGAGCGATAGTGAAATGCCATTCATCCACGCATTTTCAATCAGACTCGAAAGCAGGATGTGCTCGCGGGAGCGTAAGGGATCGATATTGTTGAGACCAATCAACCCCAGAACCGCGGTAACGGTGGTGGAGATGCGCTCACGCAGCACCTCGGTGTTTTCACCAAAAGATATCTCAGGCGCTTCGAATGAAGAGAGGATGTTTACCGGGATGCCGGATGTGGAGCCGGGGGAGTAAATGGTGTATTCGGCAGCGTCTGCCAGCGCCTGCAGCTTTTCCCTGCCGATACCCCACTCCGCCAAACCTTTGCTCCAGCGGTTGGCGGTTTCTTCAGCCATTTGCTCAACGGTCTTTCCTTCGCGGCGGGCGGCTTCCGGGTCGATCCAGGGTTGAAAATCAGCAGGCTGCTGGTTGGGGAAATGCAGCACCAGGTTGGTAAGATCACCCTTGGGGTCAATGATGATGGCTGGGGTCTTCTTTAAGGCGGCTTCTTCGAGTAAACCAATACACAAGCCCGTCTTCCCTGAACCAGTCATGCCGGTGACAACACAGTGAGTTGTCAGGTTAGCTGGGTCCAACAACACGTCTTCGTTAGTAGCACCTTTTGTTTTTGGATCGTATACTCTTCCAATGAAATAATTTGAGTTCTCTGGAGACATAATTTCCACCTCCTGTTTTTCTTTTATTATAGATGAAAAAACCGGGTAACAAACAGTGAGTAAACGCTGCTCTTTTGGCCCGTTTCTTGTATCTATTTCTGAACCATTTGTCTGCAAGGTTAAGGAACCTATTTGTTTAACCTCGAACTCTATCCCATGCACCTGCGCGACGGCAAGGTACTAGAGACCCTGCCGGGGCTTATCGCGCTGGCACCTCCGCGTAAATGCGCCAGAGGGCGCGAGTTTGACCAATTGGTCGCGCACGTAGACTTGAGCGGGAAAACCAGCACAACGCCTGAAGCCATGAACGAATGGATGCTGAAAAAAGCCGCTTTGTTCTACAACACTCCCGGTTCTACCACCAATGCCATGCGCATGATGGCTGATTCCATTAACAATGAACTGCTCGACAGGAACCTGAAGAAAGCCGCTGAAAACCCGCAGGTGACTGGTACGCTTTGCATGGTGGTGTTGCGCAAGGATTTGGTTTATTCCTTGATCATCGGGCAGGGGCGCATCTTTATTCTGGAAGGCGAAGCTGTCATCGAAATGGCAGACCATGAGAATCACGCGCGTGGGTTGGGGGTAAACCAGTCGCTAACCTGTCTCTTTTCACAAAGCAATATCAGCAGCGGCAGCGCGGTACTCATTGCTCCGCTGCCCAGCCCGCAATGGGTCCCTCCCTACCTGGCAGGCGGCGGCACGCTGCCGGTGGATGTGCTTGGACGCAGATTGTTAAACCAGCACCCGGCTGACCTGCGCGGCGTGCTGCTGCACCTGGCAGAGGGCAACGGTAAAATTACCAGCAGTTCCCTTACCCGGATGACTCTCACGGACGAAGTGGTGATGCCTGTGGCAACGGTAGCACCTGAACCGGAAACCACACTGCAGCCGGCATTGATCGACCTGGGGCAGGTAGTAACGAATCTTCCCCAGACTGGAAAACATGGAGCCTCACGGGTTGAAGCAGGCAACACTGTGCAACCGCTTAGAAAGAAAACAACTGCTGCGCATACTCCCGCCGCCGTAATGGGAAAGAAACCGAGAGTGCAAGAAATAGCCGTCCGCAAGACAGGCGCTTCCGTCAGACGCAGCAGAACTCCCGGAGCACAGATCGACCGGGAAAAATTAAAAGCCCAGGTGGGCAGTGCGGTAGATGCTGTGGATGAAGTTCAAGAGAAAGTGAAGCGGGGAAGCTCATCATTCTTCGCAAAACTGTTCCCTGCTGAAAGTGGCACACCCCGCTCGCTGCTGCTGTTGCTCGCCATCGTCATCCCGCTGGTGGTTGTGGCGGTAGCGGGTTTGGTTTACATTCGCAGCGGTAGAACGCAGCAATTCAATTATTACTACCAGCAGGGGCAGCAGTATTTCATCCAGGCTGAAGCGCAGCAGGATGACGAGATAATGCACCTCTTCAACCTGCAGGCTGCCATGATGTACATGGAAAAAGCATCGGAATTTGGCCAGACGACTGATTCCATTGCCTTGGGCGCTTCCATCCAATCTCAACTGGATGCCATCCAGGGGGTGGCGCGGCTGGAAATCGCTTCTCTGAACATGAACGAAGTGCTCACTAAGGCAAATATCACGCAGATGGTGGCGACCACCAATGACCTGTACCTGCTGGATGGTCAATCTGGCAAGGCGCGGCGTTACTCGCTCTCGGGCAACACTTATGTCAAAGATGATCTCTTTGATTGCGGTCCCAACCCGGATAACCCGGTAAACAGCATTGGCGCATTGGTGGATATTCTCCCTCTCCCTGCCGGGAATTCATTCGGGGCGACGCTTTTCGGGATCGATGCTTATGGCAACATTGAATTCTGCATCCCCGGAAAATCCGGCACCATTTCATCGCTCATCGCGCCAGACGTGGGTTGGCAAGGGATTAAGGCTATTTCGTTGTACCAGAATTACCTGTATGTGCTGGACCCCGGGAATAACGGTGTATATGTCTATCCCGGTGAAGGCATCCTTTTTGAGGAAAAACCCACACTGTTTTTTGATAACACCATCCCTGACCTGCAAAACGCCGTGGATATGGAGGTCAACGCTGACGAACTTTATATTCTACGCGGTAACGGTGAAATGGTCGAATGCACTTATAGCCATATGAAGGATTATAAGTTGACGGAATGCGAAGACCCGGCACCGTACAGCGATATGCGCAACGGGAACGAACCGCAGGCCATCAATTTTCCGGATGCCCAGTTTGTGCAAATGCGTCTGACCGCCGCGCCTGACTCATCCATCTACTTATTAGACACGCACGGCAGCAGCCTGTTCCACTTCAGCCTGCAGCGCAACCTGCAGAAGATCATCCAACCCCTTTTCGTGGATTCGGGCTACCGGCCGAAATTAGCCGCCAGCAGCGTGGCCATCTCTCCAGGCAAGATAGTATTTCTGGCGTTTGGCAACCAGATTTATTACGGACCATTACCCTGAAGTCAGTTGGTGGCTAGGCAATTACACTGAGCGGCACCGGGATGAAGGTGAGCAAAAAGATCACCAAGGCGATGAAGCCCAGTGCTTTCCGCAGCGGGTCAAGTTGGGTGATTTGGTCGAGCGGTTCCGCATAAACCCTGCCAAAGAGGAAAACCAGCACTGCCCACAACCACCAGCCTGACCAAACAAAACCCAATCCCACCAGCGCAACCAGAATGAACGGAAGTATCCTGCGCGACCACCTGGTACCAAACAGCAATTGGAAGATGTGACCACCGTCGAGTTGACCGGCGGGGATGAGATTGAGGGAGGTGACCAGCAGACCAGCCCAACCTGCCCAGGCGACCGGGTGGATCATTACATCCAGCCCGCCCAGCGGGAACGGACGGCCAGTGAAGAAATAACGCAGCCAGTAAAGCAGCGGTGTTGCATCACCATAACTGGCCGGCTGGGGCAACAACTGCCCGAAGCTGATGTATTTGAGCAGGAGATAGGTAAGGGAATTTCCCTCCATCTGGATGCCCTGACCGGGCGGGAAATTCAGCGGGATCGTGTCCAGGCGGGAGAGTGACAGTCCGATAAGGATTACCACAATGGAGACGATGTAACCGGCGATAGGTCCGGCGATACCGATGTCCATTAAGACGCGCCGGTTACGCGGGACTTCTTTCATGTTGATGAAAGCCCCCATGGTTCCCAGCGGGGTGAAAGGCAGCGGAATGAAAAACGGCAGCGTGACATGCACGCCGTGAGCGCGCCCGGCAAAGTAATGGCCAAATTCGTGGGCGGCGAGAATAGCGAGCAGGCTGACGGCAAATGGCCAACCCGCGCGGATGAGTTCCAGCGCGGCGGTTAATGGCTGCGCAGAGAGTTCACCCTCAAAACTGGTTAACCCGCCTGAAACGAGCACACTTACCAGAGTGAGCAGGAACATAATCAGGTTGACCAGCGGGCGGCCGGGCTTTGGGGTGGGCAGGGCGTTAACCAGGTAGATTACCTGTTGTTCGTCCTCCACTCTGAAGAGGGGAACGAGCTGGTAAGGTTTGACCATTGCAGTCAGCTGGTCGTAGGCGGCTGCTGAGTCCTGCTGCACCAGGCGCCCGCGGTAACGTACGCGGTAGGCCTGCTGGGTTGTGCCGTAGGTGATATCTTCGATTCGGAAAACCCGGCGCACGATGTTATCCAATATTTCTGTGTTGTCGCTTAAGTCCATTTCTGCTCCGTGTTAAATCGTAGGCGGGAATGGATGGGAGTCGAACCCACCGCGGCCCGCATAGCGACCCGCCACCGATTTTGAAGACCGGGGAACCCACCGGGACTCATCCACTCCCGCGGTTAAGAATACCGCAGCCGATTTGATTTGGCAAGGTAGATGCATCAACAGGTAGATGCATCAACCATTTGCGCTTGAGATCAAAAAACGAATGGGAAGGTCGTGGTCAACCAGGGCGCCAACTGTAAAACTACAACCCCAGCGAGGATGCCTACCAGCATGCCTGCGATGACATCCGAAAAGTAATGCACGCCCATCCACACCCGTGCCAGGCTCACCAGCGGCGCCCATACAAGCATGAGCAACCCGAACCACATAGGACCGATGGCCAGGGCGATTACTGCTAGCATGGCAGTTCTGGCGGCGTGGCCGGAGGGGAAGGAATGCGGGTCAGTGTTGCGGTAAATAGCCCCCCATTTGCCCTCAGGGCGGCGTCTGCGGATGGTGAACTTAATGAAGAGCACCACCAGCGCCAGGCCTACCGCTCCGGCGGCCATCAGTGCTGTCATGCGGTGCCATAAGCCGTCAGAGAAAAGCCAGAGGATGAACAATCCCAACAGGATGAACCAGGAGTCGCCGGAATGAGCGAGAAAAATCGCGAAGGGTTTCAGCCGCGAATCAGGATTGGTCAGGCGCAGGCGGTCGGTAATTTTTATGTCCTGCTGCAGCAATCGTTCAAGTCGCATGAGGTAATTCTACCGTAACAGGTCCCGTTCAACGATGCTATGCTGGAACGGTTTATCCACATCCATGCCGATTTCAGGGAAGGGCATTTTCACGGCTTTACCCTTGATGCCCAATCGGTGACAAACGCGGGAAGCCGCTTCATCCAGCGTCAACCTTCCCGCAATCAACATCAGCAGGGTTCCCCAACCGATCATCGATGCCTGTTTAATGGGGTTTTTGCGATTGCGAATCAACCCGGACCACGCGCTATCGGGATCGAGAGCGGCCTGTTTACGGATGCAGTTCACGTCTCCGCCGCAGACCTGGCCATCCTGTAACTTGACGTACGTACGCCGTGAACCCGGGTAACGGTTTTCCATCGTGGTATTTTCAACGACTGAATAATATACATCAAATTCCCTGGCGCTGAATAAGCGGATACACGTATCAATGATTTCCGCTGTAACTGCGGGGATATCTGCAGAGACTGTTAACATGTGGCTGTCGGCAGGGTTTGCCTGCAAAAAATACGCGGCACCCCGTTGGATGTTTTGCAGTAATGAATCGGTATCTGGCAGAAAACTGAGCGCTTTCCCACAATGCAGACCACAAGATTCATCCAAGCCGATGACTGCCACGGAGTCTATCAGTTCAGCACCTGAAAGCGCATCCAGCACCCACTGGGCCATAGGCTTACCAGCGATGGGGACCATTGATTTTGGCTGGTCACCAGCGAGTGGGTAAATGGGATTGGCTTTGGAAAAGCCGCCGCCTGCGAGCACGAGTACATCCATTTATAGCTCCTTTACCTGCGGGATTAAAGGGATTTTCTCGATCATTTCTTCCATCAGATTAAAGTAATCACCCGGTTGCGCGTAATTCACGGGGTCTTTTCTACCGAGCGCAGCAATAATTGCGGCTTCGATCATATTGGTGCCGAACGACCGTCCATCGATGATCGGCGTGGTGGTGATGAGGTATTTGATACCCGCTGAGCGGAAGAAATCCTGGTCGGCAGCGGTGGTGGTGTTGGTGACGATTACCTTGCCGGGGAGCTTATCTGGCATATGACGCCAAAGATAGTGGCAATCACCGGCCACCACGGTAGCCCACTCGAAGTACTCGGTGAAACGCGGCTGGCGTTGCGATTGTTTCTCTCCGGTGGGGTACAACAAGGAGAAGGGCAGCCTGCTGAGAACAGGGAGCAGGACATTTGCCAACCTGTAGAGCGTTTTACGGCTGCGCACGGGCAATCCCAGACCGAGGGCGAACATCACATCACCAAAGACACACTGGTAATTGTCATCCAGAAAAGCCTCGGCGCTCCCCCAACGGTCCAGCGCTACAGCGACGAAAGCCTTTTTCTCTTTCACATAACCCGGAAGACTATCGTTGATGACATGAGTAATTTTCTTCTCAAGGGTCATCTTTAGACCTGTGCCATCGACGACCGGGGTTTGATGAACATCTTTTATAAGCGATTGTACTGAATGCATGGTAGTCCATTTGTCTCCCACCATGATGCCAAGCAACGCCCCACCGACGCCGAAAGCATCGACTTTTCCATCCAACTCAGCGTACAGATTGGCGGCTTTTTGCATGTCACCATCAGTACCAAGGCGTTCCATGCGGATCGTCTCTCCGAGCAGTTGGATATCGACGGTTTTATTGCGGCTGGAAGAACCAAGGCTGATGCTGACGGCTCGTTTCATTATTACCTCAATATTTATAAATTTTGCTAAGAACTAGCAGGGTTTCTATTTGAAAACATGCTTCACCCCTTAAAACACGGGAACCGAACTTTAGAGGTGATAATTTCGCCTGGGAATTATAACCTTTATCCTCATAAAAATTCCGCTTGATACGCTTTGACACGCTTTGACAGCTTTGCCGCGCCACGCTTTGCAGCGCCATAGAAATCATCTAAAGAAATGCCGCAATCCTGGCAACAGACTTATCTCCTTCTTTTCCCTGTCCGTCTCGCACCATGGTGATGTTCCCCTGATGATTCATCAAGAATTGCCAATTCCACATCGCCAATTCTATAATTACGTAATTGTGATTACCGAATATAATATACAGGGTTCAGTGGTTGGAAAACAGGTTAATCTATCATGTGAGGTTTTGATTGTAAACGCATGCAGCGTAGAAGCACGCACCGCAGAAAAACCTGGTTCAATTCCCTTTTACATTGGAGGAGGGTATGATTTATTATCTCTTGGTCGGAGTGGGCATCCTGGCTTGCGCCGTCCTGTCCGTTAGCTCCCGCCGCCTGTTGATCTCCGCAATCTGGTTGGCGTTAACCAGCGCGCTGGTGGCGGTGCTGATCTACCTGTTGGGAGCGGCGCACATCGCGGTGATCGAATTAAGTGTCGGGGCGGGGTTGGTCACCGTGCTCTTTGTTTTCGCCATCAATATCGCCGGCGAAGATACCTCAAGACTGAAAGCGCTTATTCCCGTACCCGTGGCAGTCGGCGCTGTAGTACTGGCCGTGGCGCTTGGGCTGGTGCTCATCCTGCGGGCGAATTCAGGCATGGCTCTCACCGCCCCGGAGCCTGAGAACTCCGTTATCTTATGGCAGTCGCGTTATGTTGACCTGCTGCTCCAGGTGGTGCTCATCTTCGCGGGGGTGCTGGGTGTAATCGGGTTGCTTGCCGATAAGGCTAAACCACATCACGAGGAGGGAACAGAATGAACCTTCCTCTGCCATTGATCATCCTTATCACCATATTCTGTCTGGCCGGCACGGGCTTGTACTGCCTGTTGATTACCCGCAACCTGATAAAAGTTGTAATCGCGCTCCAGTTGATGGTAAAGGGGGCGGTGCTGGCGTTCATCCTGGCTGGCAACCTGAACGGACAGATGAACACAGCCCAGACCCTCGCGCTTACCGTAATTGTCGCTGATACGATTGTCGCTGTGGTGGGGCTGGCGCTGGCTGTGCAGATCCGCCTGCGCACCGGCAGCCTGGATATAAAATTCCTTTCGAGCCTTAAGAGGTAACCCATGACAATAGCCATGATTGCAGTGATGATTGGTGTACCCTGGCTCGGTGCTCTCATCGTGTGGCTGGTAGGCGACAGTCGTGAGAAATTACAGCATTGGCTGGCGGTGATTTTTTCAGTGGTTGCTGGCGCAGCATCCATAGTGTTGATCCCAAGTGCTACCAGCGAGACGGTCGTTAAGATTCCTATGGGTGGGACTTTTGGAGATTTCACCTTTGTGCCAGACGGCCTGGGTGTATTCCTGAGCGTCATCGCCACGGTAATCGGCTGTCTGGCGGTGATATTCTCGACCAGCTACATGAAAGGTGAAGCCTCGCTCGGACGCTATTACGCTTTCGTGCTTTTCTTCATCGGTGCCATGGTGGGGCTGGTACTTACCAGCAACTTACTGCTCATCTTCTTCTTCTGGGAAATCACCGCGATTTGTTCTTACGCGCTTATCGCCTTTCACAATGATGACCCGAAGGCGGTTCGTGGCGGCATCAAAGCCCTCATCATCACCTCTGTGGGTGGGGTGGGGCTGTTGGCTGGCGCGCTGGTGATATTTGCTTATACGGGGAGTTACGACATCAATGCTTTCATCGGAGCGGCTGGCACCATTCCCGCCAATATCCTCTCCTTGCTGGCGTTTGGCTTTTTGATCGCTGCGGCGGCGAAATCAGCTCAATTTCCCTTTCAAACCTGGCTGCCAGACGCGATGGAAGCGCCTTCTCCTATCAGCGCGCTTATTCACGCGGCGACGATGGTGAACGCAGGTGTGTACCTGCTGGCGCGCACGTTTCCTGCTTTCCAGAATGTGCCGTACTGGCGAGAAGCCGTGATGGTTGTGGGCTCGCTCTCTGCCATTCTGGCAGCGGTGATGGCGCTGACCGCTAATGACCTGAAGCGGGTTTTAGCATACTCAACGGTAAGCCAGTTGGGGTATATGGTTTACGCTATTGGCGCTGGCAGTGTTTTCGCCAGCCAGTTCCATCTCTTCAGCCATTCCATTTTCAAAGCCCTGCTCTTCCTCGGCGCCGGGGCGGTCATTCACTCCATTGGCACCCGCGACATGATGGAGATGGGAGGGGTGGGCAAAAAACTACCGCTGGTGAAATGGGTATTCATCATTGGCTCACTGGCGCTGGCCGGGCTGCCTGTGTTGAACGGTTTCTGGAGCAAGGAATTGATCCTGGAAGCGGGCTTCAAAGGCGGACCCACCTGGTTATATGTATTGATGGTGATTGTGGCAGGTCTCACTGCTCTCTACACCGCGCGTTGTGTTTGGCTGGTCTTCTTTGGTGAACCGCGTACTGACTATCACGCTCACCCGGTAGGGCTGAGCATGAAGGTAGCGCTCATCCCGCTGGCGCTTGCGGCGTTGGTAAGCTGGGTCGCGGTGGGTCCTTTCTCCGAATTGCTGGGCTCGCATACGCTGCCCTACCACAATATCGAAAGAACATCTCTCGCGGAAATCTTCCACGAAATCCTCACTTTACCCACACTGATCACCCTTATTGTAATTGCACTGGGCATCCTGTTGTGGTTCATGCGTTCCAGATTGGAAGGATTGATCAATGGTTTACGTAGTATCCGCTGGGCTTCAGAAAAAAGTTTTGGTTTTGAAGCCTTAAACACCGCATTTGTCGAGGTGACCGAAAATATCGCTGAAGCGCTGCGCGGCACCCAAACTGGCATTTTGAACTGGAACGTGCTGGCTATCGCCGCTTCTCTAATCGTACTGTTCGTGGTTGTCGTGGTGGGAGGCTGAGATGAATGCTACTTTACTCTTCCAAAGCCTCATTATCCTGCCATTTATGGCCGCCGTCATTATCTACCTGGTTGGCAGGATTTCGTTGCGCCAGGAGAAGGATTGGGGTTTCAGCGTCGCCAGAGCAATAGCAGTGTTTGCCCTACTGGTTGAGGGTTGCCTGCTGTATTTCGCGGTTAAAGAGGCGCTCCAGTCCGGAGGGATCTACCTGGAAGTTGGTGAAATCAGCCTGATGCTGGACGGCATCGGCCTTTTATTGATTGCCGTTGTGCTTTTCCTGGGTTTGATGGTGACACTGTTCTCAGTTGATTATATGGCGGGTGAGAGAGGGGAGGAAAAATTCTATGCTCTTCTCTTATCGACCATCGGTTCCATCATCGGACTGGGATTGTCCTTCGATTTATTCAATCTATGGATATGGTTTGAAGCCATGGCAGTCAGCACCTTTCTGCTGGTGGCTTTTTACAATGACCAACCCCCTTCGCTGGAAGCCGGAATTAAGTACCTGGTGCAATCCGCGGTAGGGTCAGCGCTGGTGTTGTTCGGTATCGCGCTGATTTTCTCGCAAGCCGGCAGCACAAGTTTCGCTGTCATCTGGCAGGCAGCATCCCTGAATTCTTCGATGATGCTTATCGGCGGTATCTTGTTGATTGTGGGTTTTGGCGTCAAAACGGCGCTCGTTCCCCTGCACACCTGGCTGCCAGATGCCCACTCGCAGGCGCCTTCCGGCATCAGCGCCATGCTCTCAGGTGTTGTCATTGAAGCAGGCATGATCGCGATGCTGCGTTCGTTGAGTTTTATGGGCAGGGTGCAGTTTAACTGGGGGGCGGTGCTGCTGGCCTTTGGTTGTCTGAACATTCTTGTTGGCAACCTGCTGGCGTTGCGTCAAACTGAAGTAAAGCGCCTGTTGGCTTATTCCAGCCTGGCGCATGTGGGTTACATGCTGGTTGGTTTTGGTATTGGTTTCTGGTACGGGCAGGCAAATGGCGCCGGGGGTGGGTTTTTCCACCTGATGACCCACTCGCTGATGAAGGGTCTGGCCTTTCTGGCAGCCGGCGCGCTGCTCTATGCACTGCACTTAAAGAATGATGAACATGTACCGCTGACCTTATCTGACCTCAATGGGGCTTCCCGCAAATACCCGCTGGTGGCGTTTGCGCTGAGCGTGGCCTTGCTGGCGTTGGGTGGGCTGCCTCCGCTGGCAGGTTTCATGTCAAAATGGCAAATCCTGCTTGCAGGCGCGTCTGCCAGGAATACGCTGATGATCATTGTGATCATTTTTGTGGGGCTGAACAGTGTGCTTTCACTGGGGTATTACGCGCCCATTATCAACCGGCTCTACCGCCGTGAAACTTCATCCGCGGTGGAGAAAGGTAAACCCATCCCGGTAATGATGGTCGTCCCGCTGCTCGTGCTGGTACTCGCCCTGGTTGTGATTGGCTTGTGGCCTGCGAGCATGGAATTCTTCACCAGCAGGGCTACGGCCAGTCTGTTGTACCCATTCTTTTATTAGGAGACCGGATAGATATGCAAATCCTTACCTCTACTCCCATAGCACTACTCATCTACCTGGTGCTGGTAACGCTGCTCTTCCTGGCCGGCAAAGGTCTCGCCGGTAAAGAGCATCCGACGCCTGAAAAATCCAGCCTCTACGGTAGCGGTGAAGAGGCTCCCACATCATTTGCTTCCCCTGGTTATCGTCCGTTCTTCCTCGTCGCTTTTTTCTTTGCGATGCTGCACCTGGGCGTGCTGGTAATCGGCAGCGGGGGTTTTTCACCCAAACTCATCCCGTTCATCCTCGGGTTGATCCTCGCCCTCGTGGCGTTGATCCTGGGTTGAGGGGACATTACTGGAGAACAACATGGAAAATCCGATCCAGAACGTGATGGAAAAAGTAAGGACCTGGGCACGTGTGAACTCCCCCTGGGCAATCCATTTTAACAGTGGTTCCTGCAACGGGTGCGATATTGAAATCCTTGCCACGCTGACGCCGCGTTTTGATGTTGAACGCTTCGGTATCAAGCTGCAGGGAAGCCCGCGTCACGCGGATGTGCTCATCTGCACCGGCCCGGTGACATTGCAGGCGCGCGACCGCCTGGTGCGCGTTTATGAACAGATGCCGGAGCCAAAATTCGTGGTAGCCGTTGGTTCCTGTGGCATCTCCGGCGGTGTATTTGACGGTTGTTACAACGTTGTCGGCGATATCAGTGAGGTCATCCCGGTCAATGTATACGTGCCCGGCTGCCCACCGCGTCCTGAAGCCATTATTCACGGTATTGTGCAGTTGCTCAAGAGCTTGCAGCCGTAAAGTGGAGGAAAACTTGAAC
This sequence comes from Anaerolineaceae bacterium UBA4799, assembly GCA_002402725.1. The sequence continues at coordinate 18,157 of DHGL01000020.1, forward strand.
ACTCAAGAAGTATTGGAAAAGGCAGAAGCGATCCTGAAGGATCTGGCGGTATCGTTTTCACATCCGGAGGAGAACAGACTGGATGCGGTCATCAAACCCGCGGACCTCAAAAAAGCCGTGAAAACGCTGCTGTTGGATAACCGCTGGGGGTACCTTTCGGCGATTAGCGGGCTGGATAACCCAGATTATGATGTTGACGAAGTCACCAGGGAGAAGATCGCGGTTGAGGGTAAGGGCTCACTTGAAGTGTTATATCATTTTGCCGCTGGAGCTGCCATCACCACGCTGAGAGCGGCACTGCCTTATGATCATCCTGAAGTCGACACTATCTGTGACCTGGTCCCCGCAGCGACACTGTACGAACGGGAAGCCATGGAATTGTTCGGCATCAATTTTAAGGATACCCCAAGCACTGAACATCTGGTCCTGCCGGACAGCTGGCCGGAAGGCGTATTTCCACTACGCAAGACTTTTAAAGGTTTTCAGGAAAAATCTCAGGGATAAGGAGGAACCACGATGGAAAGGCAAAAAAGTGAGAAATTTATCGTCCCCATAGGTCCGCAGCATCCGGCTTTAAAGGAACCCGGTCATTTCGAATTTACCGTGGACGGCGAGGTCGTCACCAACGCTACTGCCAGGCTGGGTTTTGTTCACCGCGGTATGGAAAAAGGCGCGGAAAGTAGAACCTGGACGCAGGACCTGTACTTGATGGAAAGGGTTTGCGGCATCTGTTCTCATGTGCATGCCATGGCATTTGTGCTGGGAGTGGAAAAACTGGCCCATGTACAGGCTCCTCCGCGCGCGCAGGCGATCAGAGAACTGGTTGCCGAGCTGGAACGCATTCACAGCCACCTGCTCTGGCTGGGAGTGGCGGCCCATGAAGGCGGTTTTGACACGCTCTTCATGTTCTCCTGGCGCGACCGTGAAACGGTGATGGACCTGCTTGAAACCATCAGCGGGAACCGGGTGAATTATTCAGCCAATGTACTGGGCGGAGTAAAAATAGACATCAATGACCGCCAAAAAGATGAACTGTTGCGCGGAATGGACTTTCTTGAAGAACGCACGCAGCACTACCTGAAAGTTGTGACAGAGGATGATACCTTCCTGGGACGCACGCGCAATATAGGCGTGATGACCCACGAAGAAGCAATCCGCTTGGGCGCCATCGGACCCACCGCCAGGGCTTCGGGGCTGTTCCGCGATGTGCGCGTGGATTCTCCCTACGCCGGTTACCCGGATTTCCCGGTCAGAATTGTCACAGCCGAAGCCGGAGACCTCGAAGCGCGCTTCGAAGTACGCATCAAGGAATTGTTCGAGAGTTACCACCTGGTACGCGAGATCGTGGAAAAAATCCCCCCCGGCGACCTGACGACCAAGATTCCACGACGCATCCCCGAAGGGGAAACCGTGAGCCGGGTTGAAGCGCCGCGTGGAGAACTTTTCTACTATATCAAGAGTAATGGCACCGATAAGCCTGAGCGTGTGAAAGTGCGCACCCCAAGCCTGTGCAACTGGGCGAGTGTCTTGACCACAGCCATTGGGCATAAACTCGCAGATATGCCGATGATCCTGGCGGGTATCGACCCCTGCTTTTCGTGCAATGACCGCATGGTCGTGTTGAATGAACCTGACGGTCAATCGGTTTGGGATTGGGAAAAACTACGCCAATACGGAATCGAGTACTATAAATGAATGTGACCTTTTCACCTTTAATCGCGTTGTTACTTTTCCCCGGCGGGATATTCCTGCTCTCGAGCGGTCTGGTCTTTGAGTATATCGACCGCAAGTTAATCGCGCGCTACCAGAACCGAATTGGTCCGCGTTGGTTCCAGCCGCTCGCCGATCTGGTAAAACTGCTGGCGAAAGAGGAAGTGATCCCAGCGGGTACCGTCAAGGCGTTGTTCATCGCGCTGCCAATCGTAGCCCTGGCGGCGGCTTTGACAGCCGGGTTGAGCGTTCCACTCTTCGGCTTCAAACCGGTGTTCAGCTACCCCGGTGACCTGATTGTCACCCTTTATTTATTGAGCCTGATGACCCTATGCATCGGGCTGGCAGGCGCCAATACCGAAGACCGTTTTTCCATTGTTGGCGCTACCCGCGCCTTGACCCAGTTGTTCTCCTACGAAGCGCCTTTTCTGCTAGCGCTGCTCGGACCGGCCATCGCCCTGGAAACCTGGAAAATCGGCGAGATCAACCAGGCTGCCGCGCAGAACCTGTGGTTCATCCTATCGCAACCCATTGGCTTTTTGGCCGCGCTGATCGGTTTGATGGGTAAACTAGAACTGCCACCTTTTGATGCCCCTGAGGCGGAGACGGAAATTGTGGCCGGCGCGCTGACGGAGTACTCAGGCTGTGGCTTTGCGCTCTTCAAGATTGGCCGCGATGTGGAACTGGTCATCGGGTTGACTCTGATCGCGTCCTTTTACCTGGGCGGGTTCAGCTCCCCGCTGGATTTTTTATGGAAGACCTTGGTACTGTTGCTCATCACCGCTGCGCTGCAATCCCTTTTTGCCCGCTTGCGCATTGATCAAACGGTGGGCTTATGGTGGCGCATCGGCGCCATCCTGGTGCTGGTGCAGATGCTAATGATCATTGTGGGTTCCAGCCTCGCGCCTTTCGTTGCCCGGCTGTTTGGAGGTTAGTATGCCGATAGGATCAATGTTAGGAGACATTGTTAAATCTTTTTTCAAAAAACCGGTTACTGAGAAGTACCCATTCGTTAAGACCGCGGCGCCAGAGAACTTGCGCGGAAAACTGGTTTGGAAACCTGAAAACTGTTCAGGGTGCCAGTTATGCATCAAGGATTGTCCTTCGAATGCCATCGAGCTGCTAGTCATCGACAAGGTCAACAAACGCTTTGTGATGCGCTACAACCTGGATAAATGCACTTACTGCGCCCAGTGTGTGGCGAGTTGCCGCTTTAACTGCCTGGAAATGTCTGATGACCAATGGGAACTGGCTTCAACCGGAAAGGAACCGTTCGAGGTCTTTTATGGCAGAGAAGAGGATATCCAATTCCTCATGGAAAAGGCGGCTCTCGGAGAGACTGCAGCGCCTTGTCCTGAAGCGTGATGCCAGGGTCGCTATTGTCGGGGTAGGCGCAGACTTGAACGGTGATGATGCCGTGGGTCTGTTGACCGCAAGGCAATTGCTGCGCCGCGTGGGGCAGCGGGAAGGTCTTCTGGTGCTGGAAGGCGGCGCGCTGCCTGAAAGCGTTTCCGGAGCGCTGCGGGGTTATCACCCTGACCTGGTAATTTTCATCGACGCTGCTGACCTGGACAAAGCGGCCGGCTCGATCGAAGTGCTGGAAGCAGAGTGTATTGGAGGCGCTTCTTTTTCTACCCACGGTATGCCTTTAATTATGATGATGAATTACCTTCGCGCAGAACTGGGCTGTGAGACGATGCTGATAGGCGTGCAGCCAGAGGGAGTGGATTTTGGTACGCCCCCTTCGCAATATGCCAGGAAAGCCGCCACCCGCCTGTCGGCCGCGCTTTCGCGCGCGCTCGCCATACTAGTAAGAGATTCGGGATAACCAGGAACAGGGTTGTATGTTTAAAGAGCAGCAACGGCAAACCAATCCCAAATCCATCCTCGCCGTGATACCGGCTTACAATGAAGCCGAGAGGATCACCGGGGTCATTACGCGCACACAAGCCCACCTGCCTGTGTTGGTGGTCGATGACGGTTCTACGGACGCCACCGCTGAAATCGCGTCCGCGTTGGGGGTAGAGTTATTGCGCCAGGTTCCCAACCGGGGCAAGGGTGCCGCGCTGCAGGCGGGGTTCCGTTATGCCCTCGCGTGTGGTTACCAGGCTGTGGTCACGTTGGACGCGGACGGGCAGCATGACCCGGAGGAGATACCGCTTTTCATCCGCGCGTATGAGAGTGGCGCGGACCTGGTGATTGGCAAACGGGAATTCAGCAAGATGCCCTTCCCGCGCAACATTTCCAACAACATCGGCACCTGGCTGTTCTCATGGGCGTTGGGGCAGTACTGCCCAGATAATCAATCTGGTTACCGGCTGCATTCGCGGCGCATGATCGAGGCGTCTTTAGAAAGTGAGGAGACGAACTTTGAATTCGAGGTCGAGATCATCACGCGCTGCATGGAACAAGGTTACCTGCTCTGCTGGGTGCCGATTAAGACGATATACGCCGGTGAGAAAAGCCACATTAAACCGCTACGCCACATTCGCCACTTTTTCCGTCTGGTGAGCAACACGCGCCGGCGCATGCGGCAAAAAGGACTACCATAATAGTTCTTCTCCTGGTTTTATGTATTGTAAACTCCAGTATTCCCCTTAGCATGGTACATTACTCTCCTGGTTCCTGGCAATACGTGCTTTTTACAGATGCGTTCGGCTCGCAGGTATCAGAAGTACCCCGTGCACAACTGACGCAATCATTCGGAAGTTTTCCATTTTTTTGTGCTCTCTAAGACACACTTGTATCTAGTGACGAAGGAACGCCTGCAAATGGTCAATACGCGCGAAAACATGTAAGAATTCATGCGGCTAAGGAAAATTGCCGCGGTGGAGGTCTCACGCAAAAAAGATAAGTTCGGTAACCTGATCTAAAGAGAATTAAGCACCTGCGGCTACCAGGTGATGGCGGTGAACCCGAACGTAGACATGGTGGAAGGTGACCGCTGTTACGCCGGGCTGGGCGCGCTGCCCGAAAAGCCGGATGGAGTAGTGGTGGTCGTGGCGCCTAATGACGCTTTAAAAGTAATCAACGAAGTAGCCGCGCTTGGCATCAGAAACCTATGGTTGCAGCAGGGTGCCAGTTCCCGCGAGACGGACCAGAAGTGCGTCGCATTAAATCTCAACTGTGTCAGCGGAGAGTGCATCTTCATGTACCTGGAGCCGGTGAAATCGGTGCACGCCTATCACCGCTTTTTCAGGCGTATGTTTGGAAAAATGCCTAAAAGACAAAGTGACCGGGCGACGGGTTACTTTTCTTATCCATACTTACGTAGTTTGTGCTTTAAGTTTATCGCGGGTCTCAATGAATTCCTGCAGTTTGGCGCGTTCCTTTTCCACCACCGCAGTGGGGGCTTTGGCGGCAAAGTCACTGGCGAGGAGCTTCTCGAGGCGTTCGACCTGCGAGTTGACAGTCTCCAATTCCTTTTGCAGGCGCTCGGTGTCCTGCGTGCTGTCCACCTTCTCTGCGAGATCGAGGAAGATTTCGATCCCTGAAACCACCACCGAGGCGTAACCACTGGTATCTTCCTTGACCTTACGGCAGATGTGCGAGTGTTCCAGGTCCAGCCCCGCCAGCGCGGCCAATGTAGCGCACTGGTCACGTAAAATATCCATTTTCGTGCCGGCGGAGATGAGCGCGTGCAGCTTGCGGCTGGGAGCGATCTTCTTTTCAGCGCGGATGTTGCGGATGGCGCGCACCGCCTCCTGGATTACGGTGAAGCCGGAAATGGCTTCGTCTTCCCAGCCCTCACTTTTCCCGGCTTCCGGCCAACCCGCGATGATCAACGCGTCTTCCCAGGCGCGCCTGGAGATGAAAGGTTTATACGCTTTTTCGAGCGCAGCCTCTTTGAGGTGGCCCCATAATTCTTCTGTGACGTATGGGGTGAAGGGATGCAGCAGGCGCAGGCAGGCATCCATTACGCGCACCAGGGTGGTGGCGGTGTAATAGGAAGCGTCGCCTCCGCGGTTTATCTGGATTTTGGCGATTTCCAGGTACCAGTCTGCGAAGTCGCTCCAAAAGAATTCGTAAATCTGGCGTCCGGCTTCGCCGTACTGGTAGGATTTGAACAGGCGGTCGGTCTCGCGCAGCAGACCTTTTAACTTGGCCCAGATCCACGAATCCGCCAGCGTCCATTCTGGCTCGCTGCCAGGTTCTGCCGGGGCTTTTTCCACGGCGGAGAGCACAAAGCGTCCGGCATTCCATACCTTGTTGGCAAAATTACGGTTGGCTTCCACCTTCTTGATATCCAGGTTGGTATCATGCCCGGGGGTTGAACCCACCAGCAGGGTGAAGCGCAGCGCATCGGTACCAAAGTTATCCATGATTTCAATGGGGTCGATGACATTGCCCTTGGTTTTGCTCATCTTTTGCCCGTCCTTATCCAGGATAAGTCCGTGCAAGTAGACCGTATGGAAAGGCACCTGCCCGGTAAACTCAAGACCAAACATCAACATACGCGCCACCCAGAAGAAGAGGATATCGGCGCCAGTTTCCATCACCGAGGTCGGATAGAAGTACTGCAAATCGGCGGTTTGTTCAGGCCAGCCCAGGGTTGAGAACGGCCACAACCCAGAAGAGAACCAGGTATCCAGCACGTCCTCTTCCTGACGGATGTTCCTGCTGCCGCATTTGGGGCAGGAGGAGGGGTCCTCGCGGGAGACGATAATTTCACCGCAGTCATTGCAGTACCATACGGGGATGCGATGCCCCCACCATAACTGGCGGCTGATGCACCAGTCGCGGATGTTCTCCATCCAGTTGTAGTAGATCTTGGTGAAGCGCTCGGGGATGATCCTGGTGCGCCCGTCTTGCACGGCTTCCAGTGCTTTTTCTGCCAGGGGCTTGATATTTATGAACCATTGCGTGGAAATCATTGGTTCCACGATCTCACCGCTGCGCTGCGACTTGGGTACGTTCAAAGTGTAAGGTTGCTCCTTGATCACCAGACCCGCTGTGCGCATGTCTTCCCAAAGCTTTTTACGGCAATCAAAGCGGTCCAGCCCCTGGTAAGGACCGGCGTTTTCATTCATGCGTGCCGAGGTATCCAGAACATTGATCATTTCCAGCCCGTGGTTCAAGCCGATGGTGTAATCATTGGGGTCGTGGGCGGGGGTAATCTTCAGCGCGCCGGTTCCGAACTCCATAGTTACATATTCGTCAGCGATGACGGGAATCTCGCGCTTCAGAAGCGGAACGACTACCTTCTTGCCGATGAACTGTTGATACCGCTCGTCCTGCGGATGCACGGCCACAGCGGTATCCCCGAGGATGGTTTCAGGTCGCGTGGTAGCGACCGGGATGTAAGTTCCGGATCCATCCGCCAGCATATACTTGAAATAATACAGGATGCCGGGTTCTTCACTGTATTCCACCTCGAGGTCTGAGACGGCCGTGCGCAAGGCGGGTGACCAGTTGATCATACGCGGTCCGCGGTAGATGAGACCTTTTTCGTACAGGCGCACAAAAGCCTCGCGCACAGCGCTTGAAAGCCCGTTGTCCAGCGTGAAGCGTTCGCGTGTCCAATCGCACGAGGCACCCAGGCGGCGGATCTGGGAGGTGATGCGCTGGTGATAAAGGTCTTTCCACTCCCAGGTGTGCTCCAGGAACTCTTCACGGGTCATGCCATCGCGTTTCTTGCCTTCCCTGGCAAGGGCTTTTTCCACCAGCATTTGTGTGGCGATGCCGGCGTGATCAGTGCCAGGAACCCACAACGTGGGAATGCCTTTCATGCGATGGTAACGGATCATCAAGTCTTCCATCGAAACGAACATGGCGTGCCCGGCGTGTAGTTCGCCGGTGACGTTGGGAGGAGGGATTGAGATGACAAAAGGTTTTACCCCGGCATCGAAACCTGCCTTGCGGGGGTCGTTAGAGGGTTGAAAATAACCTTTCTTCTCCCACATCTGGTACAACCTCTGTTCAGTGGCACGGAAATCGTACGCTTTCGCCAGTCCTTCTTTTGTCATCACTAACCTCCTCGTTACTTGAATTAAAAAACCTTTCATCCGTAGAGGACGAAAGGCTGCATGCTTCGCGGTACCACCTCAATTCGCCAAAGGTTTGGCGCACTCCTCCGGACTGCATCCGGATTTCGCGCTAACGGGCTTACCCGTGCCGTTCTACGCCCTGAGAGGGTTTCTTCGGCATTTTTGCCAAACGACTTCAGTCCGGGAAGGTTGCGGAGCGTTTCAGCCTGGAGCTCCTTCTCTAACAACTTTCGCTCAAACCTACTACTTTTGGCGTGGCTCGTATAGAATTATGAGAAGATTATACAAATATAGCAGTCTGCCGTCAAGACGAGAAAATTATGCCAGAAAATATTGATAAGCACAGCAAACCACAATGGCTCACCTGGGCACAGCGCATCCAGGGGCTCGCGCAGAGCGGCTTGCAGTATTGCAACAATCCATACGATAAAGAACGTTATCACGAGTTGAGCGGTATTGCCAGTCAAATGATGGAAGCGCATACCCTCTCAAATCCTGGCGAGGTGCGCATGGTATTTGATAGCCAAAGCGGATATGCGACCCCCAAACTGGATACCCGCGGGGTAGTGTTTCAGGATGGAAAGATCCTGCTCGTACGAGAACTACAGGATGGGGGGCGGTGGACGCTGCCGGGCGGCTGGGTAGATATCAATGAACCGCCAGGTCTGGCGGTGGAACGCGAGGTGCGCGAAGAAGCGGGAAAGATAGTGAAAGCTGTAAAACTGCTGGCCATGTACGATACCAATCAGCATGGTCACCCGCCCATTCCGTTTCACTCTTACAAGTTATTCTTCCGCTGCGAGCTATTGGGTGATACCGAACTGGCACCTCACGAGACCGCCGCACCGACTTTTTTCGCGCAGAATGAAATCCCTGAACTTTCTAGAAGCAGGGTCACACCTGAAGAGATAACACGCATGTTCGAGTATCTGCGCGACCCGTCGTTACCCACAGATTTTGATTGAAGGAAAACTCAGGTATACTCAACCATCACAACTTAAAAACCGCTTGAAGGAAGAATTTTGAAGAAATCATTTGTTGGTGCTTGGATTATCGTGTTGATGCTGATATCATTTTTGGCATCTTGCGCGCCGGGCACATCCCCCACATCCATTCTCACAGCATTACCAACCGCGCGTAAAACCTCAATTCCTGCTACCAGTACACCCATACCCACTCATGCTGCAGCAGATTCCCCGGTGGACATCGAAAAATTGGATGGTCTGCAAATCAGGTTCCTGCACCCATGGACGGGGGATACCCTCGACCTGCTTTACCAGATGGTCGACCAGTTCAACCAGACAAATGAGTGGGGTATCCATGTTATTATGTTTGCACCAGGCTCAGCGGCGCGGGTGTCTGAGAATGTTAATGAAGAACTCGCCAATGACATCGCGTCTAATGTGTTGGTGGCACCGGTCAGCCTGCTACTCGCCATTGATGAGCAGCATCAACAGGTGGTTAACCTTGCCACTTATGCCGCCTCTCCCTCTTATGGGATGGAATCATCACTGGTAAGTGACTTTAATAAAGTGTTCTGGAATGAAGGGTTCGTGGACGGGAAGCTGTTGGGGATACCGGCGCAGCGCAGTGCGTTGTTATTGGTGTACAACAGCACCTGGGGAAAAGAGCTTGGCTTTACTGCCATGCCTGAAACGGAGGAAGATTTCCGCGAGCAGGTTTGTGTTGCGAACGCTTCCTTCAAAAGGGATGCAGATACTACCAATGACGGGCTGGGGGGGTGGATACTCAATATGGATGCGTTTTCCGTGCTCAACTGGCTGCTGGCGTTCGGCGCGGATCCATACAGCACCGGTAAATTTGTTTTTTCCACCCCCGCTGGGCAGGAAGCCTTAACCTACCTTTACACGCTCAAAGCCGACGCATGTGCCTGGACAAACCGCACCTCGGCGGACGCGGAGCGTTTTTCGAGGCGCGAAGCCCTGGTATATTCATTGTGGATGCAGGACCTGGACAGGCAGGTGGAGGCCATGGCGCGCGCCGGTTCTGAGGATGATTGGGCGGTGATGACCTATCCCGGCGGAGAAAATGGGAGCGTATTGACGCAGGGTTCCTCCTATGCCGTACTGCATAAAGATGCTGCAAGCGACCTGGCCGCCTGGCTCTTCATCCGCTGGCTGGCGCAGCCCGCACAACAATCCAGGTTGCTTACGGCTATGGGCACCCTGCCATTGGGGAGTGACGTGATGACCCGGATGGCAGGTTATGGCGCCGAGAATCCCTACTGGTTGCAGACGGTCAGGAGTCTCAATCAATTCACTATACCGCCGGTAACTGCTGACTGGCAGGTCATCGCGCCGGTGCTGGAGGATGCTGCATGGCAGTTGTGGATGGGTGGGACGATTGAGGAGGGGATACCGGACGTGCTTTCACAAATGGATGACCTCGCCGTGGAACTTTCAGAGAGATATCCCTGATGCCAGGTGAGCTTATCATCTATACGGATGGCGGATGCGATCCGAATCCCGGTCCGGGGGGCTGGGCCGCGTTGATCATCGAAGGTGAAACCCACCGCGAGCTCTCGGGCGCTGAGGCACACAGTACCAACAACCGCATGGAGCTAACCGCAGCCATCGAAGCTTTACGTGCTATAAGAGGAAGCGCCGCCATCACTTTGTATACTGATTCCCAATACCTTAAGCGGGGAATCGACGAGTGGATGCCGCGCTGGCTGGCAAAGAAATGGCGGGGAACAAGCGGTCCGGTGGCGAACCAAGACCTGTGGCAGGAACTGCTGAGGGCGAGCCGGAATCACAAGGTGAACTGGTGCTGGCTGCCAGGTCATACGGGTAACCCTTACAATGAAAGGGTTGATTATTTATGCAATCATGCCAGGTCAAAGCTCAGGTTGAAGTAACGCTACCGTTCAAAATGGCTTGCGCCTGCTGGTAGATTTCCTCTTCTGAAAGACTGAAAAGAATATCCCCCGGTTTAAGTTCCAGGCTGCCGTTGGGTTGTATGTATTCTCCATCCCTAAACACTAGAATGATGAGGTATGCGGCGGGTAGTTTCAACTGGTAAATGGCTTTATTAACAGCTGGAGAGGAGGGTGTAATTTGAATTTCGCGCAGGTCTGCTTTTAATCCTTTTCCTGATACAACCTCGATGGGGGAATGCATGTCGGATAGCATTGGGGCATCCACCTTGAGCCAGCGCGCTACCTGCGGCAGCAGGGTACCCTGCAACAGGACGGAAGTGATCACAATGAAAAACACCAGGTTGAAGATCGCGCCAGCATCTGAAATACCCGCGACGAGTGGAAAAGTGCCGAGCACGATCGGCACTGCTCCGCGCAACCCCACCCAGGAAATAAAGGACTTTTCCCTCGGGGTATAGTGGAATGGGATCAATGTTAGGAAAACAGCCGCCGGGCGCGCCAGAAAAATAAGGACAAAGGATAACAATAATCCCGGGAAAATTACCGGCTTGAGCTCTGACGGGAACACCAGCAGACCTAAGGTGATAAAGAGGGCGATTTGCATCAGCCAGGCGTTACCGTCAAAGAACCGAACCAGAGACCGCTTGTGGAGGAAATCTTCTTTTCCCAGAAGCAAACCCAGCACATAAACGGCAAGGTAGCCGCTACCTCCAAGCAGGCTGGCAAGCCCGAAGGTCAGAAACACCAGCGCGAAGGTCAGAACCAGGTACAAGCCTTCATAACCAAGTTTGAGCCGGTTGATGAGGAAAAGCGCCGCCCTGCTTATCAACCAGCCTGCGATCAGACCGATTCCCATCTGCATGAGAAATAAAAGGAGCAGGTCAGAGGGTTTATTGATAGTGTTCTGGATCCACTGAATGATACCGATGGTCAGGAAGATGGCCATCGGGTCGTTACTGCCTGATTCGAGTTCAAGCAAGGGAGCAAGGCTCCCTTTAAGTTGTATGCCTTTTGCGCGCAGCAAGGCAAAAACCGCTGCGGCGTCAGTGGAGGAGGCAATGGCGCCAATGAGCAGGCTGACCTGCCAGCTCATTTGCAGTATGAACCTGGAGAACAACGCCACTATAGCGGCGGTAATCATTACGCCCAGGGTGGCGAGCAACAGTCCTTCCCTGAACAAAGGTTTGACGGATTTCCACTCAGTATCTACACCACCCGAAAACAGGATAACCGACAGGGTAATGGTGGCGATCCATTGTGTGAGCACCGGGTCATCAAAGTAGATGCCACCCAGGCCTTCTGAGCCGGCGACCATCCCCAAAAACAGGAACAACAGCAGCAGCGGTATACCAAAGCGTTCGGTGATCTTGCTGACCAACACGCTGAGCAGCACGAGGACCGAGCCAATGATAAAGATGACCTCGAGGTTTTCAGGCATGCTGTAATTATAGTAAATGAAATAGAATCATGCAAAACACGCGAGGAACTAAGTGAAGGTCCTTATAGGGGACGAAGCGCAGCGAAGATGCTCGCAGAAGATAGGAGCGCGGCGAAGATGCCCGAAGCGAAGAGTACTTCGGGTAAACCCTGTTAACTTGGGAAATGAAATGGAGAGGAGGCGACGAGGGGATTTGTCGAAGCGCAGCGAAGATGCCCGAAGCGAAGGGTG
>DHGL01000020.1:30512-30653 GCA_002402725.1 Anaerolineaceae bacterium UBA4799
AGCCTCTTGGCCACGTCGCCTCGCAGTTAGGATTTTATCAGAAGGTCAAATGATGGTCAAGCAAATGTGATTAACGGTTACGCTTATGCCAATTTGAGCCGACGATGTTGGTTTTCTTAGAGCGGGCGATGGGAGTGCACA
>DHGL01000020.1:30723-43222 GCA_002402725.1 Anaerolineaceae bacterium UBA4799
GACCTTCTCCTTGGCAAGGAGACATTCTACCAACTGAACCACGCCCGCGCTCTTGCTAAGTTCAATTGCGATTTTACCTGAACTTGCGAAGGGCGTCAACCCTCAAGATTCAACACCCTCAAGATTCACACCCTCAAGATTCACACCCTCAAGATTTCCTCACATCCTCAAGTTTTTATCAGTTGTCAAGTTTTTATCAGCTTTGATTTCCTGAGAGTATAATCATACTGGTATGGATAAGTTCGCGGAAGATGTGTACAAGCTCATCGGTCTCAAATTGACATCTGACCAGTTGAAGGCGTTCCGGGATTACGAGCAGGAATTGATGACCTGGAATGAAAAATTCAACCTCACCGCCATCCGCGAGGTGGAAGGCATTCGCACCAAGCATTTTCTGGATTCACTCTCTGCATTACTGGAACTGAAAGACCCCGAACCGGGCACATTGGTGGACGTGGGCACGGGGGCGGGTTTTCCCGGCATTCCGCTCAAGATTGCGCTACCGGAGCTGCGCCTTACCCTGGTGGAGTCAGTGGGTAAAAAGAGTGAATTCTGCCGGCATGTCGTCAACCGCCTGCAACTGGAAGATGTCGAAGTGCTCACCCTCAGAGTGGAAGATATGGGACAGCAATCCCGCTACCGCGAACATTTTGATTGGGCGGTCGCCAGGGCTGTATCCTCCATGCCGGTGCTTGCTGAGTACCTGCTACCGTTAGTGCGGGTTGGCGGCGGGCTGCTGGCGCAAAAAGGTGAAAACGCGCACGCTGAGGTGCAATCTGCGGAGAAGAGTATACGATTACTGGGGGGAACCCTGCGCAAGATAAGCCTGGTGACACTACCCGGCGTGGCGGATGAACGCTACCTGGTGGTGGTGGATAAAAAGGCTGCCACGCCGGCGCAATACCCGCGGCACGCTGGCCTGCCGACAAAAAAACCGTTATAGGTTATTCATCTGCCGCAAGTTGCTCAACATTCCCTTCCACCACCTGCCAGCGCTCGCACTTCTCTCTAAAATCGTGAGGGAACAGGTTCATATCGGTGGTGGTCAGCAGCACCTGTTCAGCGCTTTCCAGATAATCGAGCAGGTAGGCGCGGCGCCGGATATCCAGTTCCGCGAGGGTTTCATCCAGCAGCAGCACCGGCCACTGGCCGGTCTTTTCTTTCAACCAATCCACCTCGGCCAGTTTGAGTGAAAGCAGCGCTGTCCTGATCTGACCGCGAGAACCAAAATCGGTGAGGTCAATGCCGTTGCTCAGAATACGCATTTCATCACGATGCGGCCCGATGGTGGTAATGCCGCGGGCAATCTCTTCGGCGCGCACTTCGCTCAGCCGGGTGATAAAGCCCAGTTTCACCTTCTCCTGGGTCAACCCGGTTCTCTGTACTTGCACCCGCATCGGCAGCGTGAATTGACCTTGTGGCGTGGGGAGGGGGTCGTAGGATGGCTGGTACACCAGGCGCAGTACTTCCGTAGACCCGGTCAGGCGTTCATGCACCCGTTTGGCTATCCCTTCTAATTCCTGTATCACCTCGGCGCGCGTGGTGATGAGCAGCGCGGCACGAGTTGCCAGTATCTCATCCCAATAATCCAGCTGCGAGCGGTCGCCACCGCGTTCGTTTAGGAGTTTCAACAGCGCGTTGCGCTGGATAAGCGCCTGGTTGTAATCGGCGAGGGCGCGGGCGTATGGCGGGTTGGCCTGAGAGATGGTCAGGTTTAAGTACCTGCGGCGTTCCTCCGGTCCGTCTTCAATGATGCCGGTCATTTGCGGAAGAAAGATGACCGCGTTAAAATGACCGATCACCTGCGCGGGCGGAGTTTTCACGCCATCCAGCAGCACTTCTTTGCGTAAACGCGCGCCGCCGTTTCCGTTTGAGTCCTGGATGAGGCGCACTTCCAGCCGGTGCGCGCGCTCTGCGCGCGTATATTGTGCCACCAGCCGTGCTACCGCCAGGCTTTCTCGCGTGGCAATGAAGTTAAGCAGCTGGCGGTCGTTTTGGGCGTGAAACGAAGTGAAAGTCGCCAGGAAGTAAATGGCTTCAAGCAGCGAAGTTTTCCCCTGGGCGTTGGCACCCATCAACAAAAGAATCCGCCGGGGGACGTTCATATCCAGGCGGGAAAAGAGTCGGAAGTTGGTCAGCGAAAGATGAGTAAGATACATGACCTAATCAAGCGGGATTTCTTCATCCGGAGCGGGTTTCCAAACCCGCAGGGCACGGTCAGGGTACAGAACCCCATCCAGGTGGTCCATTTCATGCTGGAAGATCCTGGCCAGCCAACCGCTGGCTTTGATCTTCGTAGGTTTCCCAAAGCGGTTCTGACCTTTGACAACGATAGCATTATGGCGTTCCACTTCACCAACCAGCTCAGGAACAGAAAGGCAGCCCTCGACGCCGATGACCATGTCCTCTGAAGCGTTGATGAGTTCAGGATTAGCGACAACATAGAGTTTTTTGGGTTTTTCCCCATCTTCTTCATCGCCGAATTCAACGACGATCACACGCAACGATTCCGACACCTGCGGAGCCGCCAATCCTACACCCGGGGCATCTCTCACAGTGTCGATCATATCTGTAACCAGTTCCTGAAAATCTTTGCCGAAATCGGTCACCTTGCGGGCCTTCTTGCGCAAGGTGAGGTTGGGTATGGTGATGATCTCTCTTAAAGCCATTCAAAATCCTCTCTAATCGTTAACAAGTCAATTTTACCGCTAACTTAGCAGTTACCAGGTTGACCGTTTTCTTCCTTTTTCAGCTCATCATAAGTCTTTATCCAATCTGCAAGTTTTTCCTGCTCCAGACGCTGCGATTTCTGGTTGTGGCCTTTAAACCGCGAAAAAATTTCCGCCTGGATGGCTGCCGGGTTGTAAACATCATCGAAGGTCAGCTCCTGATTGCCGATCTGGATATGCACCGTGCCGAAGTTGAATAATAGACCAATGATACCTTTTCGCTTAAACTCCACCGTCTGGATATTTTGCACCGGGGCTGAACGCCGCTCTTCNNGTCGTTGTACCAATCCTGGTATTGATACAACCACCAGCCCCAACTGATGACCGTGATGATTAGCCCCCCGATGTACAGCTGGTTTGCCGCAATGGAAGGGAGGAAATTGAAGAGTTTAAGTATCACCAGCACACCCACCGCCAGTACCAGAAGGGCTGGAAGGATGGTTTTACCCAGCAACCGCCACCAGTGCGTGCGGTAAATGACGGCGTTGTTCCGCTCAAGACGCAGTCCAAAAAATCGCGCCGCCAGATCCAGGAAGGAACCGTTGGTGTAAGTGGTTTTTAACCCCGGAGCGTTCTTGCCTGTTGCGGGAATTCGATTTTTGGTAGTTCTACCGTCAAGCCGTTGCTGCAAGGTTTCACGCATTTCATTAAAATCGCTTTGCCGGTTTTGCTGGACAACATGCCGGCGTTGATACTCCAACAGATCGAAGATGATTTCGGTAACGGGCAGTCGTTTGAAACTGAGCTTGCCGTTGTAGGTTCTCAGGTTGATTGTGCCGAACCCCAGCAGCCTGCCCCACACGGTGGTTTCAAGGCCGGTGGAAAGTATGGCAGAATATGGGGCTTCCTGGCGGCTGTCAAAAAAGCCGGTCATTTTTTTTTGCACCAGCACCCGGTCAGAAGTGAGGATGAAAAAATCATTGCCCCACTCCAGGGCGGACCACGCGGTCAGTAACACCCCGATAAAGAGTAGGACGAAGGCGAGCAACATCAACGCAACGGACTTTCCGGCCACCGCCAGTGAAAGCAGACCAGCGAAACCCGCGACTGCGACTCCCCCGATGAGTAACATACGCAGCGCGAGGAAGAAAAAGTGCCGGCGGCAGACCAGGTTAACTTTTTCACCTTTCTCTAGCCAGGGCAGAAAGAGGCGCGCACGGAACTTGTGGGTCTGGTAGATAAGAGAAAAAGCCTTCTTTAGGACTGGATGAACTTCACGCAGATGGATGAGGTCCTGCTCGTTGACCCGCACCAGTTTTGTTTCGGTCAGGCAGACGGCTTCTGAGAGCCGGTAATCGCGACGCGAGAGCACCTCGGCGCCGAAGTAATCACCAGCGCTCAGTGTCTGTTCCGCTTTTCCTCGCCGCGCCATGCCGCCGCTCAGGCGCACATCACCCGAAACGATCCAGTAGAAATAATCTGGGATATCATCGGAGGAGTATAGCCGGTTGCCGCGTGGGTAGTTTGCTACCTCAAACCTCGCGGCAGCCTCATTAAGGCTGGTCCCATCCAGCAGCGTGAGAGGGAATAAACCGGATAGTAATGCAACCGTTGCCGACTCGCTTGATTCCATGCTATAAGTATAACCAAAGCCCGAAAAAAAGGCGCATTTTATACCCGAAAAAGGGTGTAACAAAGTCTGGTAAAATTCGCATGGCAAGAGCCGATGGTGTATCAATCATGAAACGCATTGGGCATTTTTCAATATTTCGCTGGTTATCGCTGGCCTTTATTCTGGCCGCGGTTGTGCTGACCGTGTTTCAACTGGTGGTCTTCAGCCGCCTACGCTCATCATTCTCCGCGGGAACCAGCATTGCCGGCGTAGACGTTACTGGTTTATCCATGGAACAGGCGGCTTCTCGCGTCACGCAGGCGTACTCCGTCCCGGTGGAGCTGCGTTATAACAACAATGTCATCCAGGTAAAACCCGCCACATTGGGTTTCACTTTGGACATGACCGCGATGATGACCGCGGCAGACCAGTTGAGGGTGGCGGAACCATTCTGGACTTCCTTCATTGCTTATCTCTTCAACCTGCAACCCCCGGCCAGCGAGGTGCCACTGCGGGCGGAGATTGATGAGGATCAGTTACGTTCATACCTGGTGAATGAGATTGCCAGCCGCTACGATGAGGAAAGCGCCACTTTCAAACCCGTGCCCGGGAGCGTGACATTTGAAGCCGGTACGCCAGGGAAGAAGCTGGATGTGGACCGTTCCATGCTGCTGGTATCCAAAGCGCTACGCTCGCCTTCGGCACGGATAGTCAACCTGGCGTTGATTACCGGCAAGATTTCCCGTCCCTCAATGGACAGTTTGCGTATCCTGATGCAGCAAATTGTGGATGTAAACGAATTCGACGGCGAGGTTGAAATTTACCTGCAGGACCTGAAGAGCGGTAGCGAAATGCAGCTGGCTTACCGGGATGGCGAATTGCTCACTCCGGATATCGCGTTTTCTGCCGACAGCACCATCAAGATTGCGGTTATGATTGCCGCGTATCGTGAGATGGCTGAACCCGCTAGCGCTGAAGTGACCCAACTGGTACAGGAAATGATCGCCATGTCGGATAATGTTTCCACTGATAACCTGATGCGGGAAGTCCTTTCACCAACATTGGGCCCTCTGACTGTAACCAGTACTGTGCGTGAGCTGGGACTGCAAAGCACTTTTTTAGATGGCATGTTTTACGTCGGCGCGCCGCTGCTTACAGGCGGCATCACCACACCCGCCAATTCACGGCAGGATGTTTTCACCGATCCTGACCCATACAACCAGACCACACCCACAGAAATTGGATTGTTATTGGCGGATATCTATCAATGCGCGCAAAACGATGGCGGCAGCCTGGTGGCGGCATTCCCCGGCGAAATTACCCCCTCGGAATGCCGGTCGATGATTAGTTTTCTCACGCAGAATCGCATTGGCGTGTTAATTGAAGCCGGCCTTCCCGACGGCACTCAAATCGGGCACAAACACGGCTGGGCAATCGATCCGCTGGATGGATTAATGCACACCGTGGGGGATGCCAGCCTTATCTATACCCCCGGTGGTAATTATGTGCTGGTCATCTTCATTCATGCCACGAATCAGATTGTGTGGGATAACGCCAACCAGTTATACGCTGACCTATCGAGGGCGGTTTACAATTTTTACAACCTGGCAGCGGAGTGACTTTTCTGGTGTGGTGGACATCAGAATTTTTTGTGAGATGCGCGTGTCTTGCCAGTTGAACTCGAATCAAGTATAGTGATGCATATTTTTATGATGACAGAGGGTCAGGCTTGAACATGGATAGCGCCGTAAACGCGGAAAGCAAACCCGCCTGGTTGGACAGGCTGATTAGCATCTATATACCCAGAATTACCATTGAACACATATTGATCGTACTGCTCATAATCGTGGCAATCGTGTCAAGGTTTTACGATCTCGGACTGCGCGTGATGAGCCACGATGAAGTCAATCATGTGGTGCCCTCCTACGAGCTGTACCAGGGGCGTGGGTACGCTCACGACCCGGTGACGCATGGTCCGCTGCAGTTTCACCTGGTAGCGGGCTCATATTTTCTCTTTGGTGATTCTGATTTTTCCTCGCGCATACCGGCAGCATTGTTCAGCATCGCCACCATCATTTTTGTAATCTTCGCTTTTCGCAGGTATCTGGGCAGGACAGGCGCGTTGCTGGCGGGGGTGTTCTTCCTGGTATCACCCTACATGCTGTTCTATGGCAGGTACACGCGCAATGAGGCATTTGTGGCGCTTTTTGGAGTGGTGATGTTGTACGCGGTGCTGCGTTACCTGGAAGAAGGCCGGCACAACCACCTCTATCTTTACACAGTAGCACTGGCGCTCCATTTCACTTCCAAAGAAACTGCGTTCATCTACACAGCCCAAATCCTTATCTTTCTGGTAGTGCTGTTCATTCGGGATGTGGTGAAGCATGAATGGCCGCAAGGGGGAAGACGCGACACTTTCATTTTTTCGATGATGACCGGGCTGCTCTTTATCGGCATCGCACTTGGCGCCGCGGTGATGGATGCTGGCAGCAGCACAACCGCACCTGAAGCCGTTGCTGCACCGACGATTTATCACACAGTTTTATTGATAAGCCTGGCGCTGGCAGCGCTGGGAATGCTCCTGTCCATTGTGGTCTTAATCTGGTCGCTGGGTTGGCGCGTGGTCAGGGAGATCCGTTCTTTCGATCTGCTCATCCTTACTGCCACTATGATTCTGCCCCAATTGATTGCTTTTCCCATCAACCTGCTGGGGTGGAACCCGCTGGATTATTCACAAACAGGGTTGATTCGCACCTCATTATTTCTGTTGGCAGCGGTGGCCATTTCTGTGACACTGGGTATGCTCTGGAAACCGCGCTTGTGGTTGGTCAATGTGGTTGTTTTCTATGCCATTTTCACCATTTTTTACACAACTTTCTTCACCAACGGGCAGGGATTCTTCACCGGGATGGTGGGGTCACTGGGTTACTGGTTGAGCCAACAGGGTGTGAACCGCGGTTCGCAGCCCTGGTATTTCTTCGCGTTCCTGCAGGTACCGATGTACGAATACCTGCCGTTGATTGGCACGCTGATTGCGGTGTTAGTCGGCATTAAACACCGGCTCTTCTCCACCCTGCCTGGCATCGCACCAGCGCGTCAGGCTGAATCGCAAGTAGAGATTCCTGAGCAACTACCCCTGCCCGAAATGGGAGATGTGACAGTATTGCCAGCGGATAAGCCCGACAAACTGCCGGTGCTGGCGCTGCTGGTATTCTGGGCCGTGACCAGCCTGGTGGCATACACACTCGCAGGCGAAAAGATGCCCTGGCTTACTGTACATGTGACCCTGCCGTTGCTGCTGAGCGCAGGTTTCGGCTTTGGCTACCTGGTGGATTCCACGCCTTTCAGACAACTGGCCAATAGAAAGGGTTTACTCACCATCCTTTTACTGCCGGTATTCCTCATCAGTCTTGGTGGGACGATCGGTGCGCTGGCGGGAACGCAAAAACCCTTCGCGGGCAAGGAACTGGAGCAGTTGAAAGCGACGAGTACGTTCCTGTTCGCTTTAATTGCTACCCTGGCATCCGGCGGGCTGCTGTGGAAACTGTTGCTGCATTGGAGTCAGCAGGCGATTCTCAAGATGCTGACGCTGGTTATGGGCGCAATCCTCCTGGTGCTCACCGCGCGTTCAGCGTACCAGGCGAGTTTTATCAACTACGATACTGGTAAAGAATTCCTGGTTTATGCCCATGCCGCCAGGGGACCGAAGGATGTGCTGGAACAGGTTGAAGAGATCTCCCAGCGCACCACCGGAGGCAAGGACATGCGTGTGGCTTATATCGGTGACGCGCTCTACCCCTACTGGTGGTATTTCCGTGAGTATCCCAACAAATCCTGGTTGAAGGACGACCTGACGCGCGACCTGTTGAATTACCCGGTGGTCATCAGCGATGATGAACATTATTCCAAAACCCAGGCTATTTTGAAAGACAAGTATTTCGAGACTAAATACAAGCGGCTGGTCTGGCCGATGCAGGATTATTTCAACATGACCTGGGAACGTTTCTGGAAAGGTTTCACCAATCCTGAAATGCGCCAGGCGATTTTCAACATCTGGTTGAATAAAGATTACACCCTCTACGCATCGCTCACCAACAATACCGGGCTGACGCTGGAAAACTGGCAGCCTTCGGGGAATATTTATCTCTTTATACAAAAGGACATTGTCGCGCAAATCTGGACGTACGGCGTCTTACCACAGCAGCAGGAAGTGATAGAAACCGATCCATATGCGGCGAAGTTCATCGCATTAACCCCTGACAGGGTCTTTGGCACCAGCGGGAGCGCTGAAGGGCAATTGACCATGCCACACGGGGTGGCGGTAGCCGCGGATGGGTCGATCTACGTGGCGGATGCCAACAATCACCGCATTCAGAAATTCAGCGCAGAAGGCGAGTTTCTGTTATCCTGGGGAAGCTATGCCACAGCGGAAAGTGGAAACGCTCCGGGTGGCACCTTCAACGAACCCTGGGGAATAGCTGTTGGCGCGGATGGCTCGGTGTACGTGGCGGATACCTGGAATCACCGCGTTCAAAAATTCACCAGCGATGGCAGATTCATCACTA
This sequence comes from Anaerolineaceae bacterium UBA4799, assembly GCA_002402725.1. The sequence goes on from DHGL01000020.1 coordinate 39,570, forward strand.
TGTGGGGGGTTCCTGGTCTGGCGGAAGAACCTGACCGCTTCTGGGGTCCGCGCGGCATCGCGGTTGACCGCGAAGGGTTGGTGTACGTGACAGACACCGGCAACAACCGGGTAGTGGTCTTTGATGCCAATGGAAATTTCCAGACGCAGTTTGGCAGTAACGGCATCAACCCGGGTGAATTCGATGAGCCTGTCGGTATCGCAGTTGATGAGAATGGTCTGGTCTATGTGGCGGATACCTGGAATCAGCGCATCCAAATCTTCGAACCGGCAGGTCAGGGCAGTTACAATGTGCTAAGGCTCTGGGATGTGAACGGCTGGTTTGGTCAATCCATCAATAATAAACCTTTCCTGGCACTAGATGCTGATACCAATATTTATGTGACTGACCCCGACGCCTTCAGGGTGCTCGAGTTTGACAATGCCGGGAACTACATCCGCAGTTGGGGAGAAGCCAGTTCGGGTATTGATGGCTTTGGTGTGCCCAGCGGTATCGCAGTGGCTGGTAATGGTCGGGTTTGGGTGAGCGACGCTGAGAACAACCGCACCCTTGGCTTCACCCTGCCGGAAATAACAGGCGCGATGGCACCGACTGAACTGGAACCCACTCAAGAATCGAAACTGCCTGAAATTCCGCAAGGGCTGGAATACCAGGTGGAAAGCGGACTGGTAATCAACCGTATTGAAATCCCGGTTTACCAGCTCAGCGCGGATGGCAAATCCTGGCAGCCTATCATCCCTGCTGATGTCCTTTCCACGCTTCCGGACGGTTACACACTGGGTTTGGATATTTCCGGTGTGTGGGAGGTTAAGGATGCAGAAGAGAACCTCTTACTTACCTGGGATGCACTTTTATTAAAATGGATTCCAGTGGAAGGAGCGGATGGCTACACTGAGCCTGTTGGTTCTACCACCACTGGGACTACTGGAGACACTAGCGGGGTTCCAACTGCGGACGGCAACTGCCTGTCAATAGTTCCACCCCGACTGGAGGTTGGTAAATTGGCCCGAACCCTCGCCAACCTGAACATGCGCAGTGAACCGCTCATCGCTGATAATATTCTTGTGACTACACTGGCGGGTGAAACCTTGAAGATCCTGGGCGGACCGTTTTGCGTCCACCTCGGGGACAGCGCGTATCGCTGGTGGCAGGTGGAAAATACAGCAGGTGAAAGTGGTTGGTCAGCAGAAAATTTTCTTTACGGTGACCGTTACTTCCTGGAACCCATCCAACAGTGATTCCAGTCTTCGATTCACAAAGGTCAAGTTGCACCGTAAAATTACTTACGTGAAGGTTCGAATATGCGGCTAAGGATGAAACTGACGATACTGACGATCAGCGCTCCGAGGAAGGCGTAAAGGAACTGCTGGCGGGGAATATTGAAACCGATATTAAGCACTGTTCCGAACCAGCCCGCGAGGAGGAACATCAAGGTGTTCACTAATAATGTCGCCAGTCCAAGCGTGAGGACGATGAGCGGGCAGCTCACGAACATCACCACAGGTCTGATGAGTACGTTGACAAGACCGAATATCGCCCCGAGGACGATATAAGCGTACCACGCGTCATTTTGCATCACGATGTGCGGACGCAGCAACCACACAGCGAGGAAGAGAGCGCCGGCATTGATGAGAATCTTAAGGAGAAAATTTTTCATGTGAACATCCTTTCTGCTAAACATACGCAGGTGAAGCGAAAAGGTTTCACGAACCCAATCCATTCCACCTGGATGAAATCTCTTTTTTCATCCAGATGAGGGTGTGCAGTTCCGTCATGCCGCAGGCGCTAAATCCGTTCACCCCCCTGCCGGCGGGGTAATTCACCACGATGCGTTGCGGTTTGAGCACTCTGGCGTGAATATGCGGCAGCAGCGCCTGGATAGCGCTCTCCTCCCAGGCAGGCGAACTCGCCAGCCACAGATAATCAGAGCCTGAGATTCCGCTCTCGTAGGAGGCGCAGCCGATCAGATGACCCCTCTCCTGCGCTGACCAGGTGCGGCATACCACCGCGCCCATCAGGTTTTCAAGCCAGATCCATAAATCAGGGCGTAGGCGCTGTAAGTTGTAAGGCAGGTTCCAGGCAATCTCCGGCGGATAGGTTTGCTGCAGCCATTCCTTCTGTTGTGCCCAGTCAGCGCGTTTCCTGGCTCTTACCGTGACTCCCGACAAGGTTGTTGCATGATGTATGTAGTTTTTTGGAAAGATCCAGGATGTACGCCGTGCGAATTCTTCAAATCCGGATTGCTGATAAATGTGGATCGCGGGCGGGTTATCTGCCCTTACCTGCAGGTAAATATACCTGCCTTCATGTTCACGCACATGGGCAATCGCTCTCTCGGTCAACTTGCGGGCGATTCCCTTGCCGCGTTGTTCAGGTGATACGGCTACATTGGCGATAAAGTAGGTTTTAAGGTCTCTTTTTCTTACCGGGATGAGCGTGAGATTGCCGATGATGCGGCCGTCTTCCTCCCACAGGTAACCATGGAAGGGCAGTTGTGAACTTTCAGGGGTGTTTCCATCGAGGATGAACGCGCCAACCCCTTTTGCAATCTGGCGGATATGGCGGAGATAATCCCTGCCCTCATCATCCATCTGCTCAGCGAAGGCGGTCTCGATCAGGTCTGCGATTGCGGGCAGGTCACGCCGGATTTCGATAGGCCGGATGCGCGGGTCAGTATGACGTTCCTCCATGGTTTAAATTGTACACCAGCCTTTACACACAGGTGCGAACCTTGCATCTGGTTAAGTCTGCTCATTGAATGATTTAAAAAATCGCTCGCAGGTTAAAGGGTTAACCGGATTCTTATATAAATCTTTGATTTATCAGATATGGTCGATGCTATAATGACCATAAGGAAAGACTATTGATTCGGAGATTACTATGATGCGATTTGACAGGTTTACAGAAAGAGCGCAGGAGGCCGCCCAGAGGGCTGCCGAGATCATTCAGCGCTATGGACACAACCAGATTGACACCGAGCATATCCTGCTGGCACTGATTGAACAACCGCAAGGTGTGGTGCTGCAAATTCTTGAGATTCTTAAAGTAGACCCACAGATTCTGGAAGAACGGTTGGATTACATTCTCAAGACCAGCCCCAAGGCCAGCATTTATGGGCAGGGCGCCGGGCAGATTTTCATCACCCCGCGTGTTAAAAGGATCATCGATCTGGCGAATGAAGAAGCCAGCAAACTGAAGGACGAATACATCTCCACGGAGCACCTGTTCCTGGCAATATTGAGCGAGAAGAACACGCCTGCTGCCAGGTTGCTGGAAACCACCGGCATCACGCGTGACCGTGTTCAGGATGCCATTATGCAGTTGCGCGGCGGTCAGCGCGTTACCGACCCTCAAGCTGAAAGCCGCTACCGCACGCTGGAAAAATACTCCCGTGATCTGACACAGCAGGCGCGGGAAGGCAAACTTGACCCCGTCATCGGGCGTGACACTGAAATCCTGCGTGTGATGCAGATTCTCTCGCGGCGCACCAAAAACAACCCGGTGTTGATTGGCGAAGCGGGTGTAGGTAAAACAGCCATCGTTGAAGGTCTGGCGCAGAAGATTGCCAATAATGATGTCCCCGAAATTTTGATGGGGAAACGCGTAGTATCGCTTGACCTCGGCGCGATGATCGCAGGCTCACGCTTCCGCGG
>DHGL01000020.1:43297-46662 GCA_002402725.1 Anaerolineaceae bacterium UBA4799
CTGGCACGCGGTGAACTGCAGTGCGTTGGGGCGACCACGTTGGATGAATATCAAAAGCATATCGAAAAAGACTCCGCGCTGGAAAGGCGCTTTGCTCCGGTGTTTGTGGATGAACCTTCTCCTGAAGATACTTTGAAAATGCTCATGGGGTTGCGCGACCGTTATGAGGCGCACCATAAAGTGCACTTTTCCGATGAAGCGCTATCTGCGGCGGTAAAGTTGAGTGCACGTTACGTCAGCGACAGGCGCCTGCCGGACAAAGCTATTGACCTGATGGATGAGGCCGCGGCGAAGCTGAGAGTGGCGTTATACTCCATGCCGCCTGAACTCAAGAAGACCAAGTCCGAGCTCGACCGCTTGAGAGCCGAAGAAGAACTGGCGGGCTTGGAACGTGATTACGAACGCGCCGCGCGCATGAAGGCGGACCGTTTACGCCTTGAAGAGCAATTTAACCAGGCGCGTGACAAATGGGAGTCAGATCACAAACTGGATGAGGTGGTGGATGTCGATGACATCGCCCAGGTACTGGCGCAGTGGACCGGTATTCCGGTAAGCCAGATGATGGAAGCGGAATCAGAGAGATTGCTGAAGATGGAAGACCGCCTGCATGAACGCATCGTCGGGCAAGATGAAGCCATCCACGCGGTGGCTGATGCCATCCGGCGTGCGCGTTCCGGTCTTAAAGATCCGCGCCGTCCAATCGGGTCTTTCATTTTCATCGGCCCTTCGGGTGTCGGTAAAACCGAACTGGCAAAAGCGCTGGCAGAATTCATGTTTGATGATGAAGACGCGCTGGTACGCATGGACATGAGCGAGTACCATGAACAGCATACTGTTTCACGCCTGTTTGGGGCTCCTCCCGGTTATGTGGGTTACGAGGAAGGCGGACAGCTCACCGAAGCGGTACGCCGCCGTCCTTACCGCGTCATCCTCTTCGATGAAATTGAGAAAGCCCATCCGGAAGTATGGAACGCGCTGCTGCAAATCCTGGATGATGGACGCCTCACTGATGGTCAGGGACGGGTGGTAGATTTCCGCAATACCGTGCTCATCATGACCAGCAACCTGGGAACGGAGTTTGTCCGCCAGGGCGGCACCCTTGGCTTTTTGCAGAAAACGGATACGGTTGAAGACCGCCAGGCGCAGGAGAAGATCGAAAAAGCCCTCAAGAGCACTTTCAGACCGGAGTTTCTTAACCGGATTGATGAAATCATCATGTTCTCGCCGCTTTCTGCTGAACAGATGGTTAGCATCGTGGACCTGCAAATGAATGAAGTGCGCACGCGACTCGAGGAGCATGGACTGAAGGTAGAATTGACCGAAGAAGCACGGGCCTGGCTCGCGAAAGAAGGCTACGACCCCTCTTTTGGAGCGCGTCCGTTGAAACGAGCATTACAGAAACACGTGGAGAGTCCGCTTTCGATAGCGTTGCTTTCAGGTGATTATACTGAAGGAGATACGGTGCTGGTTGACCTGGACGCGGAAAAACAGGAAATCACTTTCCGTAAGAAAGAATAATTTCGATGCTCAAAGCCCCGGAATGATTTTTCCAGATTCCGGGGCTTCTTTTTGTAATTTTACAACTTGAGAACAACTTGGGAAAACTTAAGAATGTCAATGCAAAGTAGAAATGTCCTAATGAGAAAACTTGAGAAAACTTGAGAAAAAAGTTTAATTTTGTTTCGGTTATAATTATCCACTGGTAAGCCTTACAGACGGTCAAAATATCCTACGCCATGGAGGCGATTGATGAAAAAAGCACTGATCACTGGCATCACCGGGCAGGATGGTTCCTACCTGGCAGAGCTGTTGCTCTCAAAAGGATACGAGGTTCACGGCATCATTCGCCGGGCGAGCACCTTTAATACCCGCCGCATTGATCACATCTACCACGACCCACACCGCAACGGCGAGGAACTGAAACTCTATCTGCATTATGGTGACATCGCCTCAATAGAGAGCCTGATGGATGTGGTTTATAATGTTCGACCCGACGAGGTCTATAACCTGGCAGCGCAGAGTCATGTGCGTGTGAGTTTCGATATGCCGGAATACACCGGTGACGTGACCGGATTGGGTACAATTCGTATACTCGAAGCCATTCGCCGCAGTGGCAACCCTGAAAGGTTCTACCAGGCGTCCTCCAGCGAGATGTTCGGCGCTGCCAAACCACCCCAAAATGAACTGACTCCGTTTGAACCGCGCAGCCCTTACGCGGCGGCCAAGGTGTACTCCTATTGGGTAACGCGCAATTACCGCGAGGGGTATGGTATCTTCGCCACAAATGGTATTCTATTCAATCATGAATCTCCGCGCCGCGGCGAAACTTTCGTCACCCGTAAGATTACGCGCGCGCTCGCGGCGATCAAAGCGGGAACGCAGGGTAAACTTTACCTGGGCAACCTGGATTCAAAGAGGGATTGGGGTTACGCGCCAGAATACGTTGAAGCCATGTGGATGATGCTGCAGCAGGACAACCCTGATGATTACGTCATTGGTACAGGCGAGGCGCACAGTCCGCGTGAATTCCTGGACGAAGCTTTCGGTTACGTCGGTATAGACTGGAAGAAATATGTTGAGATCGACCCGCGCTACTTCAGACCAACCGAAGTGGATTACCTGCTATCAGACCCAACCAAAGCGCGCACCAGGCTGGGCTGGGAGCCCAAGATCAAGTTCCACGAACTGGTACGGATCATGGTGGACGCGGACCTGGAATTGAGCGGGCAGAAGAGCCCGGGCGAGGGCACGAAGATAATGACAGAGAGGTTCAGCGGCTGGCACCGCTGGGAGCACCAGGTCGTCAGTATGGAAAGATGAGTTTTACAGGGCGGGGAGACCCGCCCTTTTTACATTGACAAAATAGAACATATGTGCTATTTTAGTATAAATTCACACAGGAGGTTCACTATGAATGGCGCACAAAAAGCAATTGTTCCCGGTATCATACTCAGCTGTCTGCTGCTATTTTCGCTAAACTGCCTGGTGAACCCACCTGGTGCGGCCAGCGCAGCGACAGAATCCCCTCAAGCCGGGGAGAAAAGCGAGGTTATCATAATGGAGTCCCCGCACGAAACCTGCCAGTTTCAGGAACGTTACCCGTCAGGCATTGTCGAGTGGTGCGCGCTCATAGAAGAAAACGCGCAAGAGTTCGGGGTTGACCCGCTGCTTGTCGCAGCGGTGATGAAGGTCGAAAGCGGCGGGCAACCGGAGGTCATTTCAAGTTCAGGAGCCGTGGGACTGATGCAGGTGATGCCCAGTGACGGCATCGCCGCGGGTTTCCAGTGTGTCAACGGACCCTGTTTTTCATCCAGACCGACCATCGATGAATTGAAAGACCCGTCCTTCAACGTGATGTATGGCAC
>DHGL01000020.1:46735-51427 GCA_002402725.1 Anaerolineaceae bacterium UBA4799
ATTCGGTTTTTACCATTGACTTTCTACAATTGTTTATTACAATACTATTGAAAATCTAAAGAAAGGAGCGCGTTAACATGGTTTACGGCAACGACAATAAATATATGTTCTGCACCCTCCGCAGCGCTGGCGGTGCTGTTTCTCCGTGTTGTATTGCGCCTGTCTCCGGATAAGTTCCATTCCACTGCGTTTAGCGGTCACGGGTGCAAGAACGAGCCCGTGACCGTTTCTTTTTAATTCTCCGGTTCAGCGGGGGCAGGAAGGAGGCGAAGGAACATGGAAAGAAGTGGCAATCTCTAATTTTGGGACCGTGCTCCCAATTGTTGAAAAGCAAGGGTTGAAGCAGCAAGTGAAAGAGAAGGAGGCCGATATGTTGGATTCATTGATGAAAATCGGCGCGTATCGGGTAGAACATTTCGGTAATATCAACCATGTGGATGCGGAAGCCTTCGGTTTCTACATTCGCGGCGAACTGAAAGACGATGCCGCCTATAGCCGGGATGCCAAAGCGCAGCTATACGCCGGGTTAATGATGATCCATTCGAAGGCGCAGATGGCGCACCTTCGCGGGATCTATGTGGATGTGGATTCGATCGAGAATCTGCAGAGGCCGGCTTACTTGCAGATGAAGGCAGACCTGTTGGCGGGCTTATTCAAACGCATCCTGGTGTTGGATGAAGCGGCGCTGTCAGGCAACGAGGCCGCGAAGGCGGACCTGATGCAGGTTTACAACGCCATTGGCGGATTCACCTTGCTGGTTTGCAGGAATGGCGAATGTGAACCATGTTCGTTTTTTTGAGCGGAATTGAACATGATAATTGAACATGGCGGAGTAAGAATGGATAACCCAAACATACATGAAGTTGGCAACATCCGGCTTAGACAGCTTGACGTGGCTGGTAAATCTCTGCCGGAACCTTTTCCTCCAACTGGTCTCCACAACATTACGGGAATTACAGATCCATGCTTGGAGACGGGTGGAGCAGACCTGCTTAAAGATTCTGCTGGAAAGGTGGCTGAACAACCATCTACCTATCAATTTTCTGTGCTGGATACTGAAACAGGCGCCGTGCTCGGGATGGTGAGAATTGGGCGACTCTTTTCTGCCCACCCCGCAGCATGGCTGAGCATCAATTTGATGGAAGATGCTCGATCGCCTGAGAGAGCTGGAGCTATCATCGGTCAAGCTTTACGTGTCGCGTTTATTGACCTGGGATTTCACCGCGTGTGCGTGAACCTCCCTTCGTATAGAGAAACTGAGATTGCATGGTACGAAGAAGCGGGTTTCTTGCGCGAAACACAACGCCGTCAGGCGGTTTGTCACGATGACAGGTTATATGATGACCTGATATACGGCATCCTGCGTTATGAGTGGCAGAAGAAACAACAGGAGGTAGGGGCATGAAAACACAAATACTCGAAGGAAGAAGCGTAAAGCTTGTTCCTTTGGCGGTAAGTGATAGACAAACCATGCCGGGCAACCAGGTTCAAATGAAGGCCGCGGGATGGAGGAAAGGTATGCATGCCGCCCTGCGTTCTTCCAGGAAGCCCCAAGAACCGAGTGAGGCGTGTTTCTCGATGTGCACCACCGATGATAACATGGTGATCGGTACTATCACGCTAAACGGTTTGGATTGGAGCGCCAGGAGTGGGTGGCTGGGCATCGGGAGAGGCGACGCCATTTCAATGGGAAAAACCTGTAGAACTGAAGCAACGCAATTGATGCTGCATTACGCCTTCAAACGGCTTGGTCTCAACCGGGTCAATCTAAATCTTGTTTCGTGCGATGAGCGGGAGATTCATTCGTTTGAAGAAATGGGTTTCAAGTATGAGGGAACCCAGCGGGAAGTTCTTATGCGTGAAGATGAACACCTGGATATCATAGACCTGGGGATCTTACGCAGTGACTGGGAATTACTGAACCGCTTTCCGATGGAGTAAACCCGGCAAATATGAGCGACCGCACATGCCCAGCTGAGGATTGAGGCTTATGAATTGATTCATGAATTGATTCAGCAGCCTCAATTTTTCCCATGTTATACTCTTTTGCATCAACAGGTCAGGAGAAAAAATGGCGGGGATTTTCAAGGCGGTTATATGGGATATGGGGGGAGTGCTGTTGCAATTAGTCGATGACCGCTCGCGACGGGAACTGGCCACGCGATACGGCATGACTTTGGGTGAGGTTAACGAAGTTGTTTTTAATTGTGAAACAGCGCGGCTCGCGACCTTAGGGGTGATAACTGAAGAGGAACACTGGCACCAAGTGGGGAAAATCCTCGGCGTTTCACCCACTGATTTGCACAACTTTCAGCTTCAGTTTTGGGCAGGGAATCGGTTGGATGCGCAGTTGATCGAATTCATCCAATTGCTACGCGGAAAGTACCAGACCGCTTTGCTGAGCAATGCCTGGTCAGGCGCGCGCAGAGCGCTGACGGAGTATGATGATTGTCTGCATGTTTTTGACCACATTGTCATCTCGGCTGAAGTTAAGCTTGCGAAACCTGATCCCGCCATCTACCTGGAGGTGTTAAAGCGCCTGGCGGTTGAACCAAACCAGGCAGTTTTTATTGATGACCTGCGGGAAAACATCGAAACCGCGAACCGGTTGGGCATGTATGGGATACTTTTCCAAAACACAGAACAGGCGATAGCGGATGTGGAAAGCCGACTTGCATAACCATCCGGATATCAATATACGATCGGAAAAGACCGTTGTCGCGGCGGTGCTGGCGGATACGCATATCCCCGACCGCGTTAAAAGGCTGCACCCGCAGCTCTTGCCCGCGATAAAAAACAGCGCCGTGGATCTGATCATTCACGCTGGGGATATCTCACACCCCCGCGTTCTTAAAGAATTGTGTGCACTGGCGCCTGTTTATTCCGTGAGGGGCAACCGTGACCTTCTCTTCATCCGTTCGCTGCCGTTAATCCAACGACTTAATATCAATGGTGCCAGGTTCTTCATCACGCACGGACACCTTGGCGTGTATGATTACTGGCGCGACAAAATAGAAAATGTCCTGCACGGCTATCAGTTTAACCGTTACTACAGGAGGTTGCATGCTGCAGCGGTGGATGCGGATGTGGTCATCTACGGACATTCACACCATGCGGAAAACCAACTGCGTGACCACAAATTATTTTTCAATCCGGGTTCCTGCAGTGTGGCAGAAAAGCCGGATTTCAGGTTATCGTTTGGTATAATTGAAATATCATCTAATGGCGAAGTGAAGGCTGAAATCATTTCACTTGAGGGGTAAAAGTTGCTGCTTGGCAGGTGTCGAGGGGAGAAAGTTCATTATTACAACAATTAAATAGCCACGCGTGATTTAGCGGGATTTATGGCGGCATCTATTCTTTGACACCTCACAAGAAATTTATTCTTGACCATTGAAAAATGCGTTGGTATAATGAAAAGTTGCGCATCCCGGCTCCGGTATGGGTTGGGGATTTATTCAATTATCGCCAGGTTTGATATTTTTAGGAGAAACCAATGGCTTCTGTATTACCCACAAAAACATACGCACGAATTCCTACGATTTTTGATCTACCCAATTTGATTGAAGTCCAGCTTGACTCCTTCATCAGATTAAAAGAAGAAGGGCTTGTAGATCTCTTTCACGAGATTTCACCAATCGAATCCTATAACAAGGGGATGAAACTCTACTTCCCCGGCCATAGCCCTGAGGCGAAACAATGGGGATTGAAATACTGGTTTGAACCGCCAAAGCATACCATAGAAGAGTGTGTTGAACGGGACCTGACGTACGCCAGTCCGCTGTACATTTCTGTGCTTCTGGCCGGACCGGATATCCCGGAACCGGTGAAATCGGACATCTTCTTGGGAGATTTTCCTGAGATGACCGAAAAAGGTACTTTCATCATCAACGGTACCGAGCGTGTGGTGGTTTCGCAACTCATCCGTTCACCGGGCGTTTACTTTGAAGCGCCGGTAGACCGCGCCACCGGTCATCGCCTGGCGATGGCCAAGCTCATCCCTGACCGCGGCGCCTGGATGGAATTTGAAACCCGCAAGAATGATTATCTGATTCTCAAGTTCAATCGCAAGCGCACAGTTCCCATCACCATTTTCCTGCGCGCACTGGCGGCGGTCGATGACCTGCTTCCCGGTGATTCACCGGTTAAAACCGGCTCCGATGAGGAACTGATTGCGCTGTTCAGTGATATCGATAACAATCCTGACCGTCAGTTTATTCCCTCCACCATCCGCCAGGAACCCACCTGGGACCTGACGCATCACCAAACAATCGCGGAAGCCGCGCTTATCGAGTTCTTCAAGCGCATGCGCCCCGGTGACCCTGCCAATCTCGAAAACGCCAGGCAATTCCTCGAGGAACAGCTTTTTGACAGCCGTCATTATGACCTCGAACGCGTTGGACGTTATAAATTGAACCAAAAACTCGACCTGATGAGCCGCATCCCAGTTTCTCACCGCAGCGTTACCAAGTGGGATATCGTTTACCTGGTACGCAGGATGATCCTGATAAACAACGAGATGGAAGACAAGGATGACATTGATCACCTGGGTAACCGCCGGGTAAAGACCAATGGCGAATTGATCCAGAACAAGCTGCGCATTGGCTTGCGCCGCATGGAGCGCGTAATCAAGGAAAGAATGTCCATCCGTGACCAGGACCAGGTTTCACCGGTCAGCCTCATCAACATCCG
>DHGL01000038.1 GCA_002402725.1 Anaerolineaceae bacterium UBA4799
GTAAACTCCTGGGCGAGCTTACCTATTGAAGAAGCCTCGTCCTTAGCGGTGACAACGGCGGCTTTTTCATTGATGAGGGTTTCCATCTTCGCGATTAGCAAGTTCAGTTTTTCGAAATCAGCGCTGTACTCTTTCGAAGAGAGGGATGGATAAACATTGGTCAGGTCCCAGCGTGGAGGGGTTTGTGTGGTCATTTCGGCTCCTATATGTTGATTTAACGCTTTGATTATATGCCAAAACGGGCTAGAATATAGACGGATAAACTGAACCTCGCATGGCGATTTTCCGTATATGATGTATCCGGGAACATATGAGAAAGGAATCGATATGAGTGATCAGTTCAGCAACCAGGAAAAAAGGGAAGTCAGCGGTTTTTCCGCGTTGGTTTTCAGGGGGATGGGTAGGGTAGACCTCCTCCAGGGCGACCACGAAGAGCTGGTGATCGAAGCACAGCCGGAGATCCGTTCGCGCATCAAGACCGAAGTGCGCGAAGGGACGCTGTTCATCGATTATGATGAAGATTGGAAAGACTGGACCGGCATCCGCAGCCTGAGCGGGGACAAGATTGTTTTCAAGTTAACGATGCGCGAGATTAATGCCATTTCCATTTCTGGCGTGGGAAGCCTGGACACGCCGTGCATTGAAACCGCAAACCTTTCGTTGTCCATCACCGGACCGGGTTTATTGACCGTAGGAACGCTGAAAACTGCCACACTGGCGGTGAATCTTTCAGGCGTTGGCGCTATTGACATTGCCGGGCATACGGATGAGATGAGCGTTACCCTCAGCGGTGCTGGTTCGTTGAAAGCCAGCCGGCTTGAAGCTGGGAAAGCCAGTGTTCGGCTCAGCGGGGTGGGAACGGCCACTGTATGGGCAAAAAACAGCCTTGAAACATCCATTTCCGGCGCCGGGGTCATCGAGTACTACGGCAGCCCGCAAGTGATGCAAAGCAATACTGGCCTGGGTGTCTTAAAATTCATGGGCAACCGTTAGGGTATTTCAGGTTGTCACAATACATTTATGGAGTATTCTATGGCACAAGATAGAACCCGCAAGATTGTTGTCACCGCCGTCCTGGGAGCGATCACCATCCTCCTTGGGTTAACGCACTGGGGATTCATCCCCTGGTTTGGGGGCATATCCCTCACCATTATGCATGTCCCGGTCATCATTGGAGCCATCCTGGAAGGTCCACTGGTGGGAGCCGGTATCGGTCTCATCTTTGGTCTGTTCAGCATGCTGCAGGCAGCCATTGCTCCAACGGGAGTTCTCGACCCGCTGTTTACCAATCCCCTGCTCGCGGTATTACCACGGCTCTTTATTGGTCCGGTTGCCTGGCTGGTATGGACAGCTTTAAAGAAATGGCCGGTGGTTGGGCTCATCGTCAGCGGTATCGCGGGCAGTCTTACCAACACTGTTTTGGTGCTGGGCGCGCTGGGGCTTTTCTTCGGCCGTACCCCGCTTATGACCCAGGTTTTTGGCGAAGCGCTCTGGAAACCCTTGAGCGGGATCGCGGTTGTTTCAGGCCTGCCCGAGGCCGGGGTTTCAGCATTGCTCACCCTGCTGGTGGTGGCGGCGTATCGCCAGTTCACCGTGGGCAAGCGCAAAGGCTCTGATCTGGAATAAACAGTCTATATATAAAGAGAATGATAGTCTCACACGAAGAAGATCGCGAGTGAGACTATGATGCTTATTAAGACAGCGAACCCATCCGACCAGGAAAAATCCAGTTCGGTCATGCTGGTGCGGTATTTGAATACGCCGTAGGCGCGCGCGTCCATCGCCAGCGCCAGGTTTTCAGAGCGGCGCAGGCTGATGATGAAGAGGGGGATGACCATTGGGATCACCTGGCGAATGCGGTTAAACAAGCCCTTGCGTTTCTGTCCCCAATCCGAGCCGCGTGAAGCCTGGGCTTTGGCGATACGCTCAGCCGATTGTGCCAGGAAGGGTAGAAAGCGCAGTGTCACCTGGATGATCATGATGAAGTCCATGGTCTGAATGCCGATGCGGTTGAGGGGACTGAGGATTTTCGTCATCCCTTGCAGTAGTTCTGAGGTTGAGGTGATGAAACTCATCAGGCTGAGGCAAAGGATGAGCCCGGCAAAACGGATGAGCAACATGGCCCCGGCCAGCAGACCGGCTGATGTGATGTTCAATTTCCCCATCTTGATCAGGATGTCCGGGTCCAGCGCGCTGGAATAAAAGAACACCTGGATAATGGCGATGATCAAAAGGAAAGGTAGCGGAGCTAGCAGCCCTTTGAGCGCGAACCCGATGGGCACCCTGGAGAGAAGCAGTGCCAGCAGCAACGCGGCGATACCGATTGCCAGACCGATGTAAGAAGGGGTGAATGTAATGGCGATGAGCAGTGCCCCGAACATGATGATCTTGGCGCGCGGGTCAAGTCGATGAATGATAGAGCCTGTGGGGATGTATTGTCCCAGGGGAATGCGCGAAAGGAAGTCAAACTCACTCATAAGAGTCCCTCGCATTCATGGCGCGTAGCGCGTTGAACAATTGCTCAGCGCGCACCACGCGCTGCGGGATTGGCCAACCTCTTGCCCGCAATACCCCGGCCAATTTGACGATTGACGGTTGACCCAGCGAGGCTTCATTGATCAACTGCGCGTCATTGAACAGGTCAGCGGTGTTGCCGGTGCGCAGCGCTTTGCCCTTTGAAACGATGGTGAGGTTTTCGGTCAGCTCGGTGATGTCTCCCATGCTGTGAGAGCTGAGGATCAGTTCCACGCCGCTGCCCTGTGATTTCTTGAGGATGCTGTGCAGGTTGCGCCTGGAAGCCGGATCCAACCCGGCTGTGGGTTCATCAAGAATGAGCAGCCGTGGTTGCAACGCCATGGTGGCTGCCAGCGCTACCTTGCGTTTTTCACCACCGCTCAGAGTATACGTAACGCGGTCCTTGAACTTTTCAAAATCCAATCCCACCAGCTCCATGGCATCTCGCACCCGCTTTGCCAGTCCATCCCTGCCATACAGGTTCTTGGGTCCGTAAGCGATTTCGTCACCTACATACTGCTCGAAGAAATAGATCTCGGGGTTCTGGAANNGGACCGATGCGCAGTTTTCCGCTTTGCGGACGGTAGAGCCCGTTGAGGTGCTGCAGCAGGGTGGATTTGCCTGAACCCGTGGCGCCGCAGAATCCGTGAGCCGCGCCGCTGTGCACTTTCAGCGAGATGTCGAAAAGCGATTGGTGCGCCAGCGGGGTATCGCGCAGATAGGTGTGGTTGAGCCCCTCCACATCGATAAGGATTTCACCTGCGTCGGGAAAAGAGGGTTCGGGAGATAGTTGGTATGAGCCGCTGTATTGCGGGATTTGCGCCAAAGCCTGTTCAAAGTCCACCGGCAGGTTGGCCAGTTGGGGGTTGAGCAGGCGGATCTCGCGCAGCAGCATCAACGTTGATGGCTGCTCCAACCCGCAGGTGTTGAGCAGGTGCAGGTCCGCGAACAGGTCTTTTGGCGTGCCGTCAAATACCAGGTTGCCGCTATTGAGCGCTAGTACGCGCTCAGCGCGCGCGGCTTCTTCCATAAAATGGGTAATGAACAAAACGGTGATACCGCGGTTGTGCAGCGCTTGCATCTCCGCCAGCACGTCCAGCCTGCCGCGCGGGTCAAGCATGGCTGTGGACTCGTCGAAGATAACGCATTCCGGCTGCATGGCCAGCACGCCCGCCAGCGCCACGCGCTGTTTTTGCCCGGCTGAGAGCAGGTGAGGGAGTTGTTCCTTGTGCCCACTCATTTTGACCGTTTCGAGAGCAGCGGCCACGCGCGCGCGAATCTCCGCGGGTAGTACCGCCAGGTTTTCCGGTCCAAAGGCAGTGTCTTCTTCGATTAGCGTGGCGACGATCTGGTCTTCAGGGTTCTGAAAGACCATGCCAATACCAGCGCGGATTTGAGGGAGGCTGCTTTGCACCGCGCTGTCTTTTCCGGCGATGAGCACCCGCCCGTGGCTGGGCAGCAACAACGCGTTACAATGGCGCGCGAAGGTGGTTTTCCCCGAGCCGTTGGCGCCAACAATGGCAACCCATTCACCCGGGTCTATGCTTAAGGATATATCATTCAAGGCAGGAGGGGAGGATTTGTCACTACCGGGGTGGCGGTAGGTGACGCGCTCAAACTGTATCAAAGGCGGCAAGACGTGCTCCATGAAAACGTGATACCTGCGCTTACGCGTCTATTATACTGGAAGAAAACCATCACACTTAATTACTTGAGACTCATCAGTTCTTACACGCACCCGTTTTTCGCGAGGTTTCTGCGAGTTGTGTATTTTTATTCCTGTTATATAATATGCGTAAGGTTTCAATGCAGAAAATAATTCATACGGAGGAACTAATGAAACGCCTGATCTACCTTGCTGTAGTACTGGTTCTGGTTTTTGCTCTTGCTGCGTGCAGCGCGTCTTCCGACCATCTGGCGGCGATGAAAAAAGCCGGCAAGATGGTGGTGGGAACATCCGCTGACTACCCGCCTTTTGAATTCGTTGACGAGGCGGGCAACACCACCGGTTTTGATGTGGAATTGATGAACGAGATCGGCAAGCGCCTGGGCGTGACCGTTGAGTGGACGGATATGCCCTTTGACAGCCTCATCGCTGCGGTGCAGGGCGGTAAGATCGACCTCTCCATTGCTGCTTTCAATTATGACGAAGAACGGGACAAAACGGTTGACTTCACCGATGCTTATTACACCAGTGAAGATGCGCTGGTGGTGTTGGAAACGCTTTCAGGCGACGTGCCTACTCCTGAAAACCTTGATAAGTTCGTCGTTGGTGTTCAATCCGGCACCACGCAGGATGGATGGCTGACTGATAATTATGAGGCCACCGGCAAACTGACCGCGGATACCTTGCTGCGTTATGAACGTGTGGACCAGGCATTTATGGATCTGCAGGCAGGCCGGGTGCAGGTAATTATGGCCGATTATGTACCTGCCAAAGCGCTGGTTGACCAGTTCGGCGGCATGAAGATCGTGTACCAGGGTGTGCTCTCGACTGGTCCGATGAACATTGTCATCCCCGATGGCGACAAGAACCTGCAGACTGAGATCAATAAGATCATCAAAGAGTTGCAGGATGAAGGTTTCATCGACGCGCTGGCTGTAAAGTACTTCGCTGAGTAATTTAAAATCAACCATCAGGGGTAACGGTGTCAGAAATTGGAAAACCGTTACCCCGATAATTATCGGTGCGGAGTTTAAGCGAGACGCGCCGTAAACTGTGAATCAGGAGTGACCGCGCGTTGGATCTCGTGAAGTTCCTGCAGTATATTGCTTCAGGTACCGCCTACACCATCGCGGTCACACTGGTGGCGTTGCCTTCCGGGCTGCTGTTGGGAATGCTCTTCTCGATTCTAAATGTTTACGGGGGAAAGGTATCACAACGGCTGACCTCACTCTACAGCACGGTGATGCGCGGTATCCCGCCTATCGTGCTGCTTTTTATTCTCTATTTCATCGTCTCCGGCAGTATTAACCTCTCACCGTTTTGGGCGGGTTCGATTTCTCTGGGCATCGTCAGCAGCGCCTACCAGATGGAGATTGTGCGCGGCGCGATTTTATCCGTCAGCAGCGGGCAGATGATGGCCGCCCGTGCCATTGGCATGAGCAAGAACCAGGCCATACAGCACATCATTTTGCCGCAAACCCTGCGCCTGGCCATCCCGCCCTGGTCGAACGAGGCTGCCATTGTGGTGAAGGACTCTTCGCTGGTTTATGCCCTGGGTGTACCCGAAATTCTGCGGCGTGCGCAGCTTATCAGCGCCAGTACCCAGGAACCATTCCTGGCATACGCGATCGCCGCGCTCATCTATTTCTTGTTGGTGTTCATCACCAACCGTTTATTGGATGTGCTGGATCGGCGGCTGCGCATTCCAGCCAACCCGTGATTTGGAGAAAGGTATGGGAAAACCGATTCTGACCATTAAGAAGCTGACTAAAAAATACGGTGATAACGTCATTTTCCATGATATCGACCTGGTAGTGAATGAAGGCGATACCATTGTCATCATCGGTCCCAGCGGAACAGGCAAGAGCACACTGCTGCGTTGCATCAACCTGCTCACCTGCGCTGATGAAGGGCAGATTTGGCTGGACGATTTGGAGATCACTGCTAAAGGCTGTGATGAGGATAGGGTGCGTCAGCATATCGGTATGGTATTCCAGAATTTCCTGCTTTTCAATCACCTCACTGCGCTGGATAACGTGATGATGGGTCTGACCAGGGTGAAGCACATGAAACCGGATGAGGCCAAACAGAAAGCGCTGCGCGAGCTTGAACGCGTGGGGCTTTCAGACCGGGCTGACCATTACCCGGGTCAACTCTCGGGTGGGCAGCAGCAGCGTGTGGCTATCGCCCGCGCGCTGGCAATGGACCCGCGCATCATGCTTTTCGATGAACCGACATCCGCGCTCGACCCGGAACTGATCGGCGAGGTGTTGGAAGTGATGCGCAAACTGGCGCTTGAGGGTATGACCATGCTGGTGGTGACCCACGAGATGGGATTTGCCAGAGAGGTGGCTGACCGTATTGTTTTCCTTGAAAAAGGCAGCGTAGTTGAAGAAGGTTCACCGGATGACCTGTTCTACCACCCCAAGCACGAACGCACGCGCGAGTTCCTGTGGAAAATCACAGAGCTTTACGGCAAGAAGGAAAAAGAGTATTAAATGACCGGTTGGTTGGAGCTCTTTCAGCGTTATCTGCCCGAATTCATCAAAGGCGCAGGGGTCACTCTCGAGCTGACCGCTGTTGGGCTCGCCATAGGCTTTGTACTCGGACTGGCATTGGCGGTTGCAAAGGTTTACGCTCCAAGATGGCTGAAAGCGCTGGCAATCGCTTATATCGAGCTCTTTCGCGGTACACCGCTGCTGGTGCAGTTGTTCATCATCTATTACGGGTTGCCCTCGCTGGGCATCACCCTCACACAAACACTTTCTGCCTTCCTGGCTTTGGGGTTGAACAGCGCCGCTTACCAGGCGGAATATTTGCGCGGCGCAATTTTATCCATCGGAGCCTCGCAAATGACGGCTGGCAGGGCAATTGGACTTTCACGCTGGAAGACTATCTGGTATATCATCCTACCCCAGGCGCTGCGGTTGGTGATCCCTGCCTGGTCCAATGAGCCCATTTCACTGCTAAAGACCACGGCCGTTGTGTTCCTCATCGCCGTGCAGGATTTGATGGCAAAAGCCAAGCGCGCCGCTGCCGATACCTACGACCCGGTGGGCAGCTACCTGGCGGTGGCGGTGGTTTATCTGGTGATGGTTTTTGTATTAAATTGGGGGTTAAAGTACCTGGAGAAGAAAACGCGGATTCCGGGTTTTGAAATGGAATCAAAAAAGGTCTGAGTAATGCTCGACCAGCTCCACGAAGGTGGATAGATCAATATTACTGCCGCTAACGACCACCACTGTAGGCCCTTCCGGCTTGATCTTGCCTGCCAGCAGTGCGGCGATCCCTACCGCGCCTGAGCCTTCCGCTACCAGTCGATGATTATTGAATAGAAACGCCACTGCCTGACCAATCTCATCTTCGCTGACGAGCGCGGTGTGGTTGATCACTTCACGGCAAAGCGTAAAGGTATACCGGTTGGGGTTTCCCAACCCGCCTTTAAGTCCATCCGCCAGTGTCTGCTCTTCCGGTAACTGCAGCACCCGGCCGGCTTCCAGGCTGCGTATCATCACTGGGGCGCGTTCCATGCTCACCCCCCAGATTTCCACCGGCGGGGACTGCTGCCGGCTGACGAGACCGATGCCCGCGCCCATGCCGCCGCCGGAGAGGGGAAAGATAATATGGCGCGTTTCGGGTACGTCAGCAAAGATTTCCAGCGCCATTGTACCCTGCCCGGCGATGATGCGCGGATCGTCGAACGAAGGGATGTGCACCAGACCGTGTTTCGCTTCGTATGCGCTCGCGGCGGTTTCGGCTTCATCGTAGCTGTTACCGGTCACGATAATGCGCGCGGTGGTCTTGCGTAGACTTTCCACCTTGCAGGCGGGTGTGTGTGTGGAAAGGAAGATGGTGACCGGGATGCCCAGAATTTCACCAATATGCGCCACCGCCTTGCCGTGGTTACCGCTGGAAACCGTGATTACCCCTTTTTTTTTCTCTTCACCTGTAAGTTGCAACAACAGGTTGGTTGCACCGCGCAATTTGAATGACCCGGTCGGCTGCAGGCATTCAAGCTTTAAATACGTCGGTACGCCTAGTTTATCACTCAGGTATGCCGACGGCATCAGCGGTGAACGCAGGATGTAAGGCTGAATACGCTTGTGCGCGTCTATGATATCTTTCAGGGTGAGCAAATCCTTCATGTGTGCCATTGAATCGATAGCATATTTTAACCCAGATGGCAAACCCGGATGGTGGAATTCCCCCGGCATTCTCCAGGAAAACCACCAACACCGGTTCACCTTCCGGCGGAAGATTTATGTAGGCTGAGCTTCAACCGCACTGCGTGCAAACGCGGGATCCTTTTTAAGATAGTAGATATTCACCAGCATTAAGATGGAAAGAACCAGAATTAATAAATATTTATTGCTGATGTACCAGTAGGGGTCGGCAATGATCTTGAACGAGCGGCTGATGAACAAGGATAGTGCTATAACGAGAACCAGCTGCAGGTAATCCCATAATCTGGAGTCGCGGATGATCTTATAGACCAGTAAAGAAATAAAAACTAATATGGCTGGATGTAATACCAGCAGTTTATAGTCGTGACTGACCGTTGGTAGCGTACACATCAAAGGGATGGATGCCATCGTCAGCATCAGAATGCTGATATCCGGCTTGAGAAGTCTAACGCAGTAGTAACAAGAAAACACCCAAATGATGATTGGTAATAATGTGAAGAAGTTCTTTAGTTCAGTGCTGTAGATTGCCAGGTCTGGAATCCTTTCCAGCATATACCCCGCGAAGGAAAACCCGGAATGATTCCCTACCCACACCTGAGGTGCCAGCGTGTAATCGATCATGATTTCAATGAACCAGATGGCGTTCTTGTAGCCAAGAGAAAGCAGCATGACCACGTTAACAAAAATTGCG
This sequence comes from Anaerolineaceae bacterium UBA4799, assembly GCA_002402725.1. The sequence goes on from DHGL01000038.1 coordinate 9,056, forward strand.
GGAATGATCATTTTCCTGCCGTGTTTATACAGCAGCACGATGAACAGGGCTGCCGGATACATCTTAAGATGTGCCGCGATGGAAATGCAGATGACCTGCCACCACAGTGTTTCTGGTTTCTTCACCATCAGGTATATTCCCAATATCGCGAAGAAAATGGCGATACTGTCATAGTTGCCGCGCTCGATGCTGAACATGAAAGGATACCCGGAGATAGTATAGAAGAGTATGGCGATAAATAGGGCGGTGGCGATGGTGACAACGTTGCTGGATTCAAGGTTTAAACGCGTCAACAGGATATCTCCCACGAGCAAGGTCGACATCAATAATGCGCCAATGTTTGCCAGTGTTAAGAGCGCGACGATGATGATATAAGCTGTGTCTTCATCAAATAATTGCAGCGGAGTAAAGAACAATATGGTGAAAGGCGGGTAATTGGAAAGCCCCGTCAGGTAAATGTTCTCGCGATGCAGTTCAGCTTTTGGTGGACGGTAAATACCGGTACGGAAATCCGCGCCTACGTGGTTGGCTGCTTCATCGAAATAGTTGATACAGACGAATGATTCCTTCTCCATGTCGATTCTTGAATAGATGTTGTTGGTCAGGTAGATGCCCGTAATCCCTAACCCGAGGATGAGCAAGGCAATATACATGCGCCGGATGGCAGGGAATTTGATGACAGGATTGAGCTTCTCGATGTGGATGAACTGATGCAGAAAGGATTTCCACAAACCAATGACCACACATAAAGCCCCCAGTATGACACCTATGAGCTGAACGATTCCAAAACCGGGGTGTGCCCCTTCGACGAGTACTTCCACGCCCACCATCCAGATGATGATGAGCGAGCCGACCAGTAATAATAAAATGCCGATTGTTTTTCCCGCTAATAAAAATCGTATTATTTTATAAAAGCGTCGCTCTGAAGCAACCTGGTCTGGTCTCCACAACCACAACCCGAGCGCGGCGCAGGTGAGACCGAGCAGTACCCCCTTCAATTGTGATTTGTTAATACCTGTGTTGTCACCAATGCCCAGGTAATCGGCCGTGAGAGCAACAACCGTCACCAAAATCCCCAGGATTGTGAAGACAAGGCCGATGTTTTTGAAAGTAAAGATTTTTCCAAGGAAGGCGTAGAGCCGTTTCTCGAATGGTCTTCCTCGCAGGAAGTTCTGGTAAACCCCATAGCATAGCACCGTGAAACCTGCGAGCACCCCGGCTAGCTGCGCGAAGTGAAAACCCTGTTTGTCTCCCAGCCCGATAACATCCACCAGCAGGGAACCTAAAATGATAAGGAACCCTGTGAAAATGATCACGATGTTTTTGTTCACGTTTGCTCTCCTGTTGTCTGGTTAGGAATTATCATAGCACGCTGTCTGTAAAAATCAATCAATAACCACGCCTTTGGCTTAACCTGCTGGATTTTATCCTGGCATGTGCTTGCTGCAAAATGGTTTTAAACGAAAACTGGTTTTGGATTTCAATTTTCCAACGCATCCACACACTGCGCACCCGCGCTCTTGACATTCGTCATTCACCCGTCTATACTCAAAGCAGATGGATAAACGGGGAGCCCGCTGAACGGGCTGAGAGTAGGGAACATGCCCTTGACCCGCATTACCTGATCCGGATTATGCCGGCGGAGGGACTATAACCAACGAAGCACCCCTCCCTGGCGGAGGGTTTTTTATGTCAATTGGTCACTTGCTTGTTTTTGCCAATGGCGAACTACTGTACCCGCAGGCAGCTCGTCAGATGGCTGCGCGCGCTGATAAGATCATCGCGGCTGATGGCGGGCTGGCTCATGTGCAGGCACTCAACCTCAAACCTGACCTGCTGGTTGGCGACCTGGACTCGGTGACCCCTGAACAGATCCGTTGGGCTGAGGAGGTGGGCGCCGAGGTGCGGAAGTATCCGGTCGAAAAAGATGAAACCGACCTCGAACTGGCGCTGCAGGAAGCCGTGGAAACCGGTTGCAGCCGCATCACCATTACAGGTGCGCTTGGTGGGCGGCTCGATCAGATGCTCTCGAACATCTATCTGCTCAACCTGCCGGTGTTGGCTGGCCTTGATGTGCGCATCGATGATGGGGTGCAGGAGGTGATCCTCATTCATGGCTCGGTCGATCTCCAGGGCAGTCCGGGGGATACAGTTTCACTGCTGCCGCTTTCACCGATCGTGCGCGGCATCTCCACCCGCGGGCTAAGATACCCGCTGATTGAGGAAAGCCTGATTTTTTACCACAGCCGCGGCATCAGCAACGAAATGATTTCTGAGAACGCCAGCATTCAAATTCAGTCCGGGATCCTCTTATGCATTCATGCGCGGTGTGAGGTGGCTTCATGAAACATTTTTATTTGATAATTATTCTGGTTAGCACTTTGCTCCTGCTGGCGAGTTGTACCGGGGCAGCCACAACAGAAACACCGCCGTCGGTCCTTACTGTGATGACGCACGATTCCTTTGCCGTCTCAGAAGATGTGGTGAAAGCCTTTGAGGAAGAAAACGAAGTCTCCCTCGTGTTTCTAAAATCCGGGGATACTGGTGCTGCGCTTAACCGCGCGATCCTTACTCGGAACAATCCCGAAGCGGATGTATTCTATGGGGTGGATAACACTTTTCTCTCGCGCGCGCTGCAGGAAGGGCTCTTTGAGCCTTATACATCACCGGCGCTCGCGTCACTGCCGGAGGAATTCACCAGGGGACTGGATGGCATGGTGACGCCGATCGATTTTGCTGACGTATGTATCAATTATGACAAGTCCTGGTTTGCGGAGCGCGGACTGGCGGTCCCCCAAACCCTCGCTGACCTGGCAAAACCCGTGTACAGGGGAGAGGCTGGAAATGGATTATTGGTCGTAGAAAATCCTGCTACGTCCTCGCCAGGCCTGGCTTTTCTACTCACAACAATTTCTGAGTACGGAGAAGCCGGTTACCTGGATTACTGGCGGTCACTGAAGCAGAATGGCGTGGTGGTGGTGAATGATTGGGAAACCGCCTATTACACCAACTTTTCCGCTTCTTCAGGGCGCGGGCTGCAACCCATGGTGGTGAGTTACGCCACCAGCCCGGCGGCCGAGGTCATTTTTGCTTCTGAACCAATAAGCGACGCGCCGACTGCCTCCATCACGGCTGAGAACACCTGTTTTCGTCAGGTGGAATATGCCGGGATACTCAAGGGCGCGAAGCAACCGGAACTGGCAAAGCGTTTCATTGATTTTATGCTCGGTTTGGTGTTCCAGGAGGATATGCCGCTGCAGATGTTCGTGTATCCGGTCAATCCGGCAGCCGCGTTGCCTGAGGAGTTCATTAAATACGCTGCACTCGCGCAGGAACCAGCCAGACTCGACCCGGTACTGATTTCAAAAAACAGGGATGAGTGGATTACCGCGTGGACCAGGGTGATGTTGCCTTGAGATTGTGGCGCGGGTTTGCAAACATAGTTAACAAGTCAGGCGTGCTCTTGTGGGGAGCGCCGCTGGCGCTGCTGCTGGTGTTCTTTTTTATCCCCATGGCAGCCATACTGAAAGTAATGTTCGAGCACGGCGGTGTTATCGCCTTTGCTGATACGCTTCGACCGCTGGGGTTCACCGTTTTCCAGGCGGTGCTTTCTACATTGCTGACCCTGCTCCTGGGATTGCCCGCGGCATATGTTTTTTCTCGTTTCGATTTTGCAGGCAAGCGCCTCTTACGCCTGCTTACCATGCTGCCGTTCGTATTACCCACGGTGGTTACGGCGGCGGCTTTCAACGCCCTGCTTGGACCGCGTGGCTGGCTCAACTTGCTGCTGATGGAGCTCACAGGCGTTCAAACACCGCCAATAACCTTCTTGAATACCTTCACAGCCATTCTGGTGGCGCACGTTTTTTACAATATCGCCATTATCATCCGGGTTGTAGGAAGCGCCTGGTCACAACTCGATCCACGCCTTGAAAACAGTGCGCGGGTGTTGGGGGCTTCTCCCTGGCGTGCTTTCCGCGAGGTTATTTACCCTTTAATGCGCCGCCCCATCCTATCCGCTGCGCTTCTGGTTTTCCTTTTTGATTTCACCAGTTTTGGGGTCATTCTTATGCTGGGAGGGGCAGGATTTGCCACGCTTGAAGTCGCCATATACACCCAGGCGCTGCACAACCTCAACCTGCCGATGGCTGGACTGCTTTCCTTGCTCCAACTCGCGTGCACACTGGTCATCCTTTTCCTTTATGGAAGGACCAGTCAGGGTCGTGACGTGCCACTCTTTCCGCGTTTGCACGGTGAAGGCACCCGCAAGCCCCGCTCGCCATATGAAAAATTAGCCGTTACATTGACGATCGTTTTTCTCCTTCTGCTGCAGGTGCTGCCTTTATTCGCGCTCGCCAGCCGATCGGTGACGCGTCTTGAAGCCGGGCGCGGTCAGCGCACCGAAGTGCAGGCTGGGTTGACCCTGGATTACTACAAGGAATTGTTCATCAACCGGCAGCAAAGTGTTTTTTACGTTCCGCCATCGCGCGCCGTGATTAATTCACTTGGTTATGCCTTCATTACCATGGGCCTCTCCGTGGCAGCGGGTACGCTGCTGGCATACGCCATGGTGAAACGGCCGGGCACAAAGCGCTGGCTCGACCCGTTGGTAATGCTCCCCTTCGGTGCGTCAGCCGTGACCCTTGGGTTGGGATTCGTTATCGCTTTCAGTGGCAGTGCGCTGGCGCGCACCTCTTTTCCCTGGCTGGTACCGCTTGCGCATAGCCTGATTGCCATCCCGTTTGTGCTGCGCACTGTACAGCCGGTTCTGGCATCGATTCCAGAATCGTTGCGCCAGTCGGCGGCAGTACTAGGCGCATCCCCTGTTCGTGTCTGGTGGGAGGTGGAAATGAAGCTTATCAGCCGTTCACTTTTGGCTGGCGGGCTTTTTGCCTTCACCATTTCCATTGGCGAGTTCGGTGCCACATCCTTCATCGCACGGCCTGATAATCCCACCGTGCCGGTGGCAATCTTCCGCTACCTGGCGCAGCCCGGGGGATTGAATTACGGTCAGGCCATGGCCATGGCAACGATTCTCATCGTTATCTGTGCTGTGAGCATCGGCCTCCTCGAAAGCCTCAGCCACGCAATTTACGGCAGCGATTAACGGAGAACACATGGAGCGGTTGGAAATCGTAAACCTGCATAAAGTGTACGAAGGCGCGTCTCTTCTCAACGGCGTGAACTTTCACGTGGATGCCGGCGAAACCCTTTGCTTGCTGGGAAGTTCTGGCAGTGGTAAAAGCACCATCCTGCGCATCATCGCTGGTATTGAAACCCAGGATGCCGGCAGCATCCTCTGGCGCGGTAAGGATATCAGCGCTATCCCGGTACACCGCCGTGGATTTGGATTAATGTTCCAGGATTACGCGCTTTTCCCGCACCTCACCGTCAGTGAGAACGTTGCCTTTGGGTTGCGCATGCAGCGCGTTTCCACAGAACAACTCAATATGCGCGTTCTCGAAGCGCTGGAACGTGTCAATATGGCGGCTTTTACCAGGCGCCGTGTTACCGATCTCTCCGGTGGAGAACAGCAGCGCGTCGCGCTTGCTCGTGCGCTGGCACCGAAACCTCAACTCTTGATGCTGGATGAACCGCTGGCTGCGCTAGACCGCAGTTTGCGCATCGAGATGCAGGAGGAATTGCGTGAATTGCTCCACCAGACGGGCATTCCGGCTATCTATGTGACCCATGACCAGGAGGAAGCCATCCTGCTGGGTGACCGGCTCGCCCTGCTGCATGATGGGCGCATCGCGCAAAGCGGTCCCACGGAAGAGGTGTATCGGAGGCCTGCTAACACCTGGGTGGCGCGATTCCTGGGAATGTCCAACCTGCTCGAGGGCAGGGTGCTCAGCAGCAACCCGCTGGCTGTGCAAACTGCCTGCGGTGAGTTTCGCCCATTATCAGCTGGAGTTGCGCATCTACTCAAGCCGGGTCAGGTGGTACATCTTCTCCTCAGACCTGCGCATGTTTTTGATGATAAGGAACGGTCTTCAGCAGGCAGGATTAGAGGTGTTGTTTCTGAGTGCCGGTTCATGGGAGACCATTACCGGGTAAGCCTGAAGGCCTGTTCCCATGCCGTTCTGGAATTTACTTCCTCTTCTCCGCTTCCATTGGGGAAGGAACTCGAACTATGCCTGCACACGGATGATATTGTAGTGTTACTTGAATAATCAGGTCCCCTGAGTGGCGGAAGCTCAGGTTTTATCTTTCAGGGTGTGATTTTCTGGTATATCCACCATAATAGAAAAATGAGCAGGATGCTACCGATGCAGGAAGTGAGGGTCATCACCAACACAATCTGCCATATCTCCCTCTTGCGACGGGCAAGCAATTCACTGCTTTCTACATCCGGCGGTTCTTGTTCTGGTTGGATCACGCTGATGGCTGGGCTTCCTTTTTCTTCTTACGGTTATTGGCCCAAAGAATAATGATAAGGAGAACGATTACCAGAATGATGGCTACGATTACCGGGATGATCACGGAGAGAATCGAGACCACGGTCGAGGTAGCCTGTTCACCAATTGAAGCGGGCACGTTCCCCAAGCCGCCGGTGGCTGCGTTTACGGCTGGGCGCACCGCCAGGGCTTTCACTGCGTGCACACCACCTGACACCAACAGACCCGCGATTAGCCCCAGAATTGGGTTCACGTCACCAACCTGGCTGGACGTAGCCGCGAAAACGATCGCGCCGGCGGTTGGCCGGATGAACGATTGGATGACATCGTTCACATGGTTCACGCCAGGGAATAGATCCGCCAGTATCTCCACGATTGTGAGCGCAATGAGCACGCCGATTACCCACCAGGAGGTCATCAAGTTCCAGGGTTCCTGTAAGTTAATGAGGTTGGTGAACTTGGCGAGCAGCGAAACCACCAGCAGGGGGATATAGGCGTTCAAACCCGCGCTGGCAGAGAGACCAAAGGCTGTGAAAATATTGAAAATATCCATCGTTTGATTTCCTTTTATTACCAGGTTCCGCTGAGAGAGAAGCGGATGAGATCCATAACCCCGACCTGGGTGATTGCCGTGAGTACACCGGCACTAAATATACGGAAACCCTCTCCAAAAAGGTGCAGCGAATTCTCCTTTTTCAGAATGATACACCAAAGCAGCGCATAGATCATTGCCAATACAAGGTATATGGTAACGGTGGAAAGAATGGCGATGGGGTAATAAAGGATGGCAATATCCGAAACCACCAACAGTCCGGCGATGGCACAAAACAACAGCAGCCACCCAAGCTGGCGCCAGCTGTGAAAGACTGGCTGCGGGTTCTGCTGCGCCCATAAAGTCTGGTGCCACAATGGCAGCACCACATTCGCCAGGGTGATGCCAAAGAGCAGGCCGCTGATTAACCTGAGCAAGTTGGTGGGTGGGTAAAAGGTTTTAAGGCCTACTAATGGGAGGCTGGAGTTAATGCCGTCAAAGGCGAAGAAGATAAAGAAAAGCAGCAACACCGCCATTTTAAGCCTGGACGGAAACCCGCTTTTTCGATCTTTTGCGTACAGGTATAACAGTGAGATCAATAATCCGAGGAATGTGCCGCTGCAGCGCGCGCACAATGGCAGCACTTTACCACCGATCGTAAACGAATGGCTATCAATTTGGTGGCAAACCGAATAACCTGCCGCGTTTACCTTTCCTTCGATGCCCGGCGGAGTGAGCGCCAGCCAGGCGGAGAAAAGCATCAGCGCGGCGAGGATCAGCGCCAGGTTCATCCAGCGAGGTTGTTGAGGGGTTGTGCCTTCAGGGTTGGACATTGAAAGAATTATAAAGGGGATGGAGAACGGGAGCAAGCCAAAGGCAGTGCGGTGCCTGTGCTTGACGCAACAGCCGAACTATGATTAACTTAAGTAGCAGAAATTGCCATCCTAACGATGAGGAGGTGATGTCTACGATGTGTACTAGTTTTGAACACAGCGCTGCGGCATCCCTCCTCGCGATAGATTAGGGAAGCCGCAGCGCCAAAACCCCGGAGCCGTCGAAATGACGGCTCTGTGGATTTTTTGGGGGATTGAGGTTTTTTTCAGGGTTGCTTCAAGAGGCGATCAACAGTTGTGATCGATTCACTGAGGGATTTGCCAAGAAATATGCCGGGGGTGGCAGGTATCATCTCCGGAAAGTAATTGTATGCACCGCCGCCAAAACCAAAAAGCGGGGCTCTGCGGATTTGGTCAAGCAAAAATTTGAATCCCGTTAGTGCTTCAGCCGCTTCTCTGGATGTGGCAGCGAGTATTACCATATTGGGTTCAGTCTCCGCGGTGTAATCCACAAGGTCATGCAGCGGAATATCAGCACCCAGAAATTCAACGTTGAAACCGCGCTGTCGCAGCAATATCGCCAACATCAGCATTCCCAATTCGTGCATCTCCCCCGGTGCGCCGCCTATCAGGATGCGTTTCACGGCGCGTTTAATTGGGATCTTCTGGAAAATGCTCAGTAGCCTGCTGCGCAGAAAATTACTGGCGAAATGTTCAGTTGCTACCAGCAACCTGCCCTGGTACCATTCTTCGCCGATTCTTACCAGCACCGGGATGACTACATTTTCGAATAATCCGGTTAGTGATAGTGACGCAGCCGCTTGATCAAAAACACCAGTCGCGCCAATCTCGTTGTGGGCGATGAGCATGTGGTATAACTCGCCAGTCAACATATCGGCCGGGTTTTTGTCAACAGTTATCGCTGGTTTTTGGGTATCCGGCAGCGGCTCGCAATGTATCCCCGCCTGTCGGTTCTCTTTGAGTTCGGCTGCTGCCTGGCTGATGGAGACGCCCGTGTCCAGCTTGTTTTTCAGCCAGCGTAATAGCTCGATATCTTCGTCTGAATATAAACGGTAAGAGTTGTTCTCCCGCTTGGGTGTCAGAATCTGGTAACGCCTTTCCCAGGCGCGCAGAGTTACCGGTAGAATGCCGGTTTTTTTACTGACAGCGTTGATCCTGTACTTGGGCTTGCTGGCTGATTCAGTCATTAATCCTCCAATAAAAACATTTGATAAACATTATACAAGAAGATTGTTATTTCTCAAACCAGGCTTCGTAATATAATCTAGTTACCCAAATTACAGGAGGACGCATGCCGACAGTAAAAGAAAGGTTCATGAAGTACGTCAAAATCAACACTGAATCCACTCGCGATAGTGAGACTTGTCCCAGCACCCCGGTGCAGTTTGATCTGGCACGACTGCTCGAAACAGAACTGCGGGAGATGGGCATGCAGGAGGTGAGCCTTGATGAGAATTGCTACCTGATGGCGTCGCTGCCTGCGAACATAGATAAGTCGCTCCCTGTCATTGGCTTCGTCGCTCATCTTGATACCAGCCCGGATATGAGCGGCGCGCACGTCAATCCCCAGGTCATCGCCAGTTATGATGGTGGCGATATAGAACTCAATTCGGAGTCCGGTGTACACATGAGATCGGCGGAGTTCCCGGAACTGCAGCAGTATATCGGGCAGGAGCTGATTACCACGGATAGTACCACGTTGCTCGGCGCGGACGATAAAGCCGGCATCGCGGCTATCATGGCTGCCATGGAATACCTGGTCGCGCATCCAGAGATCAAGCATGGAAAAATCCGCGTTGGTTTCACGCCGGATGAAGAGATCGGGCGCGGGGCTGATAAATTTGATGTGGCGAAATTCGACGCCAGTTACGCTTACACCATTGATGGTGGAGAAATCGGCGAACTGGAATACGAAACTTTCAACGCTGCCGAGGCGCAGGTTTCAGTGAGCGGCAGGAATGTACACCCCGGTGTGGCGAAGAACAAGATGGTCAATTCAATGCTGCTGGCCATGGAATTCAATGCCATGCTGCCGGTCAATGAACGTCCCGAATTCACCGAAGGGCGTGAGGGATTCATCCATCTGGTTGAAGTGGAGGGTTCGGTTGAACATACCAGACTCTACTACATTATTCGCGACCATGACCGCACGATGCTTGAAAAACGTAAACAATATATGATCGATGCCGCTACCCTACTCAACCGGCGTTACGGCGAAGGAAGGGTCGGCCTGGAGATAAAAGA
>DHGL01000011.1 GCA_002402725.1 Anaerolineaceae bacterium UBA4799
GGCAACTAATGAATAATCAAATGAGGATATTTCCCGCAGCTTGCTGCGAAAAAAGAAGTAAGACAAGAAATTAGGCGAAACGTTATGACGAGCAATTTTATTATTCTAAGCAAGGAAAAAATCTAAAGAAGATACACCGCAGTTTGCTGCGGGGAGGATTCATGAACCACGGTATTCTGTTGTTACATTTTTTCTATACCCAGGCGGTGTGAATGAAGAGTCAAAAAGGTTTCATAGAGCATGTGCAGAGCTTTATCAAGATCATGCGCGAGGAGGGTGTGCTCCATGCCCTGGTCATGACTGTGCAATTCTACGGTGGGCGCATCGCGGCTCCAATCTTGCAAAAGATCAGGTACAGGAACTGGATTAGGCGGAATTCATTATCCGGGAAGAAACTCATCACCCAACGGATGCAGGCAGAGCAGTTACCGCAGCACCCGCTTATCAGCATCGTGGTGCCAGTATACAACCCACCGCTGCGCATTCTGACTGAAACCCTCGACTCGGTTAAAAACCAGACCCATACCACCTGGGAATGCTGCCTGGCGAACGGCGACCCTGCCAACCTCGAAGTGACCGCACTGCTTGACCGGCTGGCAACAGCTGACCCGCGCTTCAAAGTGGCGCACTTGCAGGAGAACCTGGGCATTGCCGGCAATACCAACGCCGCGGTCGCCCTCGCCAGCGGGGAGTATGTGGCTTTTTTGGACCACGATGACCTTATCGCACCGAACGCGCTTTTCGAGGTCGCCATCCGGCTCATTGCTGACCCAGGGATCGATGTGTTTTATTCTGATGAAGATAATGTCAACGAGAAAGGCGTGCGCTCCGGCCCCTTTTTCAAGCCCTGTTTCAGCCCTGACCTGCTGCGCAGCGTTAATTATATGTGTCACTTCCTGGTGGTGAAAAAGTCATTGGGCGATGCTGTGGGTTGGATCCGCAGCGGGTACGAAGGCGCGCAGGATTTTGATTTTATCCTGCGCCTTTCCGAAAGGGCGGGCAAAATTGTGCGCATCCCCAGGATGCTGTATCACTGGCGTTCCATCAAGGGTTCCACGGCAGCAGATGCCAACGCCAAACCCTACGCCGGTCCCTCCGGCATCAGGGCAATTGAGGATCATTTACATCGCCTGGGGTTAAAGGGGAGGGCGGAAACGGTTTTCATGCCCACCTGGTACAGGGTGAATTATGACCTGCCAGCGCGGCCGCTGGTATCGATCATTATGCTGAATCATGAACACGTCGATGACCTGAGGAAGGGCGTGACCTCCATTCTGGAAAAATCGACCTATGAGCACTACGAATTGCTCATCGTGGAGAACAATAGTAAAACTGAGGAAGTTTTCGCTATGTATGACCAATTGAAGGCACGTGATGCTCGCGTCAAGATTGTGGAGTGGAATCATCCTTTCAATTACTCGGCAGCGAATAATTGGGCTGTCAAGCAGGCGCGCGGCGAGTTGCTGCTCTTCCTCAACAATGATATCGAGGTAATCACTCCGGACTGGCTTGAACAAATGTTAATGCACGCGCTAAGACCCGGCGTGGGTACCGTGGGAGCGAAACTCATATACCCCAATGACACTATTCAACACGCCGGGGTGATTGTGGGTATCGGCGATGTAGCCGGGCATGGGCACAGAGGTTTTCACCGCAGCCTGGTGGGGCACGGCGGCCAACTAACGCAGATACACAACACCAGCGCCAACACCGCTGCCTGCTTGCTGGTGCGCACGAGCATTTTTGAACAAGTGAACGGTTTTGATGAGAATTTCATCCTGGCATTTGGTGATGTCGATCTTTGCCTGAAGATCCTTACCGCTGGTTACCTGAACGTCTGGACGCCTTTTGCAGAACTTTACCATCACGAATCAAAAACGCGTGGTTATGAGCGCTCTCCTGAACAGCTCGCCCGTTACCGCAACGAGGTGTTTTATTTCAAGCAACGCTGGGATGGTTTTATGCACCAGGGTGATCCTTATTACAACCCCAACCTTTCTACTAAGAGTGAAAACTACCGCCTGGCGTGAGCGGGAAGAGACTTTGAGATAACGGTCCTCCCTTTTTGTGTCCTCCCTTTTTGCATGGAACAAAGGGTTAATGAATTATAATAATCCTGGTCGCCGGAGAACCAGTCTTTATGGGTTCATCATTCTTGAAAACTGTTAACTGGAATATATAAGACCTTTTTTGGTCTGCGGGTTTAATATCCCTGATGCGTAATGGAAAAATGACAACAAAACACAAAGGTGCAGGCGTCAAACAGTCTAATCGTTTTGGTATCGGCTTTCTGAAAAAGTTCAACTGGCTTGAACCGGCGCTTTTTGGAGCCATGCTGCTGGTCTTCATCGCCTGCGCCGGGTACTTTGCTACCCACCTGCGCCGCAGCATCATCCCGGATGAACCCGGATATTTCTATCTTTCAACACTCTTCGCCACCAGTTGGCGGCTGCCTGAAATCACCGATTATTCATTGGCCTTGGGGCTCAGCAAGTTTGACCGCCTGCCCTATATGTACTTCTGGCTTAACGGCCGTTACCTGAACCTGTTGTCACTTGTGCTGCCTGATGTGACGGAATGGCAGCAGCTTGTCTTTTTGCGCACTATCAATGTTATTTATGCAATCTTCACGGTGTACTTTACGCACTTGCTGGCGAAAGAATTTATTCAGAAGGTGTGGTGGAGACTGCTGGTCACCTTCCTGATGACCAGTACATTGATGTTCGTCTTCCTCTCTGGCGGGGTATCATACGATAACCTGGCAAATCTTTGCGCAGCCGCCGGTATCCTCTTCCTGGTGCGGGCTCTCAAAGGCCGAAGGATCATCACCAACAGCCTTTTATGGATTTTCGCCATCGGACTTGGCATTATGGCGAAGAAAACCATCCTGCCTTTAGCACTGGTCACATTTATTATTTGGCTTATCTACATCATCAAGAACCGCCATCTGGTTAACCTAAAATCGGAACTCAACTGGAAATTTGCCATAATCGCCTTCTTCGTGTTGGTCATCTTTGGCGTCAATGCATCGGTTTATGGGGTCAATCTGTTGAAATACCGTGAGCCCATTCCGGATTGCACCGATCTGCTACCGCAGCAGCAATGCGACCTGAGCGTCTATGTGCGCCGGTCAAAGGAGATGGGGTTCCCTGAAGAGAAATTGACCCTCAGGGACGTGATCGAGCAACAGAAAACGAACCCAATCAATTACATAGACGAATACTGGATAACCAGGATGCTCAAGACCATCTACGGCATCATGGGGCATAAATCCTACTTCCCGCCGCTAATCGCCACTTTCTTCCATTTGCTGTACCTGTTCGTGTTCATCCTGGCGATTAAATACTGGCAAAAGCGCGAATACGCGTTCTACGCGCTGGTGGTGATTACACTCTCGTACATCCTCGCGATCATGATTTCCAGTTACAACGAGGAACTGATGTCTGACTTCAGGCACGTGGCGGTGCAAGGTCGCTACCTGTTCCCCGTTCTCGGGTCTTTTTATGTGCTGGTCAGCCATTTCATTTCCCAGATTACGAACAAGTGGATTAGTAAAATCACGCTCGCATACACGCTGCTGCTGTTCACCCTTGGCGGACCTGTGATGTTTCTGTTGGTTTTCGCCAGAACGAACGCTGTTGGCTGGTTCTACTAAAACAAAGGAGTTTAAATGACCAGACTGATCATACAAATTCCCTGCTTCAACGAGGAAGGAACCATCGCCAGCACGCTGGCTGACCTGCCGCGGCAAATTGAGGGCGTGGATGAGATACGCGTGTTGTTGATTGATGATGGCTCAATTGATAACACCGCCAGGGTGGGTCTGGAAAACGGCGCGGATTACGTCATTCAACATCCTTCAAACCGCGGTCTCGCTAAAGCCTACATCACCGGTATTCAGACTTCACTGGCACTTGGCGGGGATATCATTGTCAACACGGATGCTGATAACCAGTATCCCGGGCGCTATATCCCTGACCTCATCGCACCAGTATTGAAGCGGCAGGCGGATATTGTCATCGGGGACCGCCAGGTAACCAGGAACGTGTACTTTTCACCGCTCAAACGCGCATTGGAATCCTTCGGGAGCTGGTTCATGCGCATTGTCTCCGGCACGAACGCCCCTGACGCGCCGAGCGGTTTCCGGGCTTATTCGCGCTTCGCCGCGCTGCAACTACAGGTGTTCAACCGTTATTCATACACGCTTGAAACCCTTATCCAGGCGGGCAAGGAGCGCATGAAGCTGGCACACCTGCCGATCGTCACCAATCCTTCCACGAGACCTTCGCGCCTGCATAAAGGAATTCTTAACTTCATCTGGCGGCAGAGCGGCACCATTATCCGCTCTTACGTGCTGTATCAGCCATTAAAGACCTTTCTTATTGCCAGTGTACCATTCCTGCTCAGCTCGTTGTTCCTTATTGGCAGGTTCCTCTACTTTTACATAACCAACCAGTCCGGGGTAGGCCGGTACATCCAATCGGTCTCAATTGGTGGCACGCTGGGTATCTTCGGTGTGATGCTGGTCACCATGGGCTTGCTCGGGGATGCCATCAGTACCAACCGGCAGATGATGGAAGAACTCCTTGTGCGCCAACGGGATGAAATTCAACTGCAAGAAGAAGATGACCTCTTCAATGGCTGCCGCCTGCTGCACCGCGACACACGAGAGGGGCGTAAAGCGAGTGGTGATTGATGGTTTTACCTGTTCAGTCCATGCTACGGGGAGGTGGTTGAAATGAAATTGCTCATTTACATTCCCGCATTCAATGAAGCAGAGAATATCCAGCAAGTGATCGCTGCCTTGCCCCGGCAACTGGCGGGTATAGACCAGGTTAATACCCTGGTGGTAGATGACGGCAGCACTGATCGCACAGCTGAACTGGCGCGCTCTGCAAGCGCCAGTGTGGTGGTGCATTACAAAAATCGTGGGGTGGGTGCTGCCTTCAGGTCTGCGGTGCAGTTCGCGCTTGAGCACGACGCGGACCTGCTGGTCAGTATCGACGCGGATGGGCAATTCAACCCGCTTGAAATTTCGCTGCTGGTCGCTCCGATCCTTGCTGACCGGGCGAACATGGTCGTCGGTAACCGCTTTGAAAAAGGGAAGCCCGAGAACATGCCGGGGTTAAAATTCTGGGGCAATAAAAAGGTGACAGGTATCATCAGTTCCATCAGCGGACAAAAGTTCACAGATGTCTCCTGTGGGTTTCGGGCTTATGACCGTGAAGCGTTGCTGCGTCTGAATGTTTTTGGCGATTTTACCTATACACATGAATCCATCCTATCATTGCTCTATCAGGGGCTGCGAGTGGAAGAGGTCCCCGTCAGTGTTTATTACGATACAGCACGCAAGTCCAGGGTGGCAGGCTCGATCTCCAACTATGCCTGGCAAACCAGCAAAATCATTTTGCGGATGTTGTTGAACTACCGCCCATTGCGCGTGTTCGGCACCACCGGCGCTATATTGATAGGCATTGGTGGGTTGTTTGAGTTATTCCTTTTTATCTATTATGTAGTCGCAGGGAGTTTTACCCCCTACAAGGCGGCAGGTTTCATTGGGCTTGGGTTCATTTTATTCGGCATGCTAGTTCTGCTCATTGCCTTGATATCAGATATGCTAAACCGCCTGCGCATCAATATGGACCAACAACTTTACGAAACGAAGAAAATGCGATATGACAATCGACGCTGAACCTGCTGATACCAGGAAACACCACCTGGGATTTGTTCTTTCTTACAAACTACCCAAGTACATCCGGTCTACCACATTACGCGCCGCGCTGGTGAAAAATCCCGCTCTCATACTTGATGATGCGGTGAATGAAAGCCCAAAAGCCAAACGTTATTGCCAGACCTTCAAAAAGATCATGCGCATCCGCAAGCAGCACAAAACCCGCCTGTGGCTCATCAACTTCAGAGGGCATGAAATCTACTGGCCGGTCAGATGGCTGGTGGGCAAGAGGTCCACGATAATTTTTGACCAGTTAATCTCACCCTATGACGCCTGGATAAACGAGCGCAAAACATTCAAGGAAAAATCCCTTCTCGCCAGGTTGGTCTACCGCGTCGAAAAGGCCATCATGGCAGACGCAGACCACCTGATCACTGATTCAAGTGACCAGGCTCAGTATTACGCAGAGTTGTATCAAGTACCGGTTGAGAAGTTCACCGTCATCAGGGGTAGCGTGGATGAAAGTATGTTCTCCCCTGACGCCCCACCAAAAAAATATGATTTTGCCGAACCATTTGTGATTTTCACTTACGGTACTTTCATCCCGTTACATGGCATGGAACTGATTCTGCCGGTAGCCGAGATGTTGAAAGACCTTCCGGTACGGTTCATGATAGCCGGAGGGAAAGGGAAGAAACTGGTTGACTTTCTTGAAACGCGGGAGACACGCGGGCTGACGAACATCAGTCATGTGGCGTGGATCAATTTTACGGAATTACCTTCTTATATGCGTGGCGCCGGTCTTTGCCTGGGCGGGCCTTTTGGCGATTCGCGCCAGGCGAAGAGGGTCATCACCGGCAAGGCTCTGCAGTTCCTTGCCTGTGAATGCCCGACGTTAATTGGCAGCACCGGAGAAACCAGGGAAATATTCGAGGATAAGAAGAACTGCCTGATGGTGGAACTCGGCAGTCCACGGGCGATAGCCGACGCCATTCAATGGGCATTTCACCATCAAGACCAGTTGCCTGCCATTGCCAGGCAGGGCAGGCTCACTTACGAAAAGTATTACTCAATGGCGGTTTTGACTTTGAACCTGAACAAATTTATTGATTCCGTCCTGAAAGATCCTGACAAAATTTAATGAACCCACTAGTTTTGCTCGAAGGATCCAACCTGGATAGCGGTGTGAGATGCTGATCAGGGGCATTGTGCAGGAAACCCTTTCCAAAGTGATCCTGGCGGTAACCGGGTTCATCCTGAACATGATCCTGGCACGGGAACTGGGACCCGCTGATTATGGCGTCGTTGGTCTCATCCTGAGCATCATGTTCGTGCTCGAGCTCTTCCTTACCAACGGTCTGCGTCAGGCGGTGAGCAAGATCTTATCGTCCCGGCCGGTCAACACCCGAAAACTGTGGTGGCAATCCTTTATCATCCAGATGGTATTATCCCTGCTGCTGGTTGTATTAGGATTGGCTGTTCTGGGCAGGGTGGCTGTATGGCTGGGGATTGAAGAATACAGAAACCTCTTATATCTTATCCTCATTATCATCCCGCTCAAGGGTTTGTTCTTCCTAAACCTTGGCTTTCTCAATGGTCAATTCAAATATAAACAGCACGCGCTGGCGAATTCACTTTATTCAATTTTCAGGTTGATTGTTGCCCTGATCTTATTGTACATCACGCACAATGGCGTGCTGGCGGTGCTGGTCGGTACGCTGGTTGCTTTCATCCTTTCACTCTTCTTCACCGGTATCGAATGGACGAACAAAGAGGTAACCGAGAAGATTCCGACCAGGTACCTGCTTGACCTAACCTGGGGAGCGCTGCTCTTTTACCTGCTGGTCAACATCTTTTTCAATATTGATGTGCTGCTGCTGCGTGGATTGGGTTCTACAGAGGAGACCATCGGTTTCTATAAGTCCAGCGCGAACATTGGCAGTTTGCTGTACTTCCTGTTCATTTCCGTCTCGCAGGTTTCTTTCCCGATGATCGCCAAATTCTTCGCGCAGAACCTGTGGGTAGAGATGAAGAAGGTGGTCAACACGTTGTTCCTTTCTATCTCTTACACCACCGCGCTGGCGTTCGTGTTCACCTCCTTCTTCGCTGACCTCCTCATCAAACTGTTCTTCGGAGCAGAATACCTTCCCGCGGCAGGCGTGACCCCGTGGTACGCCCTCAGCATAGGAGGGCTATCCATCATCATCATGCTGGGGAATATGATGATTACTTTTGAACACAAGAAGACCTATCTGCTCTACCTGTTGGGATCATTGCTCGTTTACCTTGGCATGTTCGTGTTATTGTTTCCCCGCCTGGGCATGTACACACCTCCAGTGGCGCTTATCACAGTCGCCACCCTCAGCAGCATCCTTTTCGTCATCCTTATCAATAAGGAGTACCAGAAGGTATTTGACATTAGAAGCCTGTTGTTCACCAATGGCTGGTTGATCCTGATGTCTGCAGCGGCACTAATACTGCAAAAATACCTGTCTACCCTGATCAATGTTTATTTTTCAGGTGGATTGCTCTTCACCGCCTTCGCGCTGATCAGTTTCTTTACCATCCGCCAGGTTCGTGAAGCGGTTTTGAATTCGCTTGCGATATTGTTCAGGAATAAGAAAGACCATACGAGTTGATGTTTTCAGGCTGGCATCATAATGGATAAGAGATGAAGCAGACAGTCATCAGAAAGTTGCGCAGGCTCCTTCTACCCCCTGAAAGCCCCCAGGAACTTTTCCTCAGGACGCTGTACCATCGCGTCAATGCCGCACCATGGTTTGTACGCAGCCAGATAAAAGCCGCGCAGGCTTCCTGCTGGCAATGGCGCCAAGCGCAACCGCTTACACCCCCAGTAGCAACGGGAGGTGATGTAATGCCGAATATAGTTTTTCTTCTTTCAATTACTAATGGTAAAGAAGCAGAAGCATTGAAAACCATAGGTTCCATCAATGAAATGCGCTGTGGCAACTGGCAGGTCGTCCCGGTTACGCTTGAGGGTGAATTACCGCGCGTGCTTCAGGGCAGCATTAGCGATGAACGGCTCCGTTCTCCAATCCATAGCGGGAAGATAAAAAAGGAAATCGCTTTACTTACTGGTGTTGATTTCCTCATTTTTTGTGACGCGGGTGATATTTTTGATGTTTCCCTGCCGGCGCACTTTCATGCGGCTTTATCCAGGAATGCTGCAGCCGATATTTATTATTTTGATAGTGAACAGCAGCGCGGTTCACAAACCCCCTCGCTACCCTTTTTTAAACCCACGGCGGATTCACCCGAATTACTTTTCTCCATCAATTACCTCGCCCGGGGTTTCATTCGCTACATTTCCGTCGCGCAGATGCTGCTGTCACTTCGCGAAGTGGACGATCCGCTGGTGCTTGAATATGAATTGATGATTCGACTGCTCGAGAGCCGCGCCAGCACCTGTCACATTCCCCGGTTGCTGCTCACTCAAACCTGCGCGGAGGAAAAGACAGAAGCGGGGATCGATGAGGTTATCCGGGAGCACCTGTCTGGCAAGGGACTGGACGGGATTACCATTGAACGCGGAGAAGCGGGCAGGCGGGTCACCTGGAGGCTTATAGAGCCTTCTGTTTCCATTATTATCCTCAACCGCAATCATGGTAACTGGCTGCGCACATTGGTCAATTCCATTTTCACGCTCACGGATTATTCAAATTATTCTGTGATTATAGTGGACAACAACAGCACAGAAGAAAATGTGAAGGCATTTTATTCTGAATTAGAGAAAAACGACCGGGTACAGGTGGTGCACTACGACCGCGATTTCAATTATTCTGAAGCCATTAATACCGGGGTAGCGCGCTCGCAGGCTGAGGTGATCGTGCTGCTAAACAACGATATGCAGATTACCACCCCGCGTTGGTTAGGTGAGCTTGTGCGGTGGGCAATTCAGCCTGAGGTCGGCGTTATAGGAGGAAAGCTGTTGCATCGCAACCGTTCCATCCAGCATGCAGGAATCATCCTGGGGATGAATGGATTTATCGGGCATCTCTACCTCAACGCTCCCGAACATTACCACGGGCTGGCGGGTTCTGTCGATTGGTACCGTAATTATCACGCGCTAACCGGCGCCTGCCAGGCAATGCGCCGCCAGTTGTTTAACCAGGTGGGAGGTTACGATGAGCGCTTCAGGCTGGCTTTTGGGGATATTGATTTCTGTCTTCGGGTTTTCAAAGCCGGGTATCGTAATCTCTACAATCCTTACGCGGAACTGATCCATTACGAAGGTGGTTCGCGGGGGTATGAAACTCCGGTTAAAGATATATTATTGGGTTACGATGAACTGGGTAACTGGCTAAGGGAAGATGATGCTTACTTCTCGCCTAACCTGACGTATACTCCCATACCAAAGTGCGATTTTACGCCAAATGCCGTGAACGTGCGCCTGGCGAACATTGAAAATCGTAAACGCGCCCTCCAATCAGGCCGGCTGGGTGCCTGAATTCCAACACCTGTTTCTTCAACAATACCCCCGGGGAAATTGTATGTTTTGGTTTGTTATTCCCTACCCCGGATGGTTAATCAGATCCCCCACCGCTTTTTCTTGAAATGCTTGCCATCAATTCGCCTACATTGGCGAAGTTTTGAATCTCGCTCTGGTCAAACTCGATACCGAACTCAAGTTCAATGGCAATCATCAGGTTAATATGAGAAAGCGAATCCCATTCATCCACATCATCGGCGGTCAATTCTGGTGTCAATTCAATGGCATCGTTATCGAAGACGGTACGAAATACCCTGGTTAATCTTTCTGTTAATTCCATTTTTCACTCCATGGTTGAAATATCGCCTGGATCTTTGCCCTCGTAAAAGGCTTTTAATACTCTACGTAATATCTTACCACTTTGATTCTTTGGAACCTTATCAATCAGATGGAATTCAGCGGGGATGGCTGTGGTGGAGACCTTGTTGGAGACGTAGATGCGGCATTTTAGTTCCAATTCCCTGGTCCATTCCAGGTTATTCGCCAACTTGATAAAGGCAATGATACGTTTGTGGATGAGCGGGTCATCCGCGCCAATTACAGCCACGTCCACAATTTCGGGGATTTCGAGAAGGGCGCTCTCCACTTCAAACGGACCCACCAGGTGACCGGCAGTGTTGATAACGTCATCGGCGCGGCTGACATACCAGAAATAACCATCCTCATCATAATAGGCCAGGTCACCAGTGATGTAGATATCGTGCTTGAACTTGTCTGCGTAGGCTGTGTCATTCCTGAAGTAGTTTCTGAACATCGACCCCCAGCCTTTACGCAGGCACAGCAGACCCTGCTTGCCGGGAGGCAGGAGTTCCATTTCTTCACTGCAAATGAGTGGTTCGACGCCTGGCCTGGGTTTGCCCATCGACCCGGGTTTGACTGACATCGGCGGCCGGTTGGCGATCATCATCGAACCGGTTTCAGATTGCCACCAGTTGTCGTAGACCTCCACCTTGAACACCTTCTTACCCCAGAAGTAAATTTCAGGGTTAAGAGGTTCGCCCACGCTGTACATTCTCTTAAGACTACTGAAGTCGAATTGCGTGAACTTTTCGGCATCTTCCTGCATGAGCATGCGCAGCGCCGTCGGCGCGGTGTACCAGACGGTGACCCTGTGTTCCTGAAGAATTCTAAGCCAGTTATCTGCATTGTATGTTCCGTTGTACTGTAGCTGCCTGGCACCAGTAGAGAAGGGAGCGATAATGCCGTACACCAGGCCAGTTATCCACGCCGGGTCAGCAGTGCACCAGTAGAGGTCATCAACCTGGAGCTGCATGATTTCTTTAAATGATTGCCGCATATCCGGCAGCGCGCCATGCACATGCAGAGCGCCTTTGGGTTTTCCGGTGGAGCCGGAGGTGTACTGCAGAAATGCCGGTGTCTCCCCTTCCACCTGGTGCGGATAATCGAAATCATCTTTGGTATTTTCCAGTTCCCGCTTCATGCTGAGCACCACATCGTCCTGGTCTTCCTCAATGTCAATCACCAGGATGCGTTCGAGCGCCGGTAGTTTCTGCTTGATGGAGATAATTTTCCTGAGCAGGCTCTTCCGTGTAATGACTACTCGGGCGTTGCTGTTGGCGAGACGGTCCAGCAAACCTTCTTCACCGAGTGTACCGAACAGGATGCTTGAAATTGCCTGCAGCTTTAGGATGCCAAAGAAGCAGCTGATGAGCATCGGGCTGCGTGGGATGAAGATACTCACTGTATCGCCCTGGCTGATGCCAAGGGTTTTTAAAACGTTGGCGACCTGGTTTGATTCACGCTCAAAATAATCATACGTGTAGGTTGTTAAAGCAAGGTCACTATCCACCCACAGGAGAACTTCTTTTTCTCCTTCGCCTCGCTTCACGAAGCTGGTCACACTTCCGTAAGCGATGTTCTCTACTGTCATAGCTTCACCTCTATCAGGGGCTAATGGTCCAACGCCAACGGTGCATGGTCGAACCTGCGCCACCCAGCACCAGCACATCGTCCACAGGGTGTTCCGAAATGAAATCAGAGAAGGAGAAGTAATAATCCTTCCAATGCCGGATATCCACCGCGTATGTATGCTGGTAATGCGCAGCGATCAACGGCTCAATGGCGTTGGTCAGCGAATCACCGATGATTAGCAGATTCCTTTCAGAATCGTTGTCGAAAACGTATTCAAGATAACCGGTATCCGCGCCGTTATACTCGATGTAATGGTCCGCGAAGGCTTCGCGGGAATAATTGCCCGCATGATACTCATTCTTTTTATTGTAAGTAATCTCATTTCCGTTTTGATCGAGAATTTTGTATGGCGGGAGGTCAAGTACAGCGACCTCAAAAACGTCACCCGGATGGACCTTGAAATACACGCTTCTTGCCCAACGTCCATGAAACTCGATATCAGGAAAAGTATAGAAACTGGTATGAGGGATCATGGCTGACATATCCGGATAATTCTCCGCAAGCATCGGATAAACCCTCTCGTACCCTTCGAGCATGCCGTGGACATTCCAGTGATGATCAGTGCGGTAAAAGTACTTGATTTGGTCATCGAAACTGGTCAAAGGAAAAGATGAAACGGTAAGGTCTTCTGGTTTGTTCTCGAGAAAATAGGCAAATTCTCTGCCCTGGTTGGCGTTGTAATAGTATTGATTCATCGGGTTGGCAAGAGAATTCTCAATTAATTCAACATAGAAAACATAGAAATGGATGTCAGGATTCTGCTCGATGAGGATACGGTAATCCTCTATTTTTAAATTGATATCCTCTTTGGCGGTTGTTGTCCACTTTGCAGGTATAGGGAAAAGAACCTTCGTATCCTTCGTCAGGAATACCTGTTCGCGCCTGTCAGCAGGGATGGCAGTGTCACTGGTGAATGCATACGCGGTGCGAATCATCAGTCTGTCCAGATCACGCGAGAGCCGAATGCCAGCACCGCGGAACGGGAATTGCTGGCTGGCGGCGCGCTGGAAATCTGTTTGGTAAGACAGGTCTCTGAACTGATTGAAGAACTTTTCGCCTGCCTCTTCGAATCTTAACATAAGCACGCTCTTGACTGCGGACTTAAAGCTATTAAACGAAAGTGTGGGAAAAACGGTCAGCGTTTTGTACTCCATGTAAGACCGCTGAGGTTCAACTTTCCCTCTGGCAAGCCAATAAACCGGCACCGCCAGGATGATGATAAAGAACAGAACGAGAATGTTAGAGTAGAAGTTTGTGCGTTTCATAGCGTGGAAAATTAGAATTGCGCGTAAATGAACGCGCTAAACCCATTGGATAAAACGGATGCCACCGAGAGGATGAACAACGCCAGGTATAACACGTCCCATCCCAGTCGCAACCAGCCGCCTTTCTCATCAATTTTCTTCTCCAGACGATTCACAACAGGCAGACTGAAAAACACGCCAATCACCACCAGTGGGATGTAAAGCAGGACGTTGGTGCTGCGCATTGTCACCGCCGGGTTGACCCAGCCGTTGCTGCCAAAGAGCGCACCGAGGAATGGACCCCAATCCTGGATGGCAGTGATGCGGAAGAAGACCCACCCCAGCATGATCAGCGCCATGGCATAGACGTGCTGGAGGAAGACCGGCAGGCGCTTGAGCCATTTACCTAACCCGCTGGCTTCTAGCGCCAGGATCAATCCAAAGTAGATACCCCAGATGACAAAATTCCAACTGGCGCCATGCCAGAGACCTGTTAATAGAAAAACGATGAGGATGTTGGATTGCTGGCGCAGAACCTTTTCGCGTTTACGGGCGAATTCCAGTGGAATGAATAAATAATTGCGGAACCACGCGGTAAGGGTCATATGCCAGCGGCGCCAGAATTCCGTAATGCTGCGGCTGATGTAGGGAAAATCGAAGTTTTCAGGTAATTTCAACCCGATCATCTTGCCCAGGCCGATGGCCATATCCGTGTAACCGGAAAAATCGAGGTAGATTTGCAGCGTGTAAGCGATCAAAGCCAGCCAGGCGATGCTGGCGCCGAGCGAATCAATACCCGCACTCAGTATCCTGTCCGTAGCATAGCCCAGTGGGTCGGCGATAAGGGTTTTTTTGGCCAATCCGCCGATGAAGCGACGTGCCCCCTGCATCATTTCATCCGGGGTCACTCTGGGACTGATCAACTCGTTTTTCACCTGTCCGTAGCGGGTTATCGGACCCTGCAGCAACTTCGGGAACATGATGAGGAAGGAGCTGAAGCGCAAGATGTTCTTTTCCGCTTTTTCCGCCTTGTTGTAAATATCCAGAATATAAGAGATACCTGTGAAGGTAAAGAAGGAAACACCAAGCGGCAAGGCACTGGCTTTGTAATCAATCGTAATCTTCACAATGTCGCTGATGCTTTGTAGCAGGAAACCGGTGTACTTGTAGTAAAGCAGGATGAGCAGGTTGAGGAGAACAGCCATCCACATGAACGGGCGTGCGGCTTGACGGCTGACCTTTTCGATGCGATGACTGATTACCAGGCCGAAGAGGTAGTTCATCAGGATGGCGAAAATCAGCAATGGCAGATTCCCGGGGTCAGCCCAGGCGAAAAAGACCAATGATGCAATGACCATCAGCACGTTGCGCCATATGCTGAATGGCAGAATATAAAATAGCAGCAGAAAAACGGGGAGAAAAACGAATATGAAATGCAGACTGGATAGCGGCATGGTTATTTCATCCCTGTTGACTGGATAGGTCGAAAAAGTGTAAAGGATAAATCGGCAATTGTCAAACTACCACGTACATTGAAATGATGCAAGAATCCAACCTGTTGAGAAAAAAAAGAAGGTTTAATTCTCGAGCAGGCCGATGCTGACCTTCCAGAAGGGGATGTGAACGCCAAATGTGGATTCAAACAGGCTGCAATCCAGGGCTGAATTCACTGGCCGCCGCGCCGCATTGGGAAAATCAGCAGTCTTCGCTGGCAGAATTTGCTTTACCACCTGTTCCTTTTTTTGCGGGTCAAATTCGATGACCGCCTTGGCCCATTCATAACGGCTGGCTGCGCCTGCTCCTCCCAGATGGTACAAACCGCGATGCTGATGCAGATAATCCATAAAATCTTTACCTCCCTGGGCGATAACCTGCGCGCTAGCCTGTGCAAGCATCCTTGCCCAGGTGGGGCTGCCAACCTGGTCATCCACGATGCGCATCACCTCCTGCTGCCTCGCCCAACCGAGCACCTTGTTGACAAAACCTCCCTGGCGCAGGCTGTAGACCCAACTGGTTCTGAACGTCAGGTAAGTGCCGTCAGCGGCTGTCACCCGCTGCTCACCTTCCAGTTTGGTGATGCCGTAGGCGTTGATCGGGTTCGGGGTGTCTTTTTCGATGTATGAAAATCCCTTTTCGCCGTCAAACACATAATCGGTGGAATAGTGAATGAGCGCGCCGCCGAGTTTTTTCATCTCCTCAGCCAGCACACCGGGGGCTGCTCCGTTGACCAGGCGCGCCAGTTCAAATTCGCTTTCAGCTTTATCCACGGCGGTGTACGCGGCGGGGTTTAGCAGAATGTCTGGCTTGACCGTTTGAATGAGCTCACGTAATGCATTAAGATTGGCAAGGTCCACCTCGGGGTAGTCTACCGCAATGATTTCCCCCAGGGTCATGCAGGTACGCCTGAGTTCCCAACCCAGTTGCCCGTTCTTGCCGATCAATAAAAACTTCATGGGACGCTCTCGATGAACTGCTTGAGGTAGGCACCGTAGCCATTCGATTCAAATTTCTTGGCAGTTTTAAGGAATTTCGCTCGATCAATGAAACCCATGCGGTAGGCAATTTCCTCCGGGCAGGAAATCATGATTCCCTGGCGTTCTTCCACCGCCTGGATGAAATTGGACGCCTGCAGCAGGGATTCATGCGTGCCCGCGTCCAACCAGGCGGTGCCACGGCTCATTTGCTGCACGTTGAGCTCGCCCCAGTCCAGGTACATGCGGTTCAGATCGGTTATCTCTAACTCACCGCGCGGAGAGGGTTTGAGCGATTTTGCCATCATCACCACTTTTTCATCATAAAAATACAATCCAGGAACTGCGAATTTGGACCGGGGGTTGGCGGGTTTTTCTTCAAGACTGATGGCTTTACCGTTCTCGTCAAATTCCACCACACCGTAACGCTCGGGGTCGCGCACCGGGTAAGCAAAGACGATCGCTCCTGTGGTCAGCGCAGCGGATTCACGCAGTTTTTCGGGGAGCCCCTGACCGAAGAATATATTATCGCCCAAGATGAGACAGCAGGGTTCGCCGTTGATGAATTTCTCGCCAACGATGAAAGCATCAGCCAGCCCGCGGGGTTCAGCCTGTTCGGCGTAGGTGAATTCCAATCCCCATTGGGAACCGTCACCAAGCAGCCGGCGGAAAGCCGGCAGGTCTTCAGGGGAACTGATGATGAGAATCTCGCGAATGCGCGCCAGCATCAGCATGGATAGGGGGTAATAGATCATTGGTTTATCAAAAACCGGCAGCAACTGTTTGCTCATGCTCAACGTGAGTGGAAACAAACGCGTGCCTTTACCGCCTGCCAGGATAATCCCTTTCATTTTTCGCCTCTCTTTCCGTAGTTATTGTTCACCCATTCGTCGTACTGTTTCTGCGTTCTGATGGCATATATCCAATCCTTGTTTTCCAGGTACCATGCGACTGTTTTCCGCAATCCGGTCTTCAGGTCGTGGCGCGGTTTCCAACCAAGCTCGCGCTCGATTTTACTGATGTTCATGGCATAACGCCGGTCATGTCCGGGGCGGTCGGTTACATATTTCTTCAGGTTTTGATGCGGGTGGAACTCTGAGCCAGGTCTGAACTCGTCCATCAACGCGCAAATCGCGTCCACAATCTCGATGTTCGGCGGCTGGTTGTTACCACCTACATTGTAGCTCTCACCTAACTTACCTTCATGCAGCACTTTCCATATCGCCTCGCAGTGGTCTTCCACGTAGAGCCAGTCACGTATCTGCATGCCGTCACCGTAGATGGGCAGCGGCTTGCCTTCCAGCGCGTTTAAGATCATCAACGGGATCAGCTTCTCGGGGAACTGGTACGGTCCGTAGTTGTNNAGGTGTGGTGGTAGGCGCGCACCAGGTGATCACTGCTGGCTTTGGAAGCGGCGTAAGGGGAATTGGGGGAGTAAGGTGTGGTCTCACTGAATGCCGGGTCACCCGGCTCGAGTGAGCCAAAAACTTCATCCGTGGAAATGTGGTGGAACCTGACCTGGTCTGCGCTGAGCTTCTTTTCGGTCAACCACACACTGCGGGCGGCTTCGAGCATGGAAAATGTTCCCAGGATATTGGTGTTAATGAACGCCGCCGGTCCCAGGATAGAGCGGTCAACATGAGATTCAGCCGCGAAATGCACGATAGCATCAATATCGTAGGCGCGGATGAGTTCAGTGACGGTTTGCGTGTCGCAGATATCCGCCTGCACGAACTGGTACCTGGCATCAACCGGGAGTCCTTTCAGGTTTTCCAGGCTGCCGGCATAGGTGAGCAGGTCAAGGTTTAATACAAAAACGTCGGGGAAATTGGTGAGGATGTAGCGGATAAAATTGGAACCGATAAAGCCGGCTCCCCCGGTGACGAGCACACGTGAAAAGTTCATTCAAAAACCTCCGCTTGTGATAATGAAACACCCTGGGCATCCTTTTCCGAAAGGATCAACGTTTGATGTACTTGCACCGGCCAAAGGATGCCAATTTCCGGGTCGCTCCAGATGATGGAACGTTCATCTGGTTGTGAATAGAAATCCGTGGCTTTGTAAACCACCTCAGCCCAATCTGAAAGGGTGTAAAAACCATGCCCGAAGCCGGGAGGAACCCAAAGCACACGTTTGTTTTCAGAGGACAGGTTGTAACCTACCCATTTACCGAAGGTCGGCGAGGAACGCCGCAAGTCAACCGCCACATCGAAAATCTCACCCAGCACCACACGCACCAGTTTCCCCTGGGTGTGCCTGATCTGGTAGTGCAATCCCCGCAGCGTGCCGCGAATGGACCTGGAATGGTTATCCTGAACGAACTGGTGGTCAATACCCGCGCTTTTGAACTTTTCCTGTTGGAAGGTCTCCATGAAAAAACCACGTTCATCGCCAAAAACCCGGGGTTCGATCAGGGTCACATCTGGGATTTCTGTTGGGATAAAGTTCATGTGGTCTCCAGGCAGGTCGGATTAGATATTGAGCATGCTCATGTATTGATCACTGATCTCTGCGCCATTACCGCTCGAAATAATCTTGCCGTGGTCCAGGAGAATGGCTCTTGTGCATAATTCAGCAATGAGCGAAGAAGAATGGGTGACCAGCAGAACTGTGGATTTTCCTTTGATGAGATTTAGCATACGCTCGCTGCATTTTGCTCTGAAGGCGGCGTCACCAACGGAAAGCACTTCATCCAGAATGAGAATATCCGGCTCCCAGGCAGTGGCTACCGAGAACCCCAGGCGGGCGACCATACCGGAAGAGTAAGTACGGATAGGCGCGTTGATGAAATCGCCAATCTCGCTAAAAGCCAGGATGCTGTCCAGTTTTTCGGTGATCTCCTGGCGGGTATGCCCGAGCAGCGTACCGTTCAAGTAGACGTTTTCCAACCCGGTCAATTCTGGGTGAAATCCAGCGCCAAGTTCCAGCAGGGGAGCAACGACCCCTTTGATCCATACCCGCCCGTTGGTTGGGCTGAGCACACGAGAAATTACTTTCAAGAGCGTGGATTTGCCGGCGCCGTTACGGCCGATAATCCCAAAAATCTCTCCCTGCTCTACGTTAAGGTTGATGTCCTGCAGCGCATAGAAATGTTTGTGCTGTACCTTACCGCGTACTTTCTTGATGAGGTATTCCTTAATGGTACCGATGCGTTCCGTCGGAACGCGGTAGGCTACGCTCACATCTTTAAGGAATACAGAAGTTGTGATTTCCGGTTCTGCCAGTAATGTGTTATCCATAATAACCAAAAAGCTTTGATTTGTTTGTAAAAATTTTCCAGCCAGCCACGAGGAAAACGGAAGCGACCAAAACCGCCACCAGCCACTCCCACCAGGGAGGGACAATGCCGTCATACAGCAGGTTGCGGAAAATCTTAATGTAGTAATACATCGGATTCAGTTTGAGGACCAATCCGTAAAAAACATCCTGCAACAATTTTTCAGGGTAGATGATGGGGGTCAGGTAGAGCCAGGCGGTGATGAGCACCGGAAAAAATTCCGCTACATCAGGGAAGAACACAGCGATGGTGGATAGGAACAGGCTGAGACCAAGAGTGAACATCGCCAGTAACAGCACCGCGAATGGTATCAACAGTGCTGAGAAATGTATCTGGACGCGGGTCACCAGGTAGATGAGCGCCATGGGTACCAGCGCGAACCCGAGGTTGATCAGCCCGCCGCCGGCGACGGAGATGATGAAGGCTGTGCGCGGCATATAGATCTTGTGATACAATCCGCTGCCCCACAGGGTGGTATTGAGCGAGAACTGCGTGGTTTGTGAGAAGAAGTTCCAGGCGATGAGCCCGGTGATAATGTAAGCCGGGTAAACCCCACGCATATCGAACAGACGTGAAAACACAATGGTCAGAATGATCATCGTGCCGAGTGGATTGAGCATTGTCCACAGCACACCCAGCACCGAGCGCTTATAACGCGCAACAATGTCGCGCCGTATCAACTGGTAGATGAGGTCTTTATAGCGGAAAATCGCTTTGATTTCCTCGATTGAAACCCACCTGGTTTTTGCGCTGTCGTAGATATTTGCCTGGTCAGAAAGCATTTCTTAAAAGATTCCTGGGTTACTGATTTTTGCATTGTATGCGATGTATTGTTTCAATAACAACGCGTATGCAGTATTCGAAATAAAGATTCTTCCTGTACAGAAAGCCAATTCATTATAATCGAAATCATTCGGCTGGTGATTTATGCGAATAATCATCCGTACTTTGCTGGTTCAGTTGCCTTGTCCATCTTCGACCTGCGCCATATCTTCGTCCACCATCAGTTGAACCAGTTCAGGGAATTGAATGGAGGGGTGCCAATCAAGTTCTTTGGAGGCGCGGGTAGCATCACCAATGAGCGGAACCTCTTCAACTGGCCGGTAAAACTTCTGGTCGAAAATGACATACTCACGATAATCCAGGCCAACGCGCTCGAATGCCCGCTGGCAGAATTCACGTATGCTGTGCCCAATACCAGTGGCAATGACATAATCACGGGGAGCTTCCTGCTGCAGCATCAGCCACATGGCGCGTACATAATCCGGCGCGTAACCCCAATCCCGTACTGCTTCCAGGTTGCCAAGCGCCAGTTTTTCCTGCAGCCCCGCTTTAATAAGCGCGGCTCCACGTGAAATCTTGCGAGTGACATATTCAAACCCGCGGCGTGGTGATTCGTGATTGTAAGCGATACCGTTGCAGGCGAAGATGCCATAATTCTCGCGGTAATTGGAGGTGAGGTAATAGCCGGTCATTTTTGTAATGCCATAGGCAGAACGTGGATTGAAGGGGGTATCTTCGTTCTGCGGGGTGGTGCGCGCCCGTCCGAATAGCTCTGAGGATGCCGCGAAGTAGAAACGGCAGCGCGGGGAAGTGTTCTTGAGAGCGGAAAGCACATTGTGAGTGCCGTTGATGTTGGTGTTGAAAACAGAGAATTCATCATCGAAGGAATATGAAACAAAGGAAGAAGCTGCCAGGTGATAGCACTCATCGGGGCTGACCTGTTCGAAGATCGCGTGTAGTGAAGGGTAGGATTCGATCGACCCGACGTGCAGTTTCAGATTCCCGATAAAACCCGACAGGCGCGCCAGCGAACGCACCGGGTCTTCAATCTCGCTGCGCAGCACGATGCCGTGCACTTCATAACCTTCTCTGAGCAGCAATTCTGCCAGGTAGGAGCCGTCTTGCCCGGTAATGCCTGTGATGAGCGCTTTTTTCATGGTTCCTCGCGTGGTGGCATAATTTCCCGGTCCATGCCGGGATACTCTCCTATTTTACCTATTTTTGAGGGTTTCTATGGGGCTGTACTATAGTTGCCTGATGGCTTTTGGAGACATCACAACCGGGTCGTGCTCGAGCGCGTCGAGGATTAAATAACAGGCCACGCTGATGCCGCCATTTGCCAGTTCCATCACCCGTACTGTGGAGTTATTCAGGTGCCAGACCAGGTCATGTGGGGTTACCAGGTAGATGACGACCATGCCCAGCACATACAACCCGGTAGCGACGATGGCCGGAATGGTCTCTTTAATGAATGGGCGCCTGAACACAAAATTACTAATCAGCATCACCACCAATAGGTTCAATGAAGCATTGATGTATTTCATGACCTTGTCGAGGATCATTTGTAAAGAACCATCCGAAAGCCTGGCTGTCAACCGCTCAAAGGATGAGCTTTGCCCCAGGCCGAGATCATTGGAAATGCGCCATTGACCTTTGTCGATCCACCATAACGCGAATGGAATCAGCGCGAGGATGGCGATCACTACCATATGCCAGG
The DNA here is from genome assembly GCA_002402725.1 of Anaerolineaceae bacterium UBA4799. The sequence continues at coordinate 21,606 of DHGL01000011.1, forward strand.
GGATCTTCACAGCCTTAAGGTTAACTTTGAACCGGTTCCTGATAAGGTAGAGTACAACGAAACCGACCAGCAGCGCCAGAAAGGCCAGGATGCCTTCATTCTTCAGATAGAGTAAGAAGATGCCGCAGGCGATGCTGGAAAATAGATCCACTTTTTCATTCGATTTGATGTACCGGTCAAATAAAAGCAGGGCGATACAAAAGCAAAAAGCCAGCAGCCCGTCCATGTACCCGTTCCACAACCAGGGGTACAGACTGAACGGTAGAATGATCAGTAAGAATATGTAACTGAATGAACGCCGGGCGAAGGTTACCAGCCAGGTGATAGGAGGGATAAAAATGAGATAAAGCGAGAGCTTGGGCAGGTACTCATTCCAGAAACCCAATACGTACATTACCTGCGCGCCCAGTGCGGGGATCAACTTGGGGTAATCGACCTGCGAAAAAACCACTGAAGGGTCCTGCCAGCCCGCAGCGAGACCGATAGAGCCGGCGTAATAAATCATCTTAGAATGAAAAAACCAGATCGACCTGGTGTCCCAGGCTTCCAGCGCGATCGTTAGAATTGGACCGATCATTAACAGGCAAAAGAACACCACGCCGATCCATTTATTGGTTGAATCCGGGTTCTTGAACTTACGAAAATGGTAGCGAAAGAAATACACAACGAAACAACTCAAACCGATGAGAGACAGCACCGCGCTGATAATCAGGCTGGTTTTCAGAGTTTGCAAGACCAGTAAAATCCCAAAGTTGATGATAAAACCTGCCAGAAGCGTCAACGGAGATTCCTGGATGAGCAGCAGGTCGTTTCTCTTTGAGATCAAACTGCGGTTCAACAAAGGGCCAACCAGCAACCAGCCTAAACCATACAGGTAAGCCAGGGACACAACCATGATGGCTGCAAACTTCAGTAAATTAATCACAGTAGACAAGGGCAATCAAATCCTTTTCCTCGATAAGCTGGCATTTCTGAAAATCAGCGATTTCTTCCGCTCGGATGAAGACATGTCGCGCGTCTTCTCTCATCCGAACCGGCCAGGCAGACTCTACGATGCGTTGCATGGTATGATAGTCTTCATTCAAGCTGGGTGACAGCCGGTATTCCTCCACTTTATTGGTGTCGATCATGGATAGGGCTTGCAGGGCTTCTTCAGGCAGCACCTCAAGACCTGTATCCGGGGTTAGCAGATTATTCAATGGTATTGATGGGTGCGCCACGGCTTCCACGCTGGTATGCCTGATTTGATTGAGCGCCGGTATTGAGACTGAACTGAAGAGCAGGTAAGATATCACCGTGACCAGTACCAGCGTGAAGGAAGGTTTTGGCAGGAAAATCGAGACGAAGAAGAACACCATGATGAAGAGCGTGAAGGAGCGATGTTCGTGAGTGTAATTATAATAAGCCCATAAAGAAACCAGGATGAAGATGACCAGAGTGAAAATCCTGTACCTGGTTAAAAATGTTTTCAAGCCTTTTTTCTTTTGATCTGTCATATTAACCTGGTCGATTCCTTATCTTACCCCGATTCGTGATATTCTCAGAAAAAGCAATGACCCACAGGCGAATGTTATCGTAGCAGGTCAATTGGTCATATTATACAACTTATAAATAAGTGCTTCAATATTACGTATTCTTTTTTACGTATCTCTATTAAGTGTTATTCCGCTGCGTTAGTATGCGAAATTCCCAGCGAAATTTCCAGTTCCTTTTGTGGAGTATAATCGGGCATACAAATGATTACAACCCTATACAGGTGAAATATTGAACAACCAGACAAAGATCGGCATCATCGGGACAGGATTCATCGCGACCGGACTCGTCAGGGTCATTGAGCAAATGCCAGATTTGGTGGTCAGCAGCATTTTAACCCGGCGTAATGTTAACACGCTTTCTTCTTCCTTGCCTTATACCAATTCGATAGATGAACTGATCGAGAAAAGCCAGTTAATCGTGGAGTGTGCCGGCGACCCGATATATGGAACAGACGTCATTGCGCGCGCGCTGGCTGCCGGGTTGCCTGCCGTCACCATGGATGCCGAGTTACAGGTCACCACGGGCACTTATCTTTCCACACTGGGGTACCTTACCGAGGCCGAAGGTGACCAACCCGGGGCGTTGGCCGCACTGCACCGTGAAGCCCTGGCAATGGGATTCAAACCGCTTGTGTACGGCAACCTTAAGGGCTACCTCAATCATCACCCCACGCTCAAGGATATGCAGTATTGGGCGCAATTCCAGGGCATCAGCCTGGACCAGGTGACAGCGTTCACCGATGGCACCAAACTGCAACTGGAACAGGTGCTGGTGGCGAACGGTTTTGGCGCCACCATTGCCCGCCAGGGGTTACTGGGATATGAATCCGCAGAAGTCGAGGAGGGTTCTAACAAGTTAGCCGCGCATGCGAAAGCGCTTGGTCAACCCATCAGTGATTATCTTATCTCTAAACCCGGGGCGACGCGCAAACTACCCGCCGGAGTTTTCATCGCTGGAGAGCATGATCCTCGTCAGGCACCCGCGTTGAAGTACCTTAAACTTGGTGAAGGTCCTTACTATACTTTGTTGCGCAATTACCATCTTTGTCACCTGGAGATTCCCAAGACCATCCGTGAAGTTGTCAATGGCAGCGATGTGCTGTTAGACAATAGCAGCAATCCCACAACAAGTGTAGTCGCCATCGCCAAGGCCGAACTCAAAGCGGGTCAGTATATCAAGCAGGCACTGGGCAGTTTCGAGGTGAGGGGGGAAGCCATACTCATCGAGAACATGCCCGAGCACCTGCCGATTGGATTAATGCGCGATGTGGTCATCAAGCACGCCATCGCCCCCGGGCAGTTGCTCAGCATGGCTGATGTCGAATTACCCGAAACGCTCGCGCTCAAGGCCTGGCAGTACACGCTCAAACAAGCCCTTTAGATGCCTCTGAACCTGAACGGATTTCTCGCGGATACGTGGTGGTACGCAATGACCACCCGGCTGCGCGATGAAGACTTCAGTCGGCTGGTTGACCTGCGCGCCATGCAGGGATTTAACGCCGCCCAGGTGGTGGTGGGCATCCCTCCTGAAACCGTACCCGAGGATGTAGACGCCGCCAGCCCCGTTGGCCCGGCCTGGAGGCGCAGTGGTGAATTCAACCCACGCTACCTACAGCACGCAAGGGAGCGCATCCTCGCTATGAATCGCGGCGGGCTTGGCGCCATCGTTTACGGCGCCTGGGGACCGCAAATCAACTGGTTGGGGGTGGAGCGCATGTGCGACTGGTGGCGGGAGGTGATTAGTGCCACGGATGACCTGGATGTGTTCTACTGCCTGAGCGGAGAGAGCAACCTGCAACTCAGCCTGAAGGACCTGATTCCAAATCAACGTGCTGCTGGTGTGCTGACGAGACTCGAACGCCTGATTGAACGATTACCTTTCCTCCGCCGTGCTGCCAGCCGCTTACCGCAGCGACCGCGCCTGATAGAATACCGCTGCCGCGCCTGGAGCCGCGTATTGGAGAGCGTGGTAAAACTTACCGATAAGCCTTTCATCATTCATCCCAATCCACTGGACGAAGGATTTAGCTGTGTGAACAACTCTTACCTCCTTGCCGCCAATAGCGCTCAGACGGGTCACACTTACCAGGCCAGACCGCGTTTGCACCGCCTGCCGATGACGCACCACGCGGCGGGAGATCCCGCGGGAAGGGGGTTCATCAACCTAGAACCCTGGTACGAAGGTATTCACGGGCATTTTTTCGGGCAGGACCAGCTTTATGCTTACTGGGTGAGCATGCTCGCAGGAGCGGTCAGTTTTTGTTACGGCGCCCAAGGCATCTGGAATGTCGGGGATGGATCTTTTCTGGCTCATTGGGGCGGGCAAACCTTCTCGCAGGCGTTCGCGCTGGATACCCCCCGCCTTATCGGCAAATCGCACGCGTTGTTCACGGCAATTGCCGGTAAAAAAGCAGAGGTGACCTTACAGGAAAAGGGGGATGTACTGGTCAGCATCCAACAGTCGTCAGAAAAGGGAAGCATCACCTTTGTACCCGAGGTCAGTGATGCTGCAGCGATTCCCGCCGGTAAGGTTTGGTTGCCGATGAGAGGTGAGTTCATAGAGCGCCTGCCGGCACATGGGCAGGTGGTGATCATTTCTCAGCCTGGTAACAATTAAACCCTAGGGGGTGTTGCCGGAATTGTCGAACTTCCAGTACTGTTGCAACAGGTTTTCACGATAGATATAGATGCCAGTCAACTGGTCTTGCTGTTCATAGACCAGCATCACCGGGTCGCCGCTCTGAAGTCTGGTATTCATGCGCGTAGTGGTCTGCTGCGGTTGATATAACCACACAGAAAGTTCATTGACCTTGTACCCGCGGTAAAAGGTGAAAAATGCCTGAGCGCCCCCCTGAATGTAGGTGGGGTACAGGACGGTACCACTAAAGTACTGGCTGCCTGTCTGCCGCTCCGGGCCAAGCGCCGAGAAGAGCGCGGCGGCGTTCTCAGCGGGATCATGCGGCACCAGACGTGGCACCAGCAGGTTGGCCGCAGGGATGAGCATGGCGAACAAGAGCAAGCCCATGAGCGCGGGAAGCAATTTCCCCCGATTTTCTGGTGAGCGCTCAGCAGCGCCTTGCACCACGACCGCAGCGTTGGGTCTAAACAGCCCCACGCATGTGTCCAGGAGGAAAACCAACCCCATGGCGTAATAAAAGAACACTATCCAGTTGATGGGAACGATATACCGTCCACCCGAAGTGAGCGACACACTGACCGCCAGGTCGTAAACCAGAAAAACAGCCAGCGGGATCAGCCCCCGCCAGCCCTGCTTTTTCCAGCTATAAGCGGCACCCAGCGAAATCAGTACCAGGTTGAGCACGATAAAGCGCAGCAAACCGCTTGAAAGCTTACCGTCCCATATTCTGGAATCCGCCCAGTAATCCCTTTCCGCAAGCACACTGATGCTATTGCGGCTTAATGTATCAGGCATTGGCAGAATGGCAGCGATGTAATTGTGAACGAAATGCGCCGCAACCATTTTCAGATAATTTGCCCCGCCAGCCGCGACAGGTTCAGACATGTCCTCTGTCTTCGCGGTAGATGCAGCCTGTAAACCTGATGGAGCCGCCGTTTCCTGGTTTACGGAGTAACTCACCTGCAGTGTTCCTTCCTGCGAATCCGCCAGGACTGTTTCTGCGGGTATGCCTGGCAGGTGCATTAGCGGAGCGATGCGCGTATTGAAGACGTCCTGGAACTTTTGAATGACGAAGGACTGACCTTGTATGTTGGTGCCGGTAAGCAACCAGGGCAGGAACATGATCAGGAAGCCTGCCGTGAAAATCAGTAACCGCGGCAGGATGAGCGCTTTCTTTTTCCAGTAATGGATGATGATAAACATCCCGATGAAGGGGAGGAAGAGCAGGGGATTCAGGCGAATAAGGGACAAAGCGCCTATCACACCACCGGCTAACAGCAGTGTCCGCCGGTCGTGGTTGTCGTTCCACCTCACCAGCAGCAGCACGAGCAGAATCACACCCATCAGCACAAAGGTCTCTGTGACCAGGATTTTTACGTTAACCGAGGAAATCATGCGCGAAAGCACAATGGCATTGCGCTGCTGTAGTATTACCAGGGCTGCAACCAACATGCCGAAGATTGACGAATGAAAATGCCTGCCAAGCAGGTAAGCCATCACCGGGATCCAGGCGAGGAAGGTAATTTGCACCCATTCCAGTAGTTTGTAATCATATCCCGCGACCAGGTGAAAGATGGCTAGCAATACCATGTACAGGGGTTTATCGGTGTACCCTCTGAAATTGATACCGGTGCCGTAAAGGATGGATAACGCGCCTAAGTCATGCACCCTGGCATCCCGCCTGGGGTATGGTTCGGGGTTGGCGAGCGATGGTTCCACCGCGAGACTGTCGCCGCGCAGCGGTGTAGCACCCCAGATGAACAGCGCACCGAGGAACACGAGCAGCAGGATGCCGACCTGTACCCGGCGGCGGGATACTAGTTCCCTGAAACGCGGAGAAATGCCTTCACAGAGGAACAATCCGCCAAAGACCAGCCCCACAAAAAACATTTGCGTTCCGCTGATGGGCACGCCAGGCACGTTCCACAGCGCGGTATCACTGATGACGCCGAAGCCGCTGGCGTAACTGCCGGCGAAAACCAGCAGCGCGCCTGCCAGGATGATGATGAATACTTTGGATTTGATGACCTGGAAGGGAGCGGAAAACGTGCTTATTTTCCCGGAATCCTTGAGGAAAAGCGCGCTTCCCTGTAGAGCGATGAGACCGAAAACCGCCGGTAGCGGGCGCAGCCATTGATAGTACCCTGAAAAACGTCCGAAGAAGTCCGGCGGGATGGTGAAAATTCCCCACCCCAAAACCAGTCCGAGCAGTGTGATTACAAGCAGGAGTTTACGGCGCTTTTCAGTGAGACCGCGTAACACCGCGGTCGTGCGCTCCCGGTTTTTCAACATGGATATGAATAACAGCAGGAAGGCGGCGGCGAGCAGCAGGGTAAGCGTAATTTCCACCACCCCGTGGGCTGCCAGACCGAAGAGAAACTCACCGGTATGCTGCCCCTCTTTAATGAGCAGGTACATGGCTGCCAGCGCGAGTTCAAGCGCCCCCAACGTGCTGAAGATCAGCACGCTGGAATTTTTTATCAATAACTCCTGGTTGGAATCGGTTTTCATGTGGTTTGTGGTTGACCCGACGGCACCGACAGGAAAATTATAATCGAAATGGAAGTCTTCCGCTTCTCTGTGTCGTGCGCGATAGTTCCAACAAAATGGGAAATGCAGAGGTTTCAATATCCTGCCTGAGAAGTTCGAATACACCTGGACTTCTCATCCCTTGGGTCTTGTATCGATAGTCTACTGCGTCGGGTATATGAATCCCTGCTTGCCGGGAAGAATTCTCTAATCGCGCAGGTTGATGTACCTGTTATTAAAGAAGGATTCCTCTGTCCCGCCAATCACCAGGTTGTCTTTCATCATTACAGTACCTTCGGCAAAATTGCCGAAATCTGGAGTGACTTCTTCCCCCCGAATCATCCTGATGATCTTGGCGGGGAAATCCGCGCCTGACAGGTGTGAAACCGGGTAACCACCGCCGAAGCGCAGATTGACCTCCAGCACGGAAATACTTCCGTCCTTATAGAATAGGTCTGCATCCAACGGACCGCAGTGCCCTAGTGCTGTACCCAGGCGGATGCCGAACTCGATGACGCGCGCGTCTTTGAAGGTCCGTGCCTGTTCGGTTTCTCCCATGCGACTGCGGAACTTACGCCATGGGATGACCGAAATGACCCGACCCTGCAGATCATTTAACATGTCAAAATCGATGGCGTCTCCGTGCATTTCCTCCTGAATGATCATGTTGTCAGCGTAATTGAAGAAAGCCTTCAATTCAAGTTCATTCCTGGCTCGAAAGGTAAGAGCGCTGCCGAAGCCAAAACGTGGTTTAACGAAAAGGGGGTAAGCGAGTTTGCCTGAGGAAATGGCCGTCAGTGCTTCATCGAGTGTAAGGTAGGTGGCAGCCGTTTCAAACTGATGCTCTCGCAGCCAGGTGAAGGTTTTGTATTTGTCAAAACAAATCTCGGCAATGGCGAACCTGGGAAGAATGGGGGTGATGCCCATGGCGGTAAATTCGTCGAAGTGCCTGGCAAGTTCTACCACATCCGGGTCAAAAAAGGAAAGGATGCCGGATATGGATTCACGCCGGCAGATTTCCTTGACCCTGGGGATGTAATCGGGGTCCACGATATCGGGGAGCAGGTAGTTGGCATCGCAGTGCTGGAAGCCCGGGGTCCACTTTGTGTTGCTGGATCCAATGATGCGGTCTCCCTTTTGTAAAACCGGGCGAAAAAAATCGGGGATGTACCCGCGCTTGCCAATGCAGGAAAATAGCAGGTTCATAGATGGAATGTTCCTTTTGTGTAAGGCAGGATTGCCTGGAGATTCAACAGGCCGCCGGTATGCCAGAAGAGCACCTTGCTGCCGGGGGGTATCTCACCAGCACGGACTAAAGATACGAGCCCGCGCCAGCCTTTTCCGGAATATGTGGGATCGAAGAAATAACCGGTTTTGGCAGCCTGTTCGATCAGGCCGAACAATTCCCCGCTGTATTTTTCGTATCCCTGATCTATCCAATCATCACGAAAGTCCACGCTGGTTTGTTTCTTGATTGACGGATGCGCGATGTAGTATTCTTCTATACAATCCTGGATGATGTTTGTTCCTCGTTCACGTTCCCTGGCGATGGAAACCCCGATCACTTTTGTGGGCAGGTCAGCGTAGCCAATAATCAAACCGGCCTGGGTGGAACCGGTGCCCGAAGCCAGCACAAGGTAATCAGGAATCCAATCGGCGCATTGTCGTCTGGCTTCAGCTGCGGCATCTACAAAGGCAACGGTCCCCTGCAGGCAATGCCCGCCTCCCCAAATGTACAATGGCTGATGACCTTTTTTCGCCAGCTTCTCTACGGCTATATCCATGGTGCTGGCAAGGTTCTCCTTGGTAGTGTATTCGATGGTTGCGCCGCTCATTTGCATCAGAAGGATATTCCCGCATTTGGCGTATTCCTGGCCTTCTTCCAGTACGACCACCAGGTGGCATTTCAGTCCAAGGTTGGCCGCGGTGATGGCAGTTGCACGCGCGTGATTGGATTGCGGACCGCCGTTGGTCACCACTGCGTCAAATCCATCCTCAACAGCCTTCTTGATTATGTAGGATATCTTCCTGGCTTTGATACCGCCGCCGGATAAGGGATATAAATCATCTCGCTTTATTCGAAGGTCAATATTCAAATCAAGGGCATCAGCCAACACTTTGGCCGATTCCAGTGGTGTCTGTTGTGGATTGACCAGGAATTCATTTGTAGCCAGGTAATAATTCATCACCAGTTTTGGGTATTTTTCCTCCACAACTGTGAATCGCATTCTTTTATAGAGACGAATCGCCGAGACATTATCATGTTCCACTGTAAACCAGAGGTTTTTCATCTGTCTCTGCCTTGCAAGCGCGATCGAACGTGAAAACATCACCCTGCCGATCCCCAATCCGCGATATGCGTTGGATACAGCCGCCATCGGGATATGCGCTTTCCAGGTTTCTGTATCATTACAATAAAGTATGATTAAACCAACCACCTTATCATGGTGGAAAGCCATACCAATTTCTGCCAAGTGCAGCAATTTTTCGGCGTAATTATTTATGTCGACAACCTTGCTCAACGGGATCGGGAGCAGTGCGCCGAATTCTTTTAGCAGTGCCGCCATTTGTGCATGGTCGAGAGGGTACTCACGATTCCATAAGAATCGGATGTTGATGGGTGGCTGATCGTCTTTGGGCAGGTTCATGGCATCATCAAAGAACATTGGTGGTGATTGTAGTGATCATGCACACTTCTTCGTAAGTCAATTCGGGATAGAGTGGCAGGCACAGCACCCTGGCTGATATACCCTCGCTTAGCGGCATGCTTCGAGAATCGAGGTAGGGCAGGGTTTCAAGCGACGGGTAAAAATACCTGCGCGGGAAGATCTGCCTGGCGTTCAGCGCGTCTCGGGCGCGCAGCAGGGCTTCCTCAGAAGGGAAGAGCACCGGGTAATAGGCATAATTGTATTCAGTCCCCTCGGGCAGTAGCGGACGGGTGAGCAGCGTGCCTGTCAGCAGTTCATCGTACCAGGCGGTCACCTGTTTGCGCGCGGCGATAATATCTGAAACGTGCTGCAGGTTGCATAGCCCCATGGCGGCGTGGAATTCGGAATTCTTGCCGTTGATGCCCAGCCCCCAGAAGGCTTCTTGACCGTTGTGGCCAAAATTGCGCATGTAACTGATACGGTGCGCCACTTCGTCGTCTTCGGTCACAACAGCTCCGCCTTCTACTGTGTGGAAAAGCTTGGTGGCGTGGAAACTCAGCGTGGCCGCATCTCCATAAGCAGCCAGTGACCTGCCACCATAGCTCACCCCGAAGGCATGCGCGGCGTCGTAGATGACCTTCAAACCGTGTTTGCTGGCGATGGACTGAATGCGTTCCACATCACAGGGGATTCCATATACATGCGTTGGCAGGATGGCGGTAGTTCTCGGGGTGATGGCGGCTTCGATCAACCCGGCATCGATACACAGGGTGCGCGGGTCGATGTCCACGTACACGGGCGTGCAACCCTCCCACACGATGCTGGAGGTGGTCGCCACATAACTGAAGGGAGTGGTAATCACCTCCCCGCTCAGGTCGAGCGCCCTGGCAGCAATCTGCAGTGCGATGGTGCCATTGGTCACAAAGAAGAGATTTTTTACACCCAGGTACTCTTTGAGCCTGGTTTCCAGTTCTTTTACCAATGGGCCGTTATTGGTGAGTATATCGCTGGCCCAGATTTCACTGAGGTAGCTTGCGTACTCTTCAAAAGGTGGCAGAAATGATTTGGTTACCGGGATCGTCATATGCTTGTGTGTGGAAGTGAACTCAGTTTAACGGATGCGGTAAGGATAATGATCTGTTACGATGATGTACTGATAAATTATACTCTTATCGCCCTGGTGTACCGCATGAATTTGATGCGGGAATTTGAGGGAATCTGAGGCGTGGGAATCTGAGGCGTGGGAATCTGAGGCGTAATTGGCAAAAATTTCAATGGTATACTTTTTTATCCGGGGGCTTCTGGGCTTGTAAGTTACCACGAGAAAATCTTCGCAGGGTAAGGCCGGATGAATAATGAAAATACAGGAGACCGCATGAAGTCGCGATCATCAATACTCCCTACC
>DHGL01000018.1 GCA_002402725.1 Anaerolineaceae bacterium UBA4799
ACGGGTTTGGTGAGGCGGAGAGGGTGGGATTCGAACCCACGATACCTTGCGGTATACCCGCTTTCCAAGCGGGCGCGTTAGGCCGGACTGCGCTACCTCTCCGTGCTTGAAGCCTTAAGCGCCGATATTATACCATTTGAAAATCAAAATGCCAGAATTTCGTTCATCCCCATTGACAATCTACTTTAAAAATCTCCTCTATAATTAACCAGAAATAATCTGGCAAAGCATTAATACCCGCCCAATCCATATTTTCGGAGTAAGTTTCAGAAAATGTCCTCCATCGTGCCTGACCTGGAATTACCCATACTGGTTGTGGATGATGCCCACTGGCAGAAAATAACACCCACTGGTGAAGAAGGTGAGGAGTATTCAATCAGCACGCGTGATGGCTTCCGACTTTCCACCAAGGGTTTTGAATTTGCGATTCCGCCGGGGGTCGATTTTATGGCTCCCAACATCATTCAACTGGTCATTGGCAAGGACCAACTTTACGCCACAGCCTATGAACCCGACTGCACGCTCTACACCATGAACCCAGCCAACCTGGTCCCCATGTATGGTTCAAGGCGCTTCACGGGTTTTCAAAAAGGGCAGAAACTCATCATTGCCATCGGTCATCTCTCTCCGCCAGGGCATGACCTTCCGCAGCCCAGGTTCACAGTGCTATGGGCCGGCGTGGTGAACATTCTCTAGGGATCAGTGCTATATATTCACCCTCACCATGTCACCCTTACCATATCACCCTCACCATATCACCCTCACCATTGTCAATAAAAGAAAATCCATTATAATAAGCAGCACCGGGCGGTTAGCTCAGTTGGTTAGAGCGTTGCGTTGACATCGCAAAGGTCGTAGGTTCGAGTCCTATACCGCCCACCACAAAACACCATCCGTGGGTGTTTTTTATTTATGATATATTGACTTCTGGTCAACATAAAACACTTGTGAAGGAACTCGCATCAATCATGTCCTTCCAGTGTTAACAAATAACAATATGGTTTTTTATCAATCGCAGTCGACCAAAACATGAACGGAAGAACTTATCAAAAGTCCAGGAGTCCCATGTCGCGTTACCTGATCATCCTTAATCCAATTGCCGGTAAAGGTACCGCCCTTCGCTCGCTTCCGAGAATACGTGAGTTACTAACTCAGCACGAGCTTAACTTTGATATCACGATGACCGATTACCCCGGTCACGGAATCGAAATTGCCCGTAAAGCCGCAGAGGAAGAATTCGATTATGTCATCGCTGCCGGCGGTGACGGCACCGCTAACGAGGTGCTCAACGGGTTAATGCAAAACCGCGCTGCCGGCGGTTTTTTGCCGGTCATGGGCATCATTCCGGTAGGGCGCGGCAATGATTTCGCCTTCGGCGTCAATATCCCGACCGCACTCGATGAAGCCTGCGCGTTACTCTCTTCTCTCCCACGCAAATGGATCGATATCGGCCGCGTCAGCGGTGGGGATAAACCGGATGGCATGTACTTTGGTAATGGCATTGGTGTAGGTTTTGACGCGGTGGTGGGGTTTATCGCCGCCAGGATGAAACTGACAGGCATGCTTTCTTACCTGATTGCAGCATTTAAAACTATTTTTGTGTATTTTAAACCGCCCAGCGTTGAGATTAAGTACGCAGAGAAAAGTTTAACCCTTCCCGCGTTGATGGTTTCCATCATGAACGGCAGGCGCATGGGCGGCGGTTTTATGATGGCACCTTCTGCTTCAACAACCGATGGCATGTTGAATATCTGTATGGTGCGCGAAGTCCCCCAACTTTCCATGTTCAGACTCGTTGGCAAGTTTATGAAAGGCAGCCATGAAGCCGATCCGGCGGTCAGCACCGCCACAACAGATAGAATCACCGTGACCGCGAAGAAAGGTGTCCTGCCTGTGCACGCGGACGGCAACACGGTGTGTGAAGCAGGAACTGAAATCATGGTAGAACTGCTGCCGCGTGCCCTTGAAATCATCACCCGGCTCGAGGATTAATGCTCACCGCGGCGCATATTAACCCACCCATCAAAGCCATTCTGCGCGCCTTAATGCGTATCGATGACCGCGCGGTTAACTCTGTACCCATGAACGGACCGCTCATTATGGCCACTAATCACATCAACTGGCTCGACGCTCCAGTGGGTTTCAGCCACCTGCACCCGCGTCCGCTAACCGTTTTTGCCAAGGTAGAGACCTGGGACAACTTTATACTGCGTCTGCTTTTCAACGCCTGGGATGCCATCCCCATCAACCGCGGTGAGGTAAATTTTAGCGCGTTTAAGAAAGCCGAAGAAGCGCTCACGGCACGAAAAATCATCGCCATTGCGCCAGAAGGCACCCGCTCAGAAGATGGAAAGCTCAACACCGGTTACCCGGGGATTGTATTTTTAGCGCTACGTACAAACGCGCCGATTATGCCTTTCGTTTTCTACGGCAATGAGAATTTTAATCACAACCTGCGTAAATACCGACGTACACCGATGATGCTCAAGGCTGGCGCTCCATTCAGGTTAAAACAGCAAAATGCCAACCCGGATAGACACCTGCGTACGGAGATGACCGACGCAATCATGTACGAAATCGCCCGTCTACTCCCAGAAGATTATCGCGGTAAATACACAGACATAGACCCTGCCTATCGCCGCTATCTGGAATTTATTGACCTGCAGCCGGGAAAATTGACCTCCTCATCCAGTTGACGAGTAATTCGGAATTATGGTATTATCAAAATCAGTTTTTGCCCTCTAACAGAACGGGCATGTGTTCAATCTATCTAACAGGAGAAGACCATCAGTACCCAAAATTTCCGCGTAAATGAGTTGATCAAGGTCGCAGAAGTACGTTTGATCGGACCCCAGAATGAAAATATCGGGGTCGTACCTATCCAGAAAGCGTTACAAATCGCGCGTGAAGCTGAGCTCGACCTGGTGGAAGTTGCACCGCTCTCTGAACCACCGGTCTGCCGGGTGATGGATTTTGGGAAATTCCTTTACGAACGCACCAAAAAAGAAAAGGAAGCCCGTAAAGCCCAGACCAAAATCGAGATTAAAGAGATCCGCTTGCGGCCGAAAACCAACGAACACCACCGTGGATTCAAGACCCGTGATGCCCGGCGCTGGCTAATGGAGGGCAATAAGGTCAAAGTGACCATCCGGTTCAGGGGTCGCGAGATCACCTACCCGGAAATTGCGCTGGAAGACCTTAAAGAAATCGCTGAAGAACTTGCCGACATCGCCACGATTGAACAGGCACCCAATATTGAAGGTCGCACCATGGGTATGGTGCTGACGCCATCGAAACCGGGTAAGAAAAAAGCCGCCGACCCGGAAAAGAAAGAAACTCCCGGGTCAAAGGTGAAAGAGCTACCACAACAGGAAACTCAGAAGGCTTCTGAAAAAGCCTGAGTTTTTTCACCCTCAGTCACTAAATCCGTTAATAAATCCGTTAATAAATTCCCCGGAATATTTGATTTCTGGTATAATTCGCGTTCGCGTTCTAAACACGCGTAATTTGCTGAGAGGAGTATGCTGTGCCACACAAGATGAAAACCAGTAAGTTCAAGCTGAAAACCCACAAAGCGACTTCCAAACGATTTCGCCTGACGGGTTCAGGCGTCTTGATGCGCACCAAAGGCGGTAAGAGCCACCTCAGGCGTCGCACTTCTGACCGCACCAAGGCATTATTCACTGAGATGGTCCCAGTTCATGGTGAAAAGATCATCCAACGCGTCAAACGTCTCAACCCCAACATGAAGTAATTCGAGATATTGACATTTCGTATCCGCATCAGTGCGGCTGTTGGGTGCTCATAACTGGTCACAAGACCGGCGCCCAGGGGTTCGCAAAGGAGTAAAAAATGGCTCGTGTAAAAAGTGGCTTCACCAGTCACCAGCGTCATAAAAGAACATTGAAATTTACCCAGGGACAGTTCGGCAGCCGGCATCGCCTGATCCGCCGCGCCAACGAAGCTCGCCTGAAAAGCATGTGGTACGCCTCGCGCGACCGCCGGATGCGCAAACGCGACCTGCGCCGCCTATGGATTACCCGTATCAACGCTGGTTCCCGCCAGAATGGTATCTCCTACAGCCAGTTGATCTATGGACTGCGCAAGGCCAACATCTTGCTCAACCGCAAAATGCTCGCCGACCTCGCCGCCCGTGATCCCCAGGCGTTCACCGCTGTTGTGCAAAAAGCCAAATCAGCATAATCCCTCAAATCATCAATATCGGGATGGCTGAACCCATCCCGTTTTCTTTTTAATGGGCAATCGGGTAGAATTTGATGGATGAAACTTAATCCAGAAATTTTGACCTCGTTTAAAAACCCAAAAATCCAGTATCTCCGCGACTTGATCACCCAGCGCTCCTGCCGTGATGAAACTGGCTTGTTCGTTATTGAAGGCGTGCGCCTGGCAGAAGAAGCCTTCGCACGCCACCTCCTGCCCCGCTCCGTATATTTCAGCAGTCACCTCTCAGCGCGAGGCGAACATCTGGTGAACCGTTTCCACAATGCCGGGGTTGAAGTCACTGAAGTGAGCAGCGAGGTTCTCGACAGGCTCTCTGATACCGATACATCCCAGGGGATCCTGGCTGTTCTACCGCAGGAACTGATTGTAGTGAGGGGCAACTCCGAACCTGTACTGGTTATCGACCAGGTGCGCGATCCCGGCAACATGGGAACTATTTTGCGCAGCGCCGCCGCAGCCGCCGTAGGTGCGGTGTTCCTGGCGCCCGGAAGCGTTGACCCCTTTATGCCCAAGGTAGTGCGCGCGGGCATGGGAGCACATTTTTACCTACCAATCCGCCAGGCTACCTGGGGTGAAATCAAGAATTACTGTAAGCGCCAAGCGGACCCACCACTGCAGGTGCTGCTGGCAGAAGCTGGCAGCGGGTTAACCATGTGGCAGACCAACCTCACCCGTCCCCTGGCGTTGATCATCGGCGGTGAGGCGGAAGGCGCTGGTGAAGAGGCGCGTACTCTCTCAGATGCCTCCATACGCATCCCCATGCCTGGCGCTTTCGAATCCCTCAACGCCGGTGTGGCAGCCTCTTTATTATTATATGAAATTCTGCGCCAGAGGAGCTCATGAAAATTCGTTCCATTACCAGCTTCTATGACCCGGCTTCTACCCGGGCAGATCGCCATATAAGACGCCTGGCTGAGGTCAGCGAAATGCTCAGGTTGGCCATCAGCAGCCAGCTGGAAGTGCAATCCACCCGGCTGGCTACCTCGCCTTTCCCCTTGTACCTTGGTGACCTGCGCGCACCAGAAATGACTGCGCGTGCCGCACAAATGGAACGGGAGACACGGGACCTGGGCTGGCAGTATCTTTCACTGGGTCCAGCACTGCCTGATCATCCCGGGTCATACGACTCAATCCCTGAAATGATCCGCGCGACGGAAAATGTCTTCTTCAGTGCGGTCATTGCTGAAAACTCCACGATTTATCCCGGCGCAGTTATGGTTGGAGCGCACATCATTCACCATACAGCGCAGGTTTCAGCCGACGGTTTTGCCAACCTCCGCTTCGCCGCCCTCGCCAATGTGGATGCCTGGACGCCCTTTCTGCCTGCCGCCTACCATCAGGCTGATTCAAACCCGGCAATCTCTATCGCTGTGGAATGCGCTGACATTGTCATTGATGCCTTTTCGAAAGATTGCCGTCTGGAAGAATGCAGGCAGTCTCTGCTCAGCTCGCTTCAATCCGCCGCCAACCAGCTGGAGGAGACCATTCTACCCATACTGAAAGGAACCGGCATCAAGTTCAAAGGATTCGATTTCTCCCCCGCGCCTTTCCCCGAAGACTGGTGTTCACTGGCAAGAGCAGCAGAGCAACTGGGGCTGGCGCATATCGGCGGGCTCGGTTCGCTGGCTGCTGTGGCTTTCATCGCGGATACCCTGGACAGGGGCAATTGGCGTAAAGCGGGATTCAATGGCTTGATGCTGCCGTTATTGGAAGATTCCATCCTGGCGAAAAGGGCTGCCGAGGAACTGTTAACCGTCAAAGACCTGATGCTTTATGCAACACTATGCGGTACCGGTTTGGATACCATCCCCCTGGCGGGTGACACCACCATCGAGCAGTTGCAGGCAGTGCTGATGGACATCGCTGCCATGTCCAACCGCCTGGGTAAACCGCTCACCGCCAGGCTGATGCCCATTCCCGGCAAATCTGTCGGTGAGCTCACTGATTTTCACTTCACGTTCTTTGCAAACAGCCGGGTGCTGGCGCTGGAAGCGCAGCCTCTATACCGGTTTTTTTCACACCAGGACCCCATCCACATCCGTCCGCGCCGCAGATGAGCACGGAAGGTTAATTGCAATTCTCGTTCAATTCCCGGGTGGCGGAATCAACGTCTGCAGAATGGCGTCAAGGGTTGGGAAAATTGGGGTCGGAGTTAACGTCTCGGTTGGTGTAGCTGTCTCTGTGCTCGTAGGGGTCGGCGTAATCGTCGGCGTCGGCGTGTTGGTAGGCGTCGCGGTTGGTGTTGGTGTATTTGTAGGCGTGCGCGTGGGTACCTGCAGGTTGAGCCGCAGCAACTTTTCGGCGTGCCCATTTTTTGTGGAGGTCATATACAAGCGCAGCGTGACCACGCCATTCTTCACCTTGGTCAGATCCCAGGTGAGCAACTTCTGCGGGTTGGCTGAGGCTTCTCCTCCGGGTTCCACCAGGGTTTTCCATTTTTTCGGGTCTTTGCCTTCTCCATACTCCAGGTAGAACTCTTCGAAATTCTTGGTGGCATCCACGACCGCGTAGACATCCAGTTTATCCGTGGTGATGGTCTCCCCGTCATTCAATCCCACGAACAGCAACGTGGGACGTGGGTCATCGGCGCGGCATTCTCTCGTCGGCACATATACCACCGGTGTGGGGAAGTTAAGTTTCTCAAGCCAGGCTTTGCCCTGCTCAGTGTCCTCAATCCAATTTTTCGCCCATTTATCGCTAACATTCAACACAAGTTTGGTTTCTGTGTAACCTTCGCAAGCGCTTGATGCTTTAAGGTTTGTCCAGGTATCCACTTTTACCCGCTTCCAAAGGTCATTTTCGCTCGATGGTGGGAGTTGATCAGCGGCAAAAAGTTCTTTCCTGCGATCGCTGCAATCCTCAGAAGGTTCTGCGCCGGAGTGGACGCAAATTTCTTTTTCAACGATGCCCTCAGGACGGTTAAAATTGGCTGGCGCGTTGCTGGTAAGGTAAGGAACTGCCGAGTTCATGAAGGCGTTCCAGATGGGTGCCGCACCAGCCACGCCGGATGTGTCTACCATGGGGGAATTATCCGCATTGCCCACCCAAACTCCTGTCACCAGGTCAGGGGTATAGCCGATGGTCCAGTTGTCACGGTACTCATTGGTGGTGCCGGTCTTGACAGCTGCCGGGAAAGGCAGGTTTAAAATTGAATCCGTGCCAAACATCGGTGCACGGGCTGTTGCGTCTGAAAGAATGGAAGTGATCAGGTAAGCATGTTCTGCGCGCATTACCTGTTCGGGCTCCGGCTTTTCCGATTCAAAAATAACATTGCCCTCGTGATCTTCGATACGGGTGATAGCGACCGGCTTGATCATTTTTCCGTTGTTCGCGAAAACACTGAAGGCACTGGTCATATCGAGCAAGGTTACTTCACCACCGCCCAGGGTCAGTGATAAACCGTAATCATTGCGCTCTAGCGTGGTGATGCCCAGGCGGCGCGCAAAAGCGATTAATCCATCCGCCTCAATGGTGGCGGGGTCGTCATAAATGCCTACAAATTCCAGGGTCTTGACCGCCGGAACATTGTATGAATTCGCCAGCGCCGACCTCACCGAAACGGGTCCGTGGAATTTGCCATCGTAGTTGACCGGTTTATAAGGGTCACGGGTATCGTTGGGGTCGCCGGAAGGAGGAAATTCGCTCGGTACGTCCCATAGTACTGTGGCCGGGGTCCAACCTTTCTCGAAAGCGGCGGCGTACGTGAGGGGTTTAATGGATGAACCGGGCTGGCGTGGCTGCAGCGCCATATTGATCTGCCCGGCGATGGCATCGTTGTAAAAATCGGCTGAACCGGTCATGGCGAGTATCTCCCCGCTTTCCGGGTCGATGGCCACCAGCGCGCCGTCCGTCACGTTGCGCTCCGCCAGCGCTTCCACCTGTTCCTTGACAATCCGGTCCGCTTCAAGTTGTAAATGAGGGTCGAGCGTGGTGTATACCCTGAATCCCGAACGGTAAATCATCTGCGGGTCATATTGTTTTTCAAGCAGATAGCGGATGTAAGTGACCCAATGCGGGTAAACCATCGGGTTTGCCCGTAGTTTGAATTCATAATTGTCGATCCAGATGTAAGCATCGGCCGCCTGTTGCGCTTCAAGGCAAATGCGCTGCGGACTGTTGCTCACATAAATACAATCCTTCTCTTTGCTGACATTGTACATGGCAGTTAGTACCTGCTTGTTGCGGTTCAATGTCATGTCACGGTTCGAGAAGATATCATACACGCTCGGCGCCTGCGGCAGTCCGGCCAGAAAAGCAGCTTGAGCCAGTGTCAACTCCCCGGCGGTGGTATTGAAATAGGTCTCTGCGGCCGCCTCAATGCCATACGCCAGGTTGCCGTAATTGATCTCATTCAAATAGAGTTCAAGGATCTCGTCCTTTGAGTATCGCCTGGTGATTTCTGAAGATAGGATGATTTCTTTTGCCTTGCGGCGATATGAAATTTCGACGCGCTCCTCCGGAGTAAAGAATAAGGTCCTCGCCAGTTGTTGGGTGATGGTGGAAGCACCTGAGACCACCTCGCCGCTGGTGTAATTGGTGACCATTGCCCTGACCAGCGCCAGCAGGTCAAAACCGGGGTGGTTGTAAAATTCCTTGTCCTCGATGGCAATGGTTGCGGCCAATACGTAGGGGGAAATATCTTCAAGCGGCGTGTAAGTTCTACGTCCGGCGTTCGGGTCGATCATTTCATAAAGCACCTGGCCGTTGCAGTCATAGAAACGCGTGGTTTCAAATTGAGAAGCGTAATTGCGAATATCCTCCACGCTGGGCAGGGTGGATGCGATGGTGAAGTACTGATACACAAAGAAAACACCGGCGATGATGACACCCAGCACGAGCACAAACAACATGATCACCACAACCTTGACCAGGCAGCCGCCAAAATCAAAGCCCGATTTTTTCTGTTGCTGCGGACGGACAGGTTTTCTTTTGATCGCTGCGGGCTTTAGAGCAAGCGCTGGTGGGGTGGTGGGCTCTTTGCGCACAGGTTTCGTTCCAGCCTTGTTTACGTGGAGAGCGGCAGGGGTGACAATTGTCGCTGAAAGGTCCACCTCGTCGACCTTGCGCGGTAACGGGTCACGGTTTCCCGCCGGAGGAGTAACCTTTTCGACTGTCACACTGGTTTCTTTTGGTGCTGTATTAAAGAAAGGCGGAGCTGGAATCGTCGGCAGGTCTTCTATGAATTCACTGGCAGGTTCACCGCCGGGCGACCCGGGAACTTCTTCTCTCTCCTGCGTGGGTTCTTTATCGCCCGTTGGTTCCTGGGTGGTTTGCGCTTCTTCGGGTGATGTTGCAGATTGCCCATTATTTGCATCAGCATCAGGCTCCGCGGCAGGTGTTCCCAATGGCACGGTCGCCTGAGAATGACTGTGATCCTGTACATGCTGCCAGGTGTAACCTGGCGGTTCTTCGGGATCCGGCGGGTTCTGAAAGCGGCCGATATTCGGCAACGAAGGGTCGAAGGGTTTCCCGGGTGCCGCGTGATCGTCCGCAGGTTGATTCACATTATCTGCCATTTATGACCATACCTCGTAAACCAATAAACTGATTCTAGCATAATTCAATTGACCTCGGGGGCTTGTGCTCATACAATAGCATTAATGATACCCTCCGTTTCGCGGCAAGCGATATGCCATTTAATTTGCATGGATACGCGGTTTGGTAGACCTGCCATTCTGGATGACCATTGCTGGGCATTTGGCACAGATCTGGGTGATCCCAAAGCCCTGTCATTACTCACTACCTATGGATTGCGTGCGTCTCGCATGTATATTTTTCCACAGTTTTCAATGGAAGACCTGTTGGTTCAGGATCCGGCGAAGTTTTATTCGCCCCCAATCGTGTCATTTTCATCCGCCTGCCTGGTGAATATCACGTTCTCTCCTTTTCCTTCACTGGACGTTGAATACCGCGCCTGGGTTCCGGATTCGCACGTACTGGTCGGACAGGTTAACTGCGTCAACTCTGGGCAAAACATGCTCACGGTTGAAGTAGATTGGCGCGTCCACCTGCAGCCGCTACAAGGCGGCAGCCCCATGAAACACGCCCAGGCGGGTATGAACTCCATCCTGCAGGGAGAGTGCGCGAATCTTCACCCGGTTTTCTACCTTACTGGCGGAGCGCTACCTTCGCTTACCGATTTTCCAGGATTGGGCAATAAGATACTGCTGATGCCCGGAACCAACCACCAGGGAACATGGGCGGTGGCTTCACTCGCCACTGCCGAAGCCTCCACGCAGCAGGCGCGTCAGTTCTCATCCAGTATGCTCGAGCTCGAGCAGCTCAAGATTGAAATGGCAGATAAAAGCCTAAAAGTACAATGCAGCTCCGCCCAGGCAGCGCTTAATGAAACATTGCAGCGTTCACAGGATCGCGCATTCCAGTTGCTCATGCCGGCGCTGCAGAAACATTCCCATAACACCTATGTGGCTGACCGCTCACCGGACCTCGGTAACCATGCCTCCGAAAACATCCTGGAGGTGCAACCAGAGTGGTCTGGTCAAACCCTGCCGGAGATCTACCTGCTTTCTCAAAATCTCCTGCCGGGACGCCCGGAAGTGGTCAAAGGTCTGCTGCTTAACTTCTTAAGCATCCAACAGCAGGACGGTCGGATTGACCTCCGCGCCAGTGCGAACCACTCTTTTACCGGCCATTCCTCACTCCCCATTCTGGCAACGCTCGTCTCTGACTTGCAGCAATATCTTCACGACAAATCCTGGCTGACGGGAATCTACCCACAACTGCTCGCCTTTATAAAAAATTGGCTGAGGCTGGATGGAACAGGAAATTTACTTCTCAGCGCATTGACCCACCCGCTGCAACTTGGTTTTGAGGATATATCGCCAGATACCAATCCAGCTCTGGTTGAGCTATGGGTCAGGCTTTCACAGCCTCAGAACATTCTCCTGGTTTCTTTTCTGTTCCGGGAGGTATCTGAACTGCTGCATATTGCCCACCTGATCAATATATATGATGACCTTGAATGGTTGGAAACGGTCCGCGAACGGCTGAAGGACGAGGCTGCAAGCTTGATAAAGGACACGACCGGAAAAATTCAGCCGAGTGCATACAAGCCTGCAGGATTGATTCTTACCAGTTTCAGAAATGATGGTCTTCCCAGGTTAAAACATAACTTACCTCATCCCGGGAGGATCTACCTGCGGCTCGATCACCATGGGATATTGCCTGCTGAGTTATGTTGTAGTATTTCAGGTTTTACAGCAGGAACCTACTTTGAGAAAATCATTAAAGCCTGTGATTTTCAACCTGTTGGTTCAAGCTATTGTTACGTTTCACCTGAAGAATTCGCCTTCATTGAATCGATAAGCATCAGGAAAATGCCTGAGGGGGCTTACGGAGAGATTGGATTGGTTGACCTGGCTGGTGGATGCATTCTGGACCAAATGGCTTGTTACGCTGGAATGCTCACTCCAAAAGACGCGAACAAAATTGCCTCCCGCGCGAGAGTCAAATCCTTTTTGGCTGAAGGCGGCATATCCGTGTTCCCCGCATCAGAAACTGCGCCCAACCTGATGCTCCCTGCTTACCTGGCTGCTATGATCGTTGATGGATTGGTGCGATACGGAAAATTTGAGCTGGCTGAGCAACTCTTCAGACATCATTTTCTCAGAACCCTGGACAAGGTTACGCCTGACCTGAGCGGTCTTTCACGATGTGCAACAATGCGCATACATGACCTTGTACCCACCAGGCTATTCCTTAAACTGCACGGGCTGATGAAATTATCCAACCGGGAGATTATCATCGCGCATTATGATGGAAATCAATCCCCAGTTACGGTACAATATAACAAATTAGAACTGCTGATAAGGCATAACCTGACGGAAGTACGCATGCAATCTGGAGAAGTGGTTTACCTGAATCAGCCAGGGACCAACAGGATAATCCTAGAATGAGCAAGGAAGGAGGAGAAGGGTCATGACCGAACAGCCAGTTGCTACTCCTAATACTATGCTGATGGCGGTTGTCCAGGCGCAGGATGCTGATATTGTAGAAAATATTCTGAACAACATGAATATCTCCCTGGTCCGGCTGCCCAGCACCGGCGCGTTCTTAGGCCGGCGCAACGCCACCCTGCTGATTGGCATCCCGCAAGAACAACAGCAACAGATATTGGACACGTTGCAGGAAAACTGCCGTCAGCGTATAGAATACATCGCTGTTCCTCTAGAGAGCGCCCCCCTGCCCCTCCCCGCGCCTACCCCTATAACAGTGGGAGGCGCGACGGTTTTCGCGCTTGAAATTGAACATTACGAGGAGATGTAGCCATGAAAATGATCATTGCCATCGTAAACGATGAAGATTCAGAGATGGTCACGCTTGCCCTGACCCGCGGTGAATACCGCGTCACCACCATCGCTTCGACAGGCGGGTTTCTCAGGCGCGGGCTCTCAACCCTGTTGTGTGTTTTTGAAGATGAGAAACTCGCTAACGCACTGGCTGTGATAAGGGAATGCTTTCCTGAAGCCTCTAACCAATCGCAAAAACGCTGCAGGATTTTCGTTCTAAATGTAATTGAAACGCACCACTTTTAGAAATGACTCTGACTGAATAGCGGGGAATGCGCCCTATTCGTGAAATTCCTCGACGCTGTAGGTTTTAACCTGCAGCGTTTTTTTCTTCCACAGGTCAGCCGGGGCGCCCATTTTGGCGCAGAGGTGAGAAAGGAAGGCGTTAACCTCAGGCAGCTGCTCCCAGACCTGCGGAAGAAACGTTGCCCGTCTGAACCCATCCTGAAGGATCACCCCGTCCCGGCCTGGCCGCAGTAAACGCGGCAGGTCAGAGGGCAGCCGGTACTCCAAATCAACTGGCACCGTCAGCCTTGAAATTTCAATACTGACCGCGGGCAGTTCGGCCTGCGAAAGCGGCGGGAAACGGTAATCTTCAAGAGCCGCCTGGCGCGCGTGCTCACGCACATCGAACGCCAGTGCCTGGTGGGCTTCCAGGCTGCCGATGCAGCCACGCAGGTTGTGTTGGATGGTGAGGGTGACGAAGGAAGCCCCGGGTTCCTTGAGCGCGGGTGAGAGTGTCTCTAAATCAATGGCTGGTTCCGGTAGCTGATTTATTGCTTTCTCGATGGTATGCCGTGCCAGTTGGAGCAGGTAGCGTTTTTCTTCATCGGTCAGCGGGTTTGTCATTTCAGTATCCTATGATAATCCCGGTTAAAGTACACCAGCGGGGGTACGTCTGCGGCTTTTTCCGCGTTTAGTACTTCCGCCACATACAAAGTTGATTGCGGCAATTCGAAAGTATGCACCACCCGGCACTCCAGGTGCGCGCAGGCTGCTTCCAGCAGTGGAACCTGGTTATCCCCTAACCTGACTTCCACGCCTGCAAAACGGTCATCATGCTCGGGTATCCTGCCGGCGAAAATCTCAGAGAGCTCGCTCTGCGCCTCAGAAAGCAGGTTGATGGCAAAAAGACCGGTCTGGTCCACAATGCGCTTTGTACGGGTGGTATTGGCCAGCGTGACCGTCACCATTTCCGGATCAACGGAGACGGAAGTGAAAGAATTAACACTCATCCCATGCGCGGTACTGCCAGCCGCAGCGGTAAGGATGGCCACCCCACTCGGCCAGCGCCTCATTACCTGTCGAAGGTCAACTTTTATGAACATAATCGAACGCTCCTCGCCCTTTTATACTCATACCATGTGTTAAAGTCAAGTGCCTTGATGCAGGATAACCCTGATTCTGGCACAAACCTTGCTATAATTCAACTTGGAGATCGTATGAGCGACGATTCTTTATTTGACCCTGTTGAACCTCCTTTGGAACCTCTACCTCAGGAGGAGGAATCATCGTCTTCTGATTCAGAACCTGTGGAAAAGGACATTAATAAACCCTTCAGCATTTGGGGCGGCATACAATCCATTTTCGTCACGGCTTTTTTGTTGGCTTCTCTATTTACGCTGTTCACGCCCAATAACCTGTTTTCTGGCGAGATGTTTGACCGCATTTTCCAGGCATGGCAGGTAAACCCCACGATTTCCGCACCCGTACAAATGAACACAACGTCGGTGGCAGCCCTCCCTATCGGCATTGTCTCCGGTCATTATAAGAACGATTCAGGCGCGCTTTGCCCGGATGGGCTCAGCGAAGAACAAGTGAACCTGCAAATTGCCACCCTGGTGCAGCAAAAGCTCGCCGCTGAGGGGTATCAAGTAGACCTGCTGGAGGAATTTGACGAGAGACTTTCACAATACAAGGCATTGGCGCTGGTTTCAATCCACGCCGATACTTGCGATTTCATCAGCGAAGACGCAACTGGTTTCAAGGTAGCCGCCGCTTTACACAGCGTGTACCCTGAAAAAGCCACCCGTCTCACCCTGTGCATGGCTGACAGGTACGCGCAGACCACCGGTCTCACCTACCACCCGAACGCAGCTTCAGAAGATATGACGAATTATCACGCATTTGATGAGATTCACTCAGAGACCACAGCGGTCATCATCGAGACCGGCTTTTTGAACCTCGACAGGCAAATCCTGACCGAAAACCCTGACCTGGTTGCCCAGGGCATTGTGAACGGGCTGTTATGCTTCATTCGCAATGAAAACGTAACTCTTACTCAGCCTTCCCCCTCGCCATGAACCAACAGGAATTCCTCGCCTACAAGCAGGCAATTCTCAACGCTCAAGCAGCCTTGAAGACCCGTAACTTCGCGGAAACCAGGCGTTGGGCACTTCAGGCTTCGATTATTACACCTGAGCGCGAGCAACCCTGGCTGTTGCTGGCTGCCGTATCGCCCCCCGCGGAGAGCATCAAGTTCCTGCAAAAAGCACTCACCATTAACCCCACCAGTGAACCGGCTACAAAAGGCATGCAGTGGGCGCTCAACCGCCTGGCCCGCATCCCAATAGAAGAACCATTGACGGCGCAACCACAGCCGCAAAAAACAGTCACGGATGAGACCCAGCCCATCCCCATTACGCGCGCGGTGATCCCTGGGTCTCAAGTCGGGACCCCGCACGTAGCGCTTACCGAACCGCTCAAAATGGACGAACAACCCCGCCAACCCCTCGGGGCAAAACAAGCGCTTACCGCGAGACCAGGAAAAACAGCGGTTAAGAAAAGCAATCAACGTAGATGGCTCATATTCCTGCTGGTTGCCGCGCTAATCGCGCTGACTGTTTTCGTTATTCTGGCCATCCTACCCGGTTGGATCGCACTCGCACGCAGCTCCGCCGCCCCCATCCCCGGCGATGTGCTGGTCAAACCCAGCCTGACGCCAACGGCTACGACCACCTCTACAGCTACACCCACCGCCACACCAACTACTACACTGACCTTTACTCCCACCGCCACCGATACACCCCTGCCCACGGATACCCCCTGGCCCACACTCCCGCCAGCCACCCAGGAACCGGTAGCTGTCAGCCTGGATACCGAAGGCCACTGGATCGACATCAACCTGAGCGAGCAAATGTTGTACGCCTACGATGGCGACGAAGTGACCGCTTCCTTCCAGGTGTCCACGGGCACCTGGCTGCATCCCACCGTTACCGGCGAGTACCAGATCTATGTCAAGTACCGATACACAGACATGCGCGGAGATGATTATTACCTGCCGGATGTGCCGTATACCATGTATTTTTACGATGGCTACGGGATTCACGGCACTTACTGGCATGACAACTTCGGTACCCCCATGAGCCACGGCTGCGTCAATATGCGCACCAGTGAGGCCGCCTGGTTGTTCGACTTCGCAGAGGTGGGCACTTTGGTGAGCGTGCATAATTAATATGGCGAACGCACTAGATCTCCGTAGTATGACCAGGCGCGAGTTCCTCAGGCTCGGCAGCGCCTCGATGCTTTCACTGCTGGCAATCAGTAAAACTACCTACGCCTACGCGCATACTCTCAGCCTGCAGGATTCCGCCGATAACCTCGGGCGCATTACCACCAACAAGGTGGATATGTTTTCCACCCCTTCCATAGAAGCAAAACCGTTGAAGACCCTATGGAAAGACCTGGTGCTACCGATTACAAAAAAGGAAATCAGCATCTCGGAGCCCAGTCACAACCGCATCTGGTACCAGTTGGATGGACAGGGATTCGTGCATTCAGCTTACGTGCAGCCAGTGAAAATCAGCCTCAATGAAATCAGGCGCGATATCCCTGAAAAAGGCCAGCTGGCTGAAGTGACCGTGCCTTTCACCGACGCCATCTGGAACCCGCTCCTAAAGAACATTGTAGCCTACCGGCTTTATTATTCCTCCACGCATTGGATTACCGGCACCTTGCAAGATGCCCGCGGAAATGACTGGTACGAGGTGCAGGAGGATTTCTACAAGTTCAAGTATTATGTCAATCCCGCGCACCTGCGCGTCATCCTTCCTGCTGATGTGGAACCCATTTCACCTCAGGTTAGCGCCCAGGAAAAGCGCCTGGAAGTGCACCTGAAGGAGCAGGTTGTGGTGGCCTATGAAGGGGATACCCCTGTGCAGATGATGCGCTGTTCGGGTGGAACCGAATATTACAACGGTTATCTCACGCCCACCGGCAGCTTCCGCACAGATTACAAACGCCCCTCGAGGCACATGGTCAATGGCAGCCTTGCTTCTTCCTGAGGATACGACCTGCCAGGCGTCCCCTGGATTTGTTACTTTACAGAAGAAGGTGTGGCCTTTCACGGCACTTACTGGCATAACGACTTTGGCCGTCCGCGCAGCCACGGCTGCATCAACCTCCTTTCAGAATCCGCCAGGTGGCTGTACCGCTGGACCCTGCCCTCTGTGCCTTACGCAGAACAGCTTTTCAGCAAGGCGGGCGGTACCCGGGTTGAGATCGTAATCTAAGGTTTTCCTCGCTTTCAAATATCCCAATTGGCGCTATGCTTTATAATTAGCATGGAGATGAATATGATTGCTGAACCATTGTTCAAGGGATTGGTTAGCGATGAATTTGACCGCCCAGTTGCCACCGCGATTGTGGGAGATGAACCCTGTTATGTCATTGATGACGCCGGGTTCATGCGTCATATCCCATCGCGGCCAATCGATCTGGAAATCTTGCGCTCCCTGTTCAAACAGATAAAGGGCAACGAAAATATGATCGCCGACCAGGCGGCGAAAATGACCGGACAGGATGATATTTTTTCACGCGCCATCCTTGAAACATCATTGAAAAATATCGATAAACAATACGAACTCATGCTGGAACACGGCATCCCTGAAGAAACCAGGGCCTACCTGGGATTAATGGGATTCCGTGTGGTGCTTGACATTCATGGAGAGATTCTCAAGGTTGAATACCCGTCCGCTCCCCCCTCAGATCAAGGTGGAGATGGTGAGTAAAGCGCATATGACCCCCGGGAGATGGTATGTCTTCTGATTACATCATATCCGTAACCGAATCCAGTTTCGAGTACGATGTCATCGCATACTCCCAGAACATCCCAGTCGTGGTGGATTTCTGGGCTGATTGGTGCAAGCCCTGTCGCGCGCTTACCCCCATGCTCGAGCGTTTCGCCGAACAGGCTCAGGGAGAATTCAGATTGGCCAAGGTGGACGTGGATGCCAACCCCAACCTCGCATTGCGCTTCAGCGTGCGTTCCATCCCCACCGTCATGGCCTTCAGCCAGGGCCGCAAAGTCTCTGACTTCACCGGCCTGGTGCCGGAGCACGTGGTGCGAGAATTCCTATCCCGCATCCTCCCACCCAGACCATCTGACTTATTAGCGCAAAAAGGCATCAGCCTGCTTCACATGGAGGACTTGAAAGAAGCCAGGGTAGCCTTTATGCAGGCGCTGGATCTGGATGGAACCCACGCCCCCAGTATTCTGGGCATGATGAAAATTAACCTGTTGGAGGGTAACGCCTCCGTTGCGCGTGCGCTCTATCAAAATTTCCCCGCCAGCCCTGAATTCAATGCCGCTGAAAAACTTGTTCCGCTGATCAAAGCGATGCAAGAATTGGATGAAGGTCAACTACCGCAAGCGAATGACCTGGACGCGGTCTTCGTGAACTCCGTGCGCCTGGTAACACGCGGAAATACCCTTGCCGGCATAGACGGTCTGTTGGAAGTGATCCGTCAGGATAAACATTACCGCAAGGACCGTGCCCGGAACGTGCTGCTCGCGCTGCTCGAGTTGCTGGACCCCGAAGCCGAGCTCACCCGCAAATACCGGGCTGAACTCGCCTCCATCCTCTTCTAAAAACTGGCTGCCCAACCGGCAGACAGTTTTAACCTGAATTCCTGCTCAATTACTTGACAAGCACCAGCTCTCCCCAGGTGGTTGGGTCAAGGAAATCACGGTATTGGGCGGTTGAGATCATCGACTGCTGAAGATTCTCCGTAGTTTTGTCATTATCGTTTACCGACACAGCGAAGCCCAGGTGCAAGCCGTTGTAAGGGCTTATCCCGAGCATTGACCAGGGAATGCCAACCTCCACCCGGTAAATGGGGCTGGTTTCGAATTGTGAAGACAGCAGGACTTGGGATTTACTACCTTTGAGGCTTACGGGATACCATAAATAAACTTCCGGATCGATTGCCTTGTCCGGGTTGCCGGGGGAGATGCCGAACTGGAAATCATCATTATCAAGGATGTTCACATAAAAGTCACCATCCAGGTTGGCGTCGATCATCACCTCCACCGAATCCCCCTGGTAGAGAGCTTCTCCGCTGCGGTTCTGCGCAAACACATCATCGGTCACCTTCACAGAGATATACAAGTACTGGTTATCCCAGCCCGCGGCAAAGGCGCCTTCGAGGTCCTCCATGTTTTTCCAGTTTTCTCGCTGCCATACGACATAGGGAATGGCATATTTATGGGTCTTTTCTACCCATTCCGCGTAAGTGCCGTCCATCACCGGCGCTGTTGAGAGGTACGCGGCTTTCATCAGTGAACCTCCACGCTGGCGCACCTCGGCGGTGGGTGGCACGGAGGTATTGGTGGGAACGGGGCTGGTGGTGGGAGTCGCGCTGGGGGCCAGTGTAGGAACTAGCGCCGCTGTTGTGGTCGGCTGGGTAACCTCTGCTGAGGTCGGCAGGGCTGGCGTCACCGTGGGTAGCGTGTTCATGCTGGTGTCGAACAAAGCGGTCAGCGTCAGGTTCGGCGGGATGTTATCCTCCGCTGCATCCCCGCGGAAAAATGGCAGATTACACGAAGCAAGCAATATGACCATCAGCATGCAAACGGGCAGGAACTTGATTGCGTTTTTCATATTTACCTCTGTATTGATCGCGGGTAATAACGAGTCATGGTAACGATGGGGGCTCTGCCAGTTTCGTTGCAATAATCGTGCAAGTATGCGGCGAAAATCTTTAACTTCTACAGCATAACTTGAAGGACGATCTTGCCGGTGTGCTGCCGGCTCTCCATATAAGCATGCGCCAAAGCCGCATCCTCCAGCCGGAATGTTTTGCCGATTTTTATTTTCAATGAACCTTCAGACAGGAACGATAACACCTTTTCCGCGGTCGCCTGCAACATTTCAGGGTGCTGGTTGCGCGTGGTGCCCAGGCTGAAACCAAGCAGCGCCCGGCAGCTGGCGTGTAATTCATTGGTCGCCACCTGCCCCGGCTGCCCGCTGGCACTGCCGAATATCACCAGCCTGCCGTACATCGCCAGGCAGGCCAGGCTCTTGCGGGTCACATCGCCGGCAATGGAATCCAGCACTATGTCCACCCCTCGTCCGCCGGTCAGGCGGTTCACTTCAGCCGGGAAATCATCCTCCGTCAGGATTACATGATCCGCGCCTGCTTCGAGGGCGGCGGGAATCTTGGCGGCGCTGCCAACTGTGCCGATCACCAATCCCGCGCCGAGCAGCCTGGCCAATTGGATGGCGGAGGTACCCACCCCGCCAGAGGCGGCATGGACCAGCACCGACTCTCCCGGCTGCAGCCTGCCCACATCCGCCAGCAGCTTGTAAGCGGTGAAGCCCACCAGCGGGCAGGCGGCCGCTTCGAGCATGTCCACATTTTCTGGTAAGGCGTAGGTCAGGCTTTCATCCACGGCAACGTATCCCGCGTAACTTCCTCTCTTGGGTAGTGCGATGACCCGTTGACCTGCGCTGAATTTGGTCACGCGGTTGCCCACGCGCTCCACGACTCCCGCCGCGTCCATCCCCGGGATGATGGGCGGCTTGCCGGCGGCGTGATACAGCCCGCGCCGGGTGAGGATATCCGCGTAATTGACGCTGGTGGCAACTACTTTTATCAGCACCTGATTATCTGTGATCGCAGGAATAGCCACCTCCTGCAATTTCAATACTTCCGCGCTCCCAAACTCCGTGATGATGATGGCTTTCATAAAGATTTCCTTTCAGTATCAATATACTGACCAAAGTGTCAAAACAAGCAATCGTTAATCAGACCTATTTTTCAGCATCACAACACACTCAATATGGTAGGTCTGCGGAAAGAGGTCAAAGGGTTGTATGGACTGGATCGTGAACCCGCCTTCAACCAGGCGCTTGCAGTCGCGCGCCAGCGTCGCCGGGTCGCAGGACACATACACCAGCTCGCTGGCAACGCTCTTAATCAGAAAATCCACCACCCCTTTGGCCAACCCGGCGCGCGGCGGATCCACAAGCACCAGGTCCGGCGTTGCCTGAAGCCCGGGCAGGATCTGCTCCGCGCTGCCCACGTAAAGCGAGACGTTGTTGTAAGCGTCAAGGTTGGCAGCGAAATCATCACAGGCGCTTTCAGAGGCTTCGACCGCGATAAGCTCTTTCACCCTGGGCGCGAGGAAGGCCGAGAACAACCCCACCCCGCTGTACAGGTCAAGGGCGATATCACTGGCGTTGAGGGTGGCGTTGGCGAGGACGTAGTCCACCATCCTGCCCGCCTGTGCCAGGTTCACCTGGAAGAAGGAACGCGGCGAAACCAGGAAGTCCACCCCGTTTACGGTCATCAGGTTGTGGGCATCTCCTGCCATCAGGTAATCCCCCCCGCTGCCCAAAAAGTGCACGGAGAGGGGAAAATCCAGGCTGAATTCGGGCGGCAGCCCGCTTTCGCTTTCCAATCCCGCCAGCAGTTCGCCATCTGAACCAGTCCTCAGCATAACCCGCCTGACGCCTGACCGGGGGTCAATTTCCAGTTGCGGCCACAGCGCACCGATTTCGGCAACAGGTAAATGACACTCGCCAACCTCGATCACGGTTTTGCCATCGCTCGCGCGGAACCCGGGCCTGCCATTATCCGAAATATGGAACTGCATGGTGTTGCGGTATTTCCACTCGATGGGTGAAGGGATGATCTGGTTAACCGCTGGCGCGGTGATCTTGCCAATGCGCCGCATCTGGTCGGCCACTATTTTCTGCTTGATTTCAAGCTGCTGCTCGTAAGAGAGGTGCTGGTAATGGCAGCCGCCGCAGGCTGTAAAATGCCGGCAGCGGGGAATGATCCGCTCCGGCGCGGCTCTGAGCACTTCCTCCAGTTGACCGGTGCAATAATCCTTGCCTTGCTCCAGTATGCGCACCCTCACCCGGTCACCCGGCATGGCAAAGGGGACGAAAACAGGCCGGCCGTCCGGCAGGCGGGCGAAAGCGCTCCCTCCATACGAAAAATCGCTCATTTCCAGGTCGGCGCGAGTGGGTTCATCCATTTGATTCACAACAGCGAAGCTCCTTATCTACCCTTGAAGCGCGGTTTTCGCGATGATATAATCACGTTGTTGCCCCGGTAGCTCAATAGGACAGAGCAAAGCACTCCTAACGCTTAGGTTGAGAGTTCGAGTCCCTCCCGGGGCACCATTTATTAAGGCGTCTGGATAATTTTACCCCTTGCAATCAAATCCAGTTTAGTGTATATTAAGGCTAAGAAACATTTGGGTGCCCCCCTCACCCAGATGTTTCTTACTTTAACAAACAAAAACCCGGAGCAACTCCGGGTTTTATGCATCAAGTGGGTTTTGTTTTAATCATCGTCATCCCCGTCTGCTGGATAACGAATCCACAGGAACAGCACCTGTCCTTCATCCACCTCGCTGGCCCGCGCCGCCAGGATGGGTACCTGTTGCTCCAGACCCATCTCGTTGCGGTAATGCAAAAAAATGGGCTCATGCTGGTTCCACATGCGGTGGCAGCGCTCCACCAGCGCCGGACCGTTGAAGGTGCGCAGCCGCGTCAGCGCCATGCCGTAATAAGCCGGGCTTTCGGTGAGCCCCAGCGCCCAGCCGTCATCGATCCTTTCAAATACCGGCGGCGGGCCTTCGATGATGGTGATTTTGTCTTCCATGGTTTTTTTCTCTGGGGAATGATACCACACCACTCACCAGTGAATGCAGAGAAGTGAGGGTGTTTAAAAACTACCAAACCACACAACTTTATTATTCAAACAGCAGAAAAATGAAGAAAACAAGGCAAATGTAGTATGAAATGACACCAAAAAGACCGCAAACCGGAGTATAACATCCGATTTTTGTCTATCATCGACACTTCTCCCTGGGTTATTCTG
>DHGL01000023.1 GCA_002402725.1 Anaerolineaceae bacterium UBA4799
ATTGGCCGCGGTGGAGAAGAGCGGGAAGGAGAAAAAAACATCTGATTGAGTTGGTATCATCATGGGGATTTAATTACTAATTAATAATATTTTACTTTTCCAATAAAGCAGTAGTAATACGAAAACCTTGTTTTATTGCGTCAACATCGGAACCTCTTCACGCCATTTGCAGCTTTCCGGACCGATAGTGACAATTCGAGAAATCAGAGTGTTTTGAATTATCGGATCAGTTATTTTGTTAGTTGCCAAGTAATCATTAATTCTAATAATTGCCTGTTCACATGATGTTGTTGGTCCATAACCAATGGGAAAATTGGCCGAATACCCGTTTAGTACAGGCCAGTCGAGTTCTTGAGCTATCAACATGGCATCCAATTCGTATAGATACCAATTATCACATGGTGAATACCAGACGAAGAGGATTGGGGCATCTGGAAGCATCGCAGGGATTTGTTCTGTTATTTTCTGTGAGCGAGATTCGGCCTCCAATTTTGTAAAAGTGCGATGATCATAAAAAACGGATTCCGTATACATCAGTATAAAAAGTATTAATCCAATAATACTTCCTACTTTACTCCTATTTACTGATCTGGATAACGCATCTACCACAGATGAGATATACAAAGCAATTGGCCACATGAATACCAAAATGATTCGGGACACAGCCCGAATGCTGTTAACACCAGGCAAGTACCAAAGAGCACCGTATAAAGAAAACCCATTGATGTTGATAGTTAAAAGAATCAGAATGCCTACTGCTATGATAAAGAGATTAATATACTTCCTGTGTTTGTAATTAAATCTCCACACAAGTCCAATCACTAATAGAATTAGACTGGCTAGTCCTATGAAAAGATTGTGTTCATCCCGATACAAAGTTGCATCATTTGATAAAAAAGCAAAAAATCGCCATATGGATGAACCATCTGAAATAATATAACTAATAGGCTTGGGTAAGATCTGTAGAACGTCTCCCCACGATCTGATAAATCCATATGTCTTGGTTACATAGGCATAGGGAATAAACAAAACAACCAATCCCACTAAAAGAATAGAAAATATAAATGAATAGAAAAAGTTGTTTTTCTTACTAGAGCATTTCCATTGATCCTTGAATGAATTAATCCATTGACGATAGATCGAAATATAAGACACCTTCTGCTTAAATGGCAAAACTAATGCAACGACGAGTAGTAATAAAGTTAGAAAGTAGCCCAAATAAATACTTAGATAAAATTGCCAGACTAACCAGAAAACAGTAATAGCTAGTCGTTTTATGCTCGGTTTTTGGATAAGCAGAAAAAAACAATAGCACGCAAGAGGTATACAGAACCTGTATGTAAGCTGCACATGATTTTCTTGTGCCAACACAGGCAAGCCAAATGTGAAAAAGAAGGAGCCCAATAGAATCGATAACTGACAAAATTCGTATTTTTTTAAAACAAATAACGCCGAATAAAAATTCAACAAGAAACTAAGTAAGTACCAAGCCTGAAAAGCTAGTTCGCGGTTCAACCCCAACCATCTAAAAATACTATAAAAAAGCATTGAGCCCAAGTGAGTATCACTAAATGCCAATGTGAGTGAGTGAGGATAAAAAAAGTCAGGGGAGAAAAGATCAGCTTCCTTTCCACTAGTCCAACGAAAATCATGTTCCAGAATGTAATTATTAAATCTGGAATCACCAAGATCGCCAGGTAGACGAGATAAATTTGGGCCAAGTGGATGAATAACAATTAACCATAAACTTACCAAGAAAATTAAAAAGATGCAGAGTTTAAACTGATCGGATGAAAAAAAAATGTGCTTCTTGTTCATATCATTTGCCGTAACATCATTGGATAACATAACCAGCATTACTTAGTTTTAGATTTTAGAAAAAATATGTCAAATTTGATTAGACCTTCGCCATAGAATCATTACATGTAATAGTAGCGGTTGTCTTCCTCGCCCATTTTAAGATCAACAAATTTACTATTAACCCTGTTATCCCTTGTATTAAATCCACAATTTCATTAAAGAAAATTGGAAGCAAATCTATCTGAACTAGAGCGGCGATAATATATATCCAGATTGAACCGATAAGGGGTAAGTACAACCAAAAATTAAAAAGTCTCGTGCTAAATTCATTTATGATTACTAAATAAATCATTAAAGGTATGATCACAATTGACATTGAGAAATGCGCGTGCCACGTAACCGCACAAGTCGCCGCAAATAACCCAAGTAAACCTTTTACGAGAGAAACTGAATTATTCCACTTCTGTTTTAGCACCATGAGAAACGAAAATATGGTCGTAATGCTAGATCCAATAATTATTACAGCCCAACCAACTTCGTGACCAAAAAATGAGGCGAAATGTAAACCAAGCATTCGCCAGTTCATCATGATCTGCGCGTTACTTGTAGCGCCACCTTGTGAAGAATTACGAATTAATTCAAAAAGACTTAAAAACCCTTCTCTGCCAATTAATAGATATGAAATCGCTACTACCAGCAGTGATGAAAGGAAGAAACCCAACAGGGCTCTAAATTTCCTGCGAAATAATAAAACAGGAATTATAAATAATAACAGCTGAGGTTTAAATAACCAGCCGCCAAGCCAAAATCCAGCCTTAAGTGCTTTATTTGAATTCAAGGCCCTGACAAATTCACCAGCACATATTCCTAACCAGATGTTTACTTGCCCATAATTAAGGTTTAGAAATACCGGTAATGACAAGAGTACAAGCAGCATCAATTTCTGAGGCAAATCACTGCCAGTCATTTCGCGAATAAAAAACCGCATATAAAAATAAAACCCACCAACATTGAGAATAGTCCAAAGTATGAAACTATATGGCAACCCAATCAACGACAAGATTTGAAAAGGAATCATAAAAAATGGCAAGTACGGTAATGGGACTTCCTCAAATGTAACATCTAGGGTTTCGGCTTGTGGATAGATTTCTTCCTCAATACCTCGTAATAACTTACCATTATAAATATCCGCGTATCCGCTTGAATTTATAATCTTCCCCCCACTCCAGTAGGCGCAGAAATCGAAACCAAGATCTCCACAAAAATTATTTAGGAAAATATCCTGCCCAACCAGGATAATGTAAAAAGTTAGAATGGCTGCAATGGCGAGATTATGTACCTCGTTTTTCGATAAGTGACTGAAAGGTATCCGTATTCTTTGCATTTTAAGTCCACTAACACCAAATAGATTTCCTAAATTACCTTACCTTTTCTCTTAAGGTAATGGGATATTCATGAATCAAATGAACTTATGATTGACAAAATAAAGAATAATCCTAACATGTCCTTAATCGCTACTCCAGTAAATCATCCACCTGCGTCAGATCCAATAACTCTGTGTATGGCGAGAAGTAATGATTATCCGGCAACAACGGCATCTCGATACCCAGGTATTGTGAAAAAACGAGCCTGAAGGTGTTTACCGGGGATATTCCCGGGTACATCATGTCATATTCCTGGTCGGGGAAGTAGATGGCATTGAGTATCCCTGCCCGCTCCCGGATATTCGTATTTGCCAGGCTCTCGTGGTCCAGTTGCATCCCCGCGCCATGGTCGCCTTGAAGGATGATGATCTTCCTATCCGCGTCCTGCTGGATTTCATCAACCATCTCAATGATTTGTTGTTGAAGATAAGTGATCTGTTCCCTGTATCCCTCGCGGTATTCCTCAACCGATCCTTCTGCCATGAAATGACTGGCATCCTGTGTTGAATAAACGCGCCTGATCTTTGCTGGAGAACCATCGCTTAAGAAAACGAAAGGCGGGTGCGGACACAGTATGTGGGCAAAGATAAATTCCGGACCTTCGTCCATGTCGGTTCTTCCTATAGAATCCAGTGTGAACTTGATAGTATCGCGATGCCATCTGTATAGTAAAGGATTCAGGATCGGTGAAATCGCCGTGGTGCTGATAAATGTACGGGTGAAACTTCCGGGAATGAGGCCGGGCTGGTAGTAATCCTCCCAATCGTGAAAATCCAGAAAACCGATTTCCGAGCGGTAGCTGTTCATTTCATAACCGAGGTTTCTTAATGTCTGTTCCACATAACTGTGCCTGATCATGTAATAGAAAGGAAAGAAAAAGGATTTATCCGAACCTGCAACCAACGCCGGCTCATCCAGATACATCATGTTGAGTGAACTGGCGAGGGAGGTGCGCGTTTGGGTATAGTTTGCGTCACTATCTTCACCCACAAAAAAGCCCCGTTCTTTCAATGCATCAGTGAACCATGAATTGTCCAACCCATAAAGAGAAGCCAGAATATCACTGCGTGTAAATCCATCCAGGATAATATAATAAATGTCCGGGGAATCTTCGGGTATTGGTTGGTTCACTGCATTCCTGGCTAACTGCTCCTGCCAGTAATCCTGAAATCCCTTTTTAACGTCGTTGAACTCCACAATTCCAGAAATCCCTTTCACCAGAGTCGCCAGGAGTAATAATATACATAGAAGATTCAACACCAGGCTGTAGCTTTTTTTAATTTTTTCGATTTTTTTCACAAGTAGAAAAATGAGCGTGGTGAATACGATAACGATAAAGAACATTACCAGTTGACCATTATTGCTCGGCCAGAATTTATCGCTCCCCGTTGCCTGGATTTTCAGGGTTAGCTGATGGAATGAATACACCACGTTTTGAAAGATGAAAAATAGTATCGAGAAAAGAAACAACACAATCGCTGTTTTGTGAAGATCTCTCAGCAAAACCCAAATCAGAGTTCCAACCAAAGCTATGAATATCAACGCCAATCCCAAACTTGTTAATAGCTCACGCAACCTTGTGTCATAAAAGTACACGAAATAAAAAGAAAAAACCGCGTTGACAGTAAAAAGCAAAGGATAGATCGGCCATTTTCTGAAGAACTTTAATATCATTGCTTCATTCCTATTATTTGTTGTTTATGTATTATAAAGAATTTCAGCATCCGCTACTTTACAGGATTCTTTCACATGCGGTTGTTTGCGTTAATACGGTGAACAACCGATACCCAAATTCACTGCAAGTAGAGCGATGCTTGTCGGCAATTCACATGTTTCTGCTGTCCACCTTTTCCTTTGTTTTCTCGATTGCATCTCCACGGTTATTTTTGCCGCCACGAGTCTTAAAAGCGGTTTACTCACAAGTACCTCATCATAGCACCCTTCCACCCAGAGGTTGCCATGCGTCTTTCCCTCAAACCGCTGCGCCGCGCCTTCCGCCCGGGCACCCCCAGCGCGACAGTCGCGAGGCAGCGCGCGGCTTTCGCCACGCACTTCACCCGTGATTCTCGTCAGGACTGGTGTTCACTTTCCCTGAAACATAATGAAACATAATTCAAACTGGTTTTGTCTGATTTTTGATATAATCAGCCTGAAGGAGGATTTGACAATGGCACTTCAAACCGCTACCCCCGCACCTGATTTCACCCTGCCCTCGCAACTGGGAACGAACATCACGCTCAGCAGCTACCGCGGCAGGAACGTGGTCCTTGCCTTTTTCCCGCTTGCCTGGACGCCCATATGAACGGAACAGATCCCGCTTTACGAAGCCGAAATGGCCAAATTCGCGGGATTGGACACCCAGGTTCTGGGTATCAGCGTTGATTCAGTGCCCTGCCTTACGGCCTGGGCCAAAGACCTCGGCGGCATCACCTACCCGCTACTTTCAGATTTCTGGCCTCACGGCGCGGTGGCGCAGCAATTCGGCGTGCTGCGGTCTGAGGGCTACACCGAACGCGCCATCTTCATCATCGATAAACAGGGCGTCATCCGCTATGTGGATGTGCACGACATCGACACACAGCCTTCCAACGATGAATTACGCCGCGCCATCCGCGAGATCGACCCCGCGGTGCGCTCGCGTCCCGAACTCCCCGAGCCCGAACCGGTAGCCCTGCCCCACGGTGGCATCGTGATGTACTGCACCAAATGGTGCCCTGATTGCAAGAACGCGCGCGCCTGGCTGGCAGCCAACAAACTACCCTACACCGAGGTGGATATCACCACCACCCCCGGCGCTGCCCGGCAGGTAGAGCGCTGGGCGGGCGGCAACCGTACCACCCCCACTTTCGATATTGACGGCACCATCGTGGTCGATTTCGACCTGCCACGGTTGAAGGAAGTCCTGAAAATATCATAGATTATCTTGGTAGGGGCACAGCGGCGCTGTGCCCCTACGTGGTGATACCGTGTGATGTAACTTGCCCCCACCCTTCTGGAAAACCAAACGTCTTGATGAACTGACCCGCGAGGAGTGGGAATCTCTGTGCGACGGCTGTGCGCGCTGCTGCCTCATCAAGTTCCAGGACGAAGACAGCGGTCACCTGTACATCACCAATGTGGTCTGTGAATATCTCGAGATCTACCACTGCCGCTGCACGCATTACGAAGAGCGCTCCACGCTGGTGCCTGCCTGCCTCACTCTCACACCTGAACTCGCCGCCATGCTCTCATGGATGCCCGAAACCTGCGCCTACCGCCTGCTGGCAGAGGGCCAGGACCTGCCCGCCTGGCATTACCTGGTATGCGGTGACCGCAACGCAGTGCACAAGTCCGGCGCCTCGGTGCGCGGCAAGGTCATCTCCGCGCTGGATGTGGATGAGGAAGACCTGCCTGATTACGTGGTGCAGGAGTGATGGTTTTCACTTTCCCGCGCTTGCTTTCATAATCCCGTCAGCATACTCGGAGAAGTGCCGAGAGTCGAGAGTAGAAATTCGAGAGTAGTCTAATGCGTCCCCTTCCTACAACCGCTGGTTTCCTCGACCAACCGCAGAAGTAGTTGCGCACACCTGATCACAATGCCGAGAGATCATGCGCTCTTGAAGATTTTCTATTGTCGATTCTCTACTCTCGTTGCAATGCACCACTTCCCTCAGCGCTATGCCACCCGATACCAGGTCTTGCGGTGCTATAATTAACCTTAAACAATCCCTCCCCTCCGGGAGTTACAAGGAGAATCCCATGATCGTTACCACAAAAGAACTCTTCAAAGCCGCTTACGGTAAATACGCCATCGGTGCCTACAACATCAACAACCTCGAGCAGACCATGGGTCTCTTCCAGGGCAACCTTGACAGCGCTGCCCCCTTCATTATTCAAATCAGTAAGGGTGCCCGCTCCTACTCTGATAAGGTGATGCTCGAAGGTCTCATCCGCTCCGCCGACCAGGTCTTCCCGCGTGCCATCTTCGCGGTGCACCTCGACCACGGTGACGAGGAGACCTGCTATGACTGCATCAACAGCGGTTTCTACTCTTCGGTGATGATCGATGCTTCCGCCGAACCTTTTGAAAAAAACATTGAAATTACCCGCCGCGTGGTTGAAGCCGCGCACGCCAGAGGCATCGTCGTTGAAGCTGAACTTGGCAAGCTGGGTGGTGTGGAGGAGCACGTGCAGGTGGACGAAGCCAACGCCATGCTCACCGACCCTGCGCAGGCGCGCGAGTTCGTGGAGCGCAGCGGCTGCGATTCGCTGGCCGTCGCCATCGGCACCAGCCATGGCGCCTTCAAGTTCAGCGGCTCGCAGAGCCTGCATTTCGATGTGCTGGAACAGATCCAGAAGCGGTTACCCGGTTTCCCGCTGGTGATGCACGGCTCCAGCTCCGTACCGCAGGAAGAGGTGGAACGCATCAACAAGGCCGGCGGCAACCTGAAAGGCGCCAGGGGCGTGGATGCCGACCAGTTCAAGCGCGCCGCTGAATTGGGCGTCACCAAAATCAACATCGATACCGATGGCCGCCTGGTGTGGACGCGCGTTCACCGCGAATACTTCCTCGAACACCCCGAGAACTTTGACCTGCGCCCGGTGGGTAAGATCTTCATGGCAGAATACGCCAAATTTATCGCCCACAAGAACAGCAAGTTGGGAAGCGCCGGTCAGCTGGAAAACGTGCGCGCACTGGTTACCGCTTAGTCTAATCCATCCATTCATGGGTGGCAGTAAGATTCAATAAAATTGTCTCCTGGCGCGCTTTTCATAACCGCGCCAGGAATCACCCATAAAAATGGGGGGGAAATCATGAGTTTAGAAAATCTTTTCACTTACCCGACAAACCCTGTCCATATTAGTTGCACCTCATATAATGAAAATGAAAAGAACTGGTAACACCCGCGTGTCAGGAATCTAAATCAGGCAAATTCAGGGCTGAGAGTAATGCCGGTATTTGATGCACCCCTCTATACAAATTTTATACTCACGGCTGCTGCGGTCATATTATCACTGGTGGTGACAGTTTATGCCTGGTCCCACCGGCGCATCATCGGCGCGTGGCACCTGGCAATCCTCTCAGTATTGGGGGCGATTTGGGGCATAATTTACTTGCTCGAATTATCATTCAACGATATTGAGATTATACTTCTTCTGGAAACGCTGCAATTCATTCCGGTGGGTTTTCTGCCACCGGTTTTCTTTGCCTTGACAATGGTGTTTATCGGCCGCGCCTCTGCCATTCGCCGGCTGCTGTGGCCCCTTTTTTATGTGATTCCAACCATAAATATCTTCGTTATCGCCACCAGCAATTATCACCAGCTCTTCAATAAGTTAAACCTTACCCCCAGCGCGGGTGAAGGCTTGATGAAACACCTGGAATACAGTCACGGCCCGTGGTTTTGGGTATTGATCACCTACAGCCTGATCATAATGCTTGCCGCCGCTGCTTTATTACTCTACACGTACCTGCACTCGCCACGCTGGGCGCGCGCGCGCTTAGGTACGCTGTTATTTGGAGCAGTGGTGATCACCATTGCCGCCGTGCTGTCGCTCCCTGCCTGGATCATCAACTCCCCCGCCAACTTCACCCTCATCGCGATGCTCATCACCCTCATCGTGATTACCTACGGTCTGCTGGGCAACCGCGTACTGCATCCCATTCCTCTGGCAAGCAGCACCCTGCTCAGCCAGTTGAGTGATGCGGTCATCACCCTCGACGCGCACGGCGAGATCCTTGACATTAATCCAGCTGCGGCCAATATTCCGCTACTACGCCTCCAAAACAATATCGGCGCGTCCTTCCCCGAGCTGGTGAAAA
Source organism: Anaerolineaceae bacterium UBA4799 (assembly GCA_002402725.1). The sequence goes on from DHGL01000023.1 coordinate 9,028, forward strand.
CAGCGGCGGGTATTGACCCCGGCGTTGATTGGGCGGTCGCCTCCCCGCACGAGATCACCCTCGGGCAGGGTAGTGCCCTCCACACCTACGATATGCGCATCTCTCCGCTCATTGAAGCCAATGAGACCCTCGCCGGTTCGCTGGTAGTACTGCGCGATATCACCATGCGCAAGCGCGAAGAGGCTGAAAGTGTGCAAATTCACGAACGCTATCGCGCTATATTTGAAAACACCAGTTACAGTATCCTGTTTCTTGACAGCGAAGGAAGGATCTTAAGCAGCAATGAACAATTTATTCATCTGGCGGGATACACTCCCACTCAATTGCAATCATATATGCTGCCAGAGATCATCCCCCTCGCCCCCGACCTTGCTGAATTACCCGGTACTGAAGCGCGCGAGGTAACCTTCCCTTACCAGGAGGTGGCGCTGCTGTTGGCAAATGGTGACTACTTGCCAGCAGAGATGAAAATCACCCCCATTTCAGCCGCGGGAGGATCTGCCTACTTTGTCACACTGCAGGATATTCGCGACCGCAAACGCGCTGAAAACACCACGCGCGCAGCGCTTGAAAACGCCCAATTGCGCGCCGAGGAACTGGCCACACTGCGCACGGTCAGTGAAACCCTGAACCAGGCCACTACTTTGCGCCACGCGGTGCTGCCTGTATTGGAGACGGTTAAAAATGTCACCCGCAGTTCCAGCGTTTGGCTCTATTTACTGGATTCCGGGACCTCCGGGCACCAGCGTTTTGAGTATTGCCCCTTGGACGAAAACAACATGCTCCGCAGCGAACACCCGCAAGGCAGAGAATCCAAATGTCTCTCACTGCTCATCGATGGCAACCTTTCCAATCCCCGGGTGGTCACAGACTGTCGCTGCAGCACCCTGACCGGCGAAGGGAAGCATTACGCTTTTCCGTTATACATCGGCAAGCATCCGCTCGGGATTCTGAATTTTATCGAAGAAGCGGGTTCGCCTGTGAACGAAAACAAGGTTAAACTGCTGCAAACGGTCTGCGATTCGCTGGCGGTGGCGGTAGAACGCGTGAGACTGTTTAAAAGCGAGCATGATCAACGCAAGCTGGCTGAAACCATGCGCGATATCGGCATTGCCCTCACCACATCTCTGGATCTCAACGAGATTCTCGACCTGCTCCTTGACCAGCTTTCGCGCCTGGTTCCCTACGACGGTGGCAACGTGATGCTGATAGAAGACGGCTATGCAATAGTGACCCGCACCCGCGGATATGAGATCACCCCGAAGAAAATTCGGGTAAAACTGGAAGGGCTGCGCTTCAGGGTCGAAACCACCGCCAACCTTGCCAAAATATTCACCACTCACAAACCGGTCATCATCCCGGATACTTCGTTGGACGCGGCTTTTCTTGCCACGCCTGGTTCCATAGATTACCACGCCTGGCTCGGAGCCCCGGTCATCAACGAGGGTCAGGTAGACGCGGTTTTCGCGCTGGATAAAGTAGAACCAGGCTTTTACACCGAAGAACACGCCAGATTGCTCAGCCTCTACGCCTCGCAGGCCTCGCTCGCGATTAAGAACGCTCGCCTGTACAGCGCTGAAAAGAGACGCATCAAAGAACTGGATGGACTGCGCGCCACGCTCACGGATATCAGCTCCCAACTTGAGGTCAACGCGCTCCTGAAAGAAATCGTCAAACGCGCCATGAGATTGCTCGGCGGGGAGGCTGGAGAGTTAGGCGTGTACGATTCTGAGACCCAGGAGGTGCGCATTCTGGTGTCTGAGAACCTCGAACCGGATACGGTGGGTATGGTCGCCAGACGCGGCGAAGGATTAATGGGGCGCGTGGTACAGACCAAAAAACCCCTCACGGTGATGGATTATTCTCATTGGAGCGGCAGATTACCGGAATACCAAAACCGGGGGTTATACAGCGGGCTGGCGGTACCGATGCTTATGGCGACGGGAGAAGTACTGGGTGTTTTGGCAATTGGCTTTGTCAGCCATGAGTACAGGTTTAGTGAAAACGATATCCGCTTGATCAGTCTTTTCGCGCAACAGGCTACAGTGGCACTGCGCAACGCCAGGCTTTATGAAGAGGCCAGGCGCCGCGCAGAGGAGGCCGAGACCATCCGCCAAGCCGGCGCGGTGGTGGTATCTACGCTCAACCAGGAAAAAGCTATTGATCTGATCCTCGAACAACTGGCCCAGGTGGTGCCTTATGACAGCGCCTCGGTGCTGCTCTTCAAGAAGGGCGTACTAACCATCGTCGGCGGTCACGGCTTCAAGGATATTCAAGCGGTTTTGGGCTTGGAATTCTCTCTCGACCGCAGCAACCCGGGAGCGGTGGTCTTCCTGGAAAAAAAGCCTGCCATTCTCACCAATATTACCGAGCAAAACCCGCAATTCAATCAGAAATCGGGTGATAATCACATCATTCACTCCTGGCTGGGTGTACCGTTAATGATCCAGAATCAACCCATCGGCATCCTTTCTCTGGATGGACATTCAGTAGACCAATTCAACAAAGAACATGAACGGCTGGTTATTGCCTTCGCTGACCAGGTGGCCATCGCCCTGGAAAACGCCCGCCTGTACGAGAGCGCGCTGCAATCTGCCAGCCGTTTTGAAACACTTTACAAGTTAAGCCAGTTGATCAGCGCCAACATCCGCTCTGAAGAGATATACTCAGCCATCCACGAAGCCACTTCAGAGCTCATGGAGACGGAATTCTTCAGCATTTCGCTGGTGAATGAAAGCGAAGGATTGGTCGAAGACGTTTACATGGTCGACCGTGGAAAACCCACCCCACTTTCCAGCCGCCCGCTCGGGCAGGGTTTGTTTGGCAGCGTGCTGCAAACCGGTAAATCCATTCTATTCAATACCTTTGAAGAATGCATGGTCGAGGAGACGGGCGCCATCCTCATCGGTGACACCGAAGAAGACGAGATTTCCCAATCCATCCTGGTGGTACCGCTGAAGATCGGTTCTCGCCTGGTGGGAGTTATCTCCGCGCAGAGCTATAAGCCGTACGCCTACACTGACACCGACCTGGAATTGCTGGAACTGCTGGGAGCCAACGCAGCTATCGCCATTGAAAACGCGCGCCTTTTTGACGAAGTGCAGGAACTGGCGATCACCGATCCGCTCACCGGGCTTTATAACCGGCGAAAGCTTATTGAACTCGCAGACTCCGAATTCACCCGTTCCGTCCGTTATGAACGCGAGCTTAGCGCGATAATGGTGGATTGCGATTATTTCAAACATGTCAACGATACCTACGGACACACGGTCGGAGACCAGTTGTTGCGGCGCCTGGCCGAGCTGTGCTCTTTATGCCTGCGTCGTTCCGATATCCTCGCGCGTTACGGCGGGGATGAGTTCATGGTCATCATGCCGGAAACTGGTCCCGCGGCGGCTTTAAAGGCGGCTAAACGGCTGCACAGAAACGTCAGCAGCGCATCCTTTGAAACGAACGCCGGACCCCTGACCTTCTCCATCAGCGTGGGTGTGGCCAGCCTCAACAAAAGCTGTAAAAACCTCGAACAATTGCTTGAACGCGCCGATTTCGCCAGTTATGTCTCTAAAGACACCGGGGGTAATCGCGTAACCCGCTGGACCCCTTCCATCACCCGCAATCGCTAATCGATGCGCACTGGAAACATCCAACCTTGTAATTTTGTAAGGTCAATTGACTTTGGTCGCTCAAAGTTGTAATATGCTAAATTATTACAGTTCACTATGAAAACCTCATCCGCCATTTCCATTTGGATTTCCTTTATGATGCTCGCCATCATGCTTTATTATGCGAGCGCTTTTCGGGTTGGGATGGCTGAAATCTTAAAGAAGTAAACAGAAAGCAAGAAGAAATACCCAAAGCCACCTGACCCAAATCAGGTGGTTTTTTTCTTCTGCCGCAGTGAGGAGGTGTAACAAGCGCATTTTGGCAACGTCAGTGAACCAGTGCATCACACATCACCATTAATATTTACAAGGAGAAGAATCATGAAAGCCCTGAAATTTTTTGCCCTGATCGTGCTGTTTTCCTTCGCAATTACCGCCTGCCAGCCGGCAGAAGCGTCCACCAGCGCGGCCGCTGAAGCCGTTGCCCCCGCCGAATGCGCCGCCGACACTTTCGGTTGCGCGGTGTTCAAGCCCGGTGAGCTCATCAAAATCGGTATGGGCGCTCCCATGACCGGAGGGGATGCCTCCTACGGCATCGACATTTCCAGCGGTGGTTTCATCGCCATCGATGATTTCGGTGACCTGAACGGCTTTAAGTTCGAGCTCGTCGCGGAAGATGACGGCGGCACCCCTGAAGGCGGCGCGGCGGTAGCCAATAAATTCGCCTCTGACCCGGCTGTCGTCGCTGTCGCAGGTCACATCTATTCCGGGGCCACCTCCGCTGCCATGCCCATCTATGCCAAGGTTGGCATCCCCATGCTCTCGCCATCCGCCAGCCTGCCGGAATTGACCACGCTGGGTTCCTCCGTGTTCAACCGCATTGTCTTCACCGATGCCCGCCAGGGTCCCCCCGCCGCGGAATACCTCTTTAATAAACTGAACGTCAAGAAGCTCGCCGTGCTTCACGATGGCAGTGATTACGGTAAGGGTCTGGCGGAAGCCGTGGCTGCCCACTTTGTCAAGCTTGGTGGTGAAGTGGTCGTCACCGAAGCCATCACCAAAGGTGAGACGGATTACACCCCTGTGCTTTCCGCTGTGGCAGCCAAGAACCCCGATGGTCTGTACTTCGGCGGCTACACCGCGGAAGGCGCCATCATTGTGAACCAGATGAAACAGACCGGGCTTGAGAACGTGGTATTCTTCGGCGATGACGGTACNNTACGGCGCGGACTTCCTCGCCCGCACCGGCGCCAATGGCGAAGGCGCTTTCGCGACCATCGCCCCCATCCCGCCTGATTCACCTGAAAAGGCTGCCTTTGACGCCGCTTACCTCGAAAAATTCGGCAAGGAAGCCGGCTCGCTCTCTCCGTACACCTGGAATGGATATGACGCCACCGCTGCCCTTATCCAGGCGGTCAAATCTGTAGCCGTCACCGGCAGCGACGGCAACCTGTACGTGCCGCGCGGCGCTCTGGTGACCGCTGTGCGCACGCTTACCGATTATAAGGGCGTTGGCGGTACATATACCTGTGATGCCAGCGGTGAATGCAACACCCTGCCACCGATGTTCGTAGTGGTCAAAGATGGTGCCTGGGTTCCGGCTCCGTAGTCATCCTTCTCTCCTCAGGTCGGGGAGGTTCGCCTCCCCGACCAACCATCCTGAAATGAAAGTAGCCCGGGTAAATGAATGACCTTACACTTAAAAAAGTAACCCTCAAATTCAATCGTTTTCTTAAGGTGCTGCGCCCGGCATTGGGCGCGGTCATCGCTATTTTTATCCTTTATCGTTTGTACCAGGTGCTTTTTGTGCAGCAGGAATACGGCCCCGAAACCTGGACCCGCCTGCTGATTGCCGGCCTCATCATTGGCAGCGTGTATGCACTTATCGCCATCGGTTATACGCTGGTTTACGGTATCCTTTTCATGATCAACTTCGCCCACGGAGAGGTGATGATGTTGGGGGCTTATGGTTGTTTTTTTGTGTTCGAAGCCCTCAAGTCCATCCGCGTTCCATCAGGTGAAAACTTCGCCAACGCCTTCCCGGCAATCGCCATCCTCATCGCTTTCATTGTGGGCATGGGGGTATCGGCAGCTTTGGGTTTCTTGCTCGAGAAGGTCGCCTACCGCCCGCTGCGCAAGGCACCCCGGTTGGTGCCACTCATCAGCGCCATCGGCGCGTCCATCTTTTTGCAGAACGCCGCTCAATTGCTTTTCAGCCCGCAATTGAGAGACGTCACCAACCCCGAGGTGATGCGCCGCGGCAGCGGCTGGACGCTGCCAATTAATGGCAGCAATGTCATCATTCCATACACCGGCGTCTTCACCTTTGTGCTTTCCTTTTTGCTGCTCGCCGGTCTCTACCTGGTGGTGCAAAAGACCAGCCTCGGGCGCGCCATGCGCGCGGTGGCGCTGGATAAGAAAACCGCAGCCTTGATGGGTATTGATGTGGATAAGACCATCAGCCGCACCTTTCTCATCAGCGGCGCGCTGGCAGGTGCCGCCGGCGTGATGTGGGGCCTCCACAACGGGTTGGTGTACTACTTCGTCGGGTTCATCCCTGGCATCAAAGCCTTCACCGCCGCCGTGCTCGGGGGCATCGGCAACCTGCCCGGTGCCATGTTGGGCGGGCTCTTTCTGGGGGTCATCGAATCCCTCGGCCCTGCCGCGCTCGGCATCGACTTTCAATTAAAGGATGTGATCGCCTTCGTGCTGCTCGTCATCGTTCTCATCTTCCGCCCTTCCGGTCTGCTGGGCGAGGTGCTCGCGGAGGAAAAAGTATGAAAACACCCCTTATGAAGAGCCTCCGCCTGGGCATCGTTTTTGGCCTTGTTCACATTTTCCTGGTTTTGATCGGTTTCAACACCCTGGTGGGAACACTGCTGGCGCGTGTCAGCGGCGCACCGCTCAACAATGCGCTGCCTCCTCCCCGCTTCATGGTGATCTACACCCTGTTGCTTGCGCTGGGGGCCGGGTTCGGCGCCGCCCACAAAGGCAGTGCCAAATCCCTCACCTCTTCTCTGGCGCATGGGGCTGCCGCGGGGTTCGCCAGCGGCGTGCTCGCCTTCTGCTTCAGCCTGGGTATCTCCTGGTTCCTGGTCAACCACGTCGATTTCCGCCAGTACCTGACGGTGCTTTCCTTTGATTTTATCCGCCTGACGCTCTTCAACCTCGCTCCCCTCAGCGGGGCATTGGCAACCGCCGCTGTCTTTTTGGCTGGTGGCGCGCTCGGCGGGCTTTGCGATGGCGTGTTCGGGCTCAACCGCGTGAAGGTCGCGCTGCGCAAAGGTCGCGCGGCCTTCACAGCGCTTCGCCAAAGGGTGAACACCACCCTGCATGGTCAATACCGCCTGGTCTTTCTCATCACCGGGCTGGCATTGCTCACCGCCGCCGTCATCCTGCTGCCGCTCAGCTGGGGTTCTTACTGGAATTATGTGACCGGCACGGTAGGCTTGTACGTGGTGCTCGGCCTGGGATTGAACCTCATCGTCGGTCTCTCCGGGCAGCTGGTGCTGGGTTACATCGCCTTCTTCGCCATCGGCGCTTACACCATGGCGCTGCTGAACTCCCCCATCCCGCACAACCTGATGTGGGGCTTCTGGCCTGCACTGCTGTTGGGCGTGGCGCTGGCTGCCCTGGCGGGTGTGCTGCTGGGTTTACCCCTCATGCGCCTGCGTGGTGATTACCTGGCCATCGTCACCCT
>DHGL01000022.1 GCA_002402725.1 Anaerolineaceae bacterium UBA4799
TGTTGTACTTTTTCCGCTACGGAACCTCGAAGAACACTGATTTTGTGCTGGTGGTGAACGGCAGGGGCGGTTACAAGAAAGAAGAGATGGATAAGGTGTTGGGGGTGTACGCGGTGGATTACCGGGTGAGATCTTATGACGTGGAGGGGGAGGAATGGGAAGTAATCTACGAGATGAGGTTCGCGGAACCTGAGAAACGGCCGGCGGAAAAGATGATGGAGGAAATCAAGGGGACCGAAGGCGTGGCGAAGGTCTCGCTGCTGGCTCCGCAATTGGCGCTGCCTTTATAAAGCATGGATAAGGACGAGGTGGCTGCGTTTCAACCTGAACACCGCATCCAGGTACTGGATGAGGGGAACTGGCGCTTTGAATACAAGTACAGGCTGCCGGTGCAGCAATACTTGCAGGTTAAGAATTGCATCAAGCCTTACATGGAAATCGATGAATATACCAACCGCGCGCCTGGCAGGAAGTACCTTGTAAGGAGTATTTATTACGATTCTATCTTCCTTGACGCGTTTTATGAAAAAGTGGATGGCATCAGTGACCGTATAAAATTCCGCATTCGCTCATACGCCGAAACAATGGAAGAAGGACAGGTGCTGCGGGCTGAAATGAAGGTGCGTAAAGGCGCCATCACCGAAAAGCACGGCTCATTCATCAGCAACACAGAATACCTGGCGTTCATGAGAACCAGGCACTGGCCTGAGGTGAGGGACCCTGTTATGGCGGAGTTCGAACGCTACGTGCACCTTAAGACCTTGAGCCCCATGTTACTGACGCAATACCGGCGCGAAGGGTACCGTTCACGCTCGCGTGAAGAGATCCGTATCACTTTCGACCACCAGGTGAAGAGCGCCCACAGCAATAGTTTATTCCCGGCATCCCCGGCATTCCACGAACACCATTATGGTTTGATCGTGCTGGAGATCAAATGCATCAAGCAGCAACCTGATTGGCTGCGGCATCTCGTGCAGCAACACGGCTTGCGCATTATGGCGAATAGCAAGTTTGTTCAGGGCATGATGGTCTCTCAGCCGGTCATGGTGACTCCTTCCTGGAGCGCTTGATACAGCAAATCAGCCCGGTTCACCTCTTATGAAATTCTCCAGGTCAGTTCCTAATTTATCGCTATTCGTTACGCTGTTTATCGCTTTTATTCTTTCATATAGCATTGCCCTTAGATTTACTGATTTCCTCTTTCTAGCCCGGCAGCATAAAATTCTGCTTTTGGCAGGGTTATGGCTGGTCTTTGCCTTGTTGGGTTTGTTTTTTATCACTCCGGCGATTCGCCGCCTGCTAAAGGATACGGCCAGGCCAGTCCGGTTCAAATTCTTTTTTTTGAGTTTATGTATATCCATAGTCCTAATGGGATTTTTCTACAGCTTGCCGCCTTTTCCCAGGCTGGTGAATCTGGAAATCAAGCCAGTAAACGCAGTACAGGAGCCATCAAGCGGAGGCGGGGTCACGCTATCATCCATCACCAGTTCTTTGGCGATGAGCAAGCGGCAATACCCTATCAATCTGAGCGAATTGGAGGCTGGTAATGGATGGAAATTAGAAGGGGAAAAGCTGGTTTTTTCACCCCCGGATGGTCCATCTGGGTCAGTCTTTTATTCCGCATACATGGGCGGCGCACTCACGCTTGAATTCCAGGTGGGTTCCGACCAGGGTGAGGTTGAGGTCATCGTCGATGGTGAATCGAAACTGCTGCACTTAAACCAATCAACGGATGGGGAGATTGCATACGCTATCACACTGCCACAAAAATGGCGCAATGCGGATGGATTAAGAAAGGCAATTCTCGCGTTGGGATTCATCACGGATGGGTTGGCACTGCTGGCACTGACGGCGCTGGCTTTGTTGGCTTTCTACCACTTGATTTTCCACAGGCGACTGAAAATGCGCGGGGTGCTTGCACTCTCATTGGTTATGGTTCTGTCTTCAGGCGTGCTCTTATTGAGCAACAAGGTTCAAGCCAGGGTTGAATTTCAGGATCCTTCTATCGAGCTGAGCGTGCGCGAACTCATTGACCAACCCGAAGGACCAATCTACTCGAACCAATTATTAACCATCATCGAGCTGGACTTGAGCGGGAAGAACATTAAAGACCTTGGAGGGATTGAAGCCCTGCGCAACCTCAGGGTTTTAAACCTGAGCAATAACTACATCAGAGATTACGCGCCGTTGGCCGCTCTACAAAAACTTCAGGAACTGAACCTCAGTAACAATCGCCTCCACAGTATCGATTCCTTCCCAAAAATGCGTTCCCTTCAACGCTTGGACTTAAGGCAGAACAGGTTGACCAATATCGGCGCTCTGGTTAATTCGTACAATCTGCGTACTTTGGACTTGAGCAGAAACCGCATTACAGATATCTCACCGTTACAACAATTACCGAAACTCGAAGAGTTGAATCTGCGCGAAAACCGCATCACGGACATAGAGGCATTAAGCCATTTGAAGCGGCTCACCTATTTAAACCTGCATTCCAACTCAGCAATCTCCGATATCTCTGCCCTCAGCGATTTGACCGGGCTGCAAACCTTGATATTGCGCAATATTCCCATCGGAAACCAGATCGGGGTCATTGAAAATCTGGTCAATCTGGTTGAATTGAACGTGCGCAATTGCGCCATCACTGATTTCTCGAGCATCGCGGCGTTGATCGAACAAGGGGCACTACAGGATGATCCAAACCGGGGTATGCGTGCCAGCCTGAACATCCTCGATAACCCGGTTCCCACCTCTGCACAAGTTTATGAAGCGATGCTTCCGTATTGGGAGAATATCACCTTCCGCTTTCCGCGCATTTTGCCTTACGAGCCACGGGTTTCGGCGCCGGAGTTTTCTCAACAAAGCGGTTTCTATGAGGATGAATTTCTATTGACGCTATCCACCCTGGAAGCGGATGGGAAGATCCTCTATACGCTGGATGGTTCTGAACCTTCCCTCAACCCTCAGCTGCTGCCGTGGAAATCAACAGAGGAATACAGCGCTCCCATCCTGGTGAGAGACCGCGACGCGGACCCGAACCAATACGCGAATATTGAAGCCAGCAAGTTGAGCGATTACCAGCCACCGGAGGCCATCGCCAAAGCGACGGTCGTCCGGGCGATGGTGGTGAATGGGGAGGGTCAGCGCAGCCAGGTCGTTACCCAGACCTATTTCGTGGGAGATGATTTCAGCCTGAGGTACACTTTCCCGCTGGTCAGTTTAACCTCCGCGCCTGAGGGTTTGTTCGGCGATGCCCAGGGCATCTTGGTTCCCGGCGATCTTTATCAGAACGTCAATCCCAAAGATCCCAAATGGAATCCGGCTAACTATACACAGCGCGGCGCGAAGTGGGAACGCCCCGCTTACATTCAATTCTTCAACCAGGCGGGTGATGTTGTACTGGAACAGGCTATCGGCATCCGCACTCATGGCGGGGCATCGAGGGCTTTTCAACAGAAGTCTATCAGACTGTACGCGGGGGATAATTACGGAGACCAGGGATTATTGGAATATAACTTCTTCCCGGAGCTAAATCACCGCATGAACGAGCGCGAAGTGGATACGTTTGAAACCCTGGTGTTACGAACCGGCGGCGGCGGTGATTGGCATGAGACGATTATCCGCGATGTGCTGCTGCAGGACCTGCTAAGAGATACTAATCTGGATATACAGGGTTATTACCCGGTTATCTTATTTGTGGACGGAGAGTATTGGGGGATCTACAACCTGCGTACCCGTTATGATGCCTATTACTTTTACACTTATTACGGCATCGACCCGGATGACCTCATCGTTTGCGAGCAGGGGAAAAACCTGTTGTACCTGGGTGAGCCGGGAGACGAAGAACAATATGACCAAATGTTACAGGTCATCGATGAAGATTTCTACGGCAGCCGTTACAAAACCGTCAACACCCTGGCTGACCCAGCGGCGTACGCCAGGATTGCTTCAATGATGGATATTGAGAATTACCTCGATTACACCATTTCAGGCATCTACACCAACAAACTGGATTGGCCATTGAGCAATATCGTTTACTGGCGCAAAAAGACCGTTGATTCACAGCCTGGTGGAGAACCCGAATACGGGCACGATGGCAAATGGCGCTGGATGGTGAACGATTTTGACTGGTCCTACAACGATCCGCATGGTTTGACCTTGCAGCGGGTCACTACTGAAGGAAAGGAAGCCACTTACCTGTTAAGGTCGCTGTTACAGAATAAAGCCTTCAAACTGCAGTTCATCAACCGCTTCGCGGATTTGCTTAATTCCACTTTCAAAGAGGAGAGGGTGTTGGAGAAGGTGGATGAGTTTGAAGCGCTATATCTGCCTGAAATGGAAGAGCACATACAACGTTGGGGTGAACCAGGCGGGTCAGTCGAAAACTGGCAGGCGAATGTGGATGTGATCCGGCAGTTTGCCCGGCTTCGCCCGGATATCCAGCGCCAGCAGCTGGTGGATTATTTTGGATTAGCGGGGACTGCGCAACTTACTGTGAACTCAGACCCGGCTCAGGGTTACGTGCGCGTTAATACCATTGAGATTACAAAGCACACACCTGGTGTGGCTGACCCCGCGAACTGGTCAGGCATCTATTTCAAGGGGGTGCCGGTTACGCTCACCGCTGTTCCACTTGAAGGTTACAATTTTTCGCATTGGGAAGGTCTGCCGGAGGGACAATCAGACGAACCGGAACTGGAACTTCTTTTGTCCGGCGATCTGGCGCTGACCGCGGTGTTTACCCGTTAGTCTTTTTCTCTCTGGCTTTTTCTACTTCGCCTGGTAGCAGGCTGTAAGGGTCGAATTGGCTGTGCGCCTTGATCAGGAATTCAATATAATCCCACGGTGCGGAGTCGTAATCCTGGATGGGAAGGTAGCGCTTGGGGAAGGTGCTGCCCTGCAGCAGGTGGCGCGGGTCAGGCAGGAATGCACCGTGGATGAACGCCAGACGAATGTGGCCGGGCTTTATCAGCGTCTGGCAGATGCCCGCGCTTACCGGGCCGCCGCGTGCTCCGTCATAGTAAACAACACCGTAACGCCGTAGTTCAACCGTGGCTGTCGGCGCGCTAACCGCCACGATATTTTGAATTTCAAGTAAAATGCTCAACCGGTTTTGCGGCAGGTGGCTGATGTGTTTTACGAGTTCGCGGGTCGATATCATCAAGTTAATGCCATCACAGTCCATGTCCGCTAACCCCACTACACCCGTTTGTGCCGAGTTTCCTGTTTTTATGATATAAATCCTCACCGCCTTGATTCCTGGCGTGTTATTGGGTACCATTAAACCACAAGAAACCAGCAGAGGCGGTGTCTTAACCTCTCTAACGACCATTATCTGTTGAAAGGAGCACGGAATGAAATATAAATACCTGGGGAAGAGTTACAACCGGCCGGACGCGATCAGCAAGGTGACCGGCAAAGCCATTTACCTGGATGACATCCGCATCCCGGGCATGCTGCACGCGGCTGTGCTGCGCCCCGAGTACGCGCACGCGGAGATCGTCAGCATTGATACCACCGCAGCCGAGAAGATGCCGGGCGTGGTCAAGGTAGTTACCGGTAAGGGCTGCCACTACCACTATGGCGATAACTTCAAGGACCTGGTGCCGATGGCGGTCAAAAAGGTACGCTATATCGGTGAGCCGGTGGCGGCGGTGATCGCGGAAACGCTGCCGCAGGCCGAAGCGGCGCTGGAGAAGATCAATGTGGAATATAAACCGCTGCCGGTGTACATTGACGCGCGCGACGCCATGAAGCCCGACGCCGTGCTCGTTCATGAAGAGAACGGTGATTACTGGCACCTGCCCACGCTGCACCCCACGCCGGGTACCAACATCGCGCATACCTACCACCTTAAGAAAGGCAAGGGTGTTGACGGTTTCAAGGACGCCGAGGTCATCGTCGAGGCTGAATTCAATTACCCCCTGGGCTCGTGTGCGGCCATCGAACCTCACGGTTCAATTGTGTGGTTCAAAGAAGACAAGACCATCGAGGTATGGTCCTCCTCCATTTGCCCCTTCATCATCCGTGAAGACCTGGCGCATTCTTACGAGATCCCCGTCTCAGATGTGCGCGTGCGTATCCCCGATATCGGCGGCTGCTTCGGTTATAAATCCGATATCACCGTTGAACAAACCGTCGCCTGGATCGCCAGCTTTGTGCCCGGCTACCCGGTCAAATGGGTGGCTTCACGCAAGGAGGATTTCACTTCCACACTCATCGCGCACGGCATCCGCTCGCGCATGAAGATCGGCGCGCGCAAAGACGGCAAATTGGTGGCCATACAGAACGAGGTGCTGCACAGCGGTGGGGCGTACGCCGATACCGCAGTCAACATTACCATCGCGGCCACGCATAACTCCGCGGGACCGTATGAGTTCGAGCATTGCGACCTGACGGGTTATACCGTTTACACCAACACCCCGCCGGTAGGCGCATACCGCGGCTATGGGCACCAGGAAGCCCAGATCGCCACCGAACGCATGATGGACCTGCTGGCGCGCAAACTGAACATGGATCCCTTCAAGTTGCGTGAGATGAACTACCTGGTGGAGGGCAAAGTGAACTCGCTGGGCGAGAAGATGTGGAAGACACACGGCGACTTGATGACCTGCTCCAACATGGTGAAGGAAAAGGTATTTTCAAAACCAAAACCAGCCGAAGACGAGAATTACTACTACGGTCGCGGGTTCGCGGCGGCGATGAAAAGCCCCAAAGGCGCGCCGTTCTCGACTAAAGGCTGTTATATGAAGATGAACATCGATGGCTCCATCAGCGTGAGCATGGGAGGCGCCGAGGTGGGGCAGGGGCTGCGCACGGTCATTCAGCAGGTGGCGGCGGAAGCGCTCAAGATCGCTCCCGAGCGCATCCGGGTGTACACCGAGATCGATACCCAGTATTCCCCCTACGAATGGCAAACCATTGGTTCTATGTTCACCACGCAGGGCGGACGCG
>DHGL01000024.1 GCA_002402725.1 Anaerolineaceae bacterium UBA4799
CCGTTCCCCATCATCACCACTGCCGTTCCACCCCGCGAAACCCTGCTGACCATTCAGCCGAAAGCCACCGCAGCACCTCAGAATGCAATACTGCAGACCGGGGTAAATCTGAGGACAGGCCCGGGAATGCTTTTCGATATTATTGACACGTACCCGCAGGGTCAAAGCGTGCTGGTACTGGGTCAGGCGCCTGCGGGTGATTGGTACCAGGTGAAAACCGCCGACAGCCGGACAGGGTGGATGCGCTCAGCCGTACTGACTCTGGACGGGCTGGCAATGAACCTGCCGGAGATTCTGCCAACCGATGTGATCACGATCAAAGGTCATGTGTACACCTCCAGCAAGAATCCTGCTTCCAGGGTCGGAGTCTCGTTGCTGGAAATGGATTCTAACAACAGTCCGCAAAGGGATGTGGGCAATACCAATGCCTTCGGCGAGTGGTACATCTATCTGCCGGCGTCGCTTGCCGGGCAATGGGCGCTAAGGGTGGATTCATACTCTTGCGAGAGCAACACTGTCAACAGCGCATGCACGCTGATCGGTCAGTTCCCGCCCGCGCAGACGGTTATGCTTCCGCAGGCGGAAGGCACCTGGGTCGATTTCGAAATGCTGCCGTAAAAGGGTGATCAACCGATGTGTTCATTCCTCTCCCTCATTCCACCTTCCAGGAAACCGCGGGAGTGGGAAGCATTGGCTTTGGTTGCAGGGTGCGTTCGATTTTGAACGCACTTTTTGATTGGTACGGCGATGTAGCTCTTTCCTGGCTAAAGTCAAACAAGATAAATAAAGCTATTGTATAATTCGTTATCCAAGAATATGGATGAAGTGTTCCTACTGGGATTACTATGTTTAACAAAAGAATCCGCCTCCTTGGGCGGGGAATTAATGATATTAGTTACTAGAAACATTAGGGGTTGCTCTATAGTCAAGTGAAACATTATGGTAGTTCACGTTGCCTACATTTATGGGTCTATCTTTAAATTAATACAGATCATTGAAAATGCAATTTATTGGGATCATTTGGCAAAAGGTGATCCATGAATGATAACTGTGATTGGAAGGCTGTCGTTACAGGTGATATCGTGCGGTCGTCAAAGATGCAACCCACACGCCGCTTGGCGTTATACGAAGACTTCGCCAACCTCTCCGGATTTTTGAAACAAAATTACCCCAACGATGTAACCCATGCCATCAGCAACTTCCGCGGCGACAGCTGGCAGCTCGTATGCCAGCAGCCCGAAAAGTCGCTCGAGGTGGGCATTTTCATCCGCAGCTATTTGCGATTTTCCTTCAAGGAAGAGAAACTTGATACCCGTTTTGCCATCGGCATTGGTCGGATCCATTTCATCCCGCGCGAGAATGTTTCGGCGGGCGACGGCGAAGCCTTTACCCTCTCAGGAACGATGCTGGATTCTCTGAACGCGGAGAATATGGCTGTGGTTTTGCCCGGTAAAGATGATCTGGTACAGCCCGCGTTGGACGGAATGGTCGGATTGCTGGATTTCATCATCAGCCGGTGGAGCCCGGGGCAGGCGCAGGCAATCTTCTTGGCGCTGCACAGGTTCAAACAGGAAGAAATCGCTGCAAATTGGAAACCGTCGCCCATCACTCAAGCGTCTGTTTCGGCGATTCTCAAGGCAGCGGGTTGGAGCCGGGTGAAAATGAGTCTATCTGTGTTTGAGAAGCTCGTCAATCAAGCCGCCACTCGGGTAGAAGTCAGGTGACCATGTTGAGTTCAGACTATATCCGTGTGTTCATGATCCTGCTGCTTGCCCACCTCCTGGGAGATTTCGTGCTGCAATTCGGCTGGATCCAGCAGAAGAAGAAACGCTGGCCGGTCCGCCTGCTCCACAGCGCCATCCAGGCTATCCTGGCTTACGTGCTGATCAGCGCCTGGAACCTCTGGTGGGTGGCGGTCATCACTGGTGTCACCCATTTCTTCATCGACTGGGGTAAATCCAGCCTGAAGACCACGCGCATGCGGATCCAGCTTGTGGATCAGCTGCTGCATCTTCTTGTGATCATCGGATTGGCAGGATACGTGGTCACCTACGGCACTGCACTGCCGGCCTGGTTTACCTGGCAGCCGGTTTTTGCCTGGCAGGTGGTGGTGATCGCAAACGCGCTGATTCTTCTTGTGCAATGTGGAGGAAGTTTGATCGGGGGTTTTATGTCCCCATATCAAGCACAGCGGGAAAGGTATTACGCAAAATTATCAAAAACTGCCCCAGCAGAAGTAAAAAAACCTGCCAAAGAGCTTGAAGATGGCGGAAGGATCATCGGCTACCTGGAGCGTTTACTGATCCTGGTTTTTGTCATGGCCAATCAGTACGCCGGCATCGGATTCCTGCTCGCTGCCAAAGCAATTTTTCCCTTTGTTGAATTCAAAGACAATGAAAACCGCATGGAAAGGGAGTACATCATCATTGGCACTTTTGCCAGCTTCCTGTACGNNCATTGATCCATAATCAGACAACACACTTCAGCTTGAAAATCATGCTCCTGCATCCCTGTTTCCGCTGAAAATTCTGCACAAAGAATGGTGCAATCGCATCGTCCATACCCGTCTCTACCCGC
>DHGL01000044.1:0-3356 GCA_002402725.1 Anaerolineaceae bacterium UBA4799
GGCTCCTCTATTGATAGGTAATGTCAGCCACCACAGGCAGGTGATCAGAAATCGTGTGCGAGAGCGGTGAATTGACGACGAAACACTTGTATTCCACAAGACGTTTGGCTGGAAAAAAGAAAATATGGTCAACCGCGCCTGCACGAGGGTGGGTCGCAAAGTTTTCCTGGGGTTTTAGATGGATGATGCCGTGATCCCGTTCAAGCATGTCGCGCAGGGTGTACTCTTCGGCGGTGGCGTTGAAGTCGCCCATCAGGATCATAGGCAATTGCGGCATAAGGACATGCCTCTCAATCAGGCTGATCAAGCCGCTGATTTGCTGCGAGCGTGTGACCCTGGCGGCATCCACCACCTCACTCCAGGCGTTTTCTCCTCGCTCCCCGGTCAGGGTACTCAGGTGAAGGTTCAGGACGAAAGGAAAAGGGGCGTGCTTCAGGCGGGCGAGGATCACATAGCGCGGGTCGGTATCCCGTGAGCCCTCATAGCTGGTCGGTCGATAAAGCGGCACATTACGCGGCACGCCGGCCTTATTGGTGTCGCTCAGGCGGCTGAAGGCAATGTTCGAGAATAGCGCGTTGCCTTTGGACCAATCCCACCAGTCGTTGAATAAACCATTCACCATCAAGTCTTTTTTAACCTGCATATGTCGCTTCATGGAGAGAGTTTCGCCGTAGAAGGCATGCTGGAAACTGCAATCGGTGTGGATGCGGTCAACCATGCTGTGGGTGATGCCGTCAACATCAATGTAGTGGGCAATCTCCTGGACGCCAAAGACGTCCGGTTTAATTTCTTCAATTAATTGAATGAGAGCTTCAGTCTTATTCTCTGATTGTTCGGGCGAGCCAGTAAAGTTCTTTTCCCCGCCGCCCAGATTGAGAGTCATCACTCTGATTTTGTGCATAACCCATCGCTTTCTCAGATGTTCTAAAGGGTATTATACCAATCAACATCGTACCTTCACGAGCGTGTCTCAGAGTCTGCACAAGGGCTTTACATTGCATATTTCTATTTATACAATTAATTATGGCTACTCAAGAAGAACGCGAACAAATCACCCCGAAAGCCCTGTATATGAATCGCAGGCAATTTTTGAAGCAAGCGGCTGTTTTTGGAGCCGGCTTATCCCTGGCAAGTGGAGGGCGGTGGAAGGTGGAAAATCCAGTCACTGACACCATTTTCGATTTACTTGATCGCTTTGAAACTGTGCAGCGAGTCTCCCTTTTGCGCTGGGTTTAAGGCTACTCTATGGTTCCATCCTGGAAAAGTTTTTTGCTCTGAGCTTGGTTCTTGCGGCGCAGCACGGCTTTTGCGCACGCCACAACTTTGCGGGGTGAGAAGGGTTTGCTGATGTGGCCATCTGCCCCTAATTCCAAATCTATCAACCGATCAAGTTCCTCTTGCCTGGCAATCACCATGATGATTGGGGGTGGGCTTGTTTTCCGGGTCATTCGCGCCACATCCAAATGAAGAGACTGTTAATAAATTTCCCTATGTTCTAAATCAAATCTGAATAAATACTGGATATAAACTCAATCAGTAAACTGTAAATTAAGAGCATCACCAATCAAGTGGTGAAATAAACGATAAGGAAAAAGATAATGAATAAGAAAATTTTTGGTATCGGATTAACAATTTTGGTGCTTGGCGCCTTGGTATTTTCAGTTGGCGGCTCAGTTTTTGCTCAGGCAGATACTCCTGAAGCTGCAGTAGCTGAACTACCCGAACCCGCTGTGACCCGCGAAGGCCGCGGCTTTGGACCTGGTGATGGTACTTGTGATGGAACATGTGACGGAACTCACGACGTTGATGGCGACGGACTTCCGGATCAGCTGCGTCTGATGGATGGCACTGGCACTGGTATGCAGTACGGTAAAGCTTTTGGGCCTGCCGATGGTTCAGGTTTTGGACCTGCCAATGGCGAAGGTCAAGGCTTTGCAGCTGGTGAGGGACAGGGTTTTGGACGTGGCAATAAACAAGGCCTTGGACAGGGTACCGGAGTTTGTGACGGTTCCTGCATTGGTGACTAAACAGTTTGTTTAGAACGCTTCACTTCCTTAGTAACCACCTGGCAACGCCAGGTGGTTCACTTTAATGACATGGTGGAATCAAATATTAACAGAACTCGTATACAACATATATACCCGGGTAAAGAAAAAACAAGCAAAATGAGATAGAATCAGCTCGACAATGGAGTATGATTCAATATATAAAATGACAACAACGCAACGCATTACTGATGATCTGGAGGCGATGCTGGCAGTCTTCCCTCCGGAAGTTGCTCAGGCTGTACAATCCAGAGATAATTTTGATAACCTGCTCGAGGTCATCCTGGATCTTGGGCGAAATCCGAGTGCGCGCTTTACGACTGGCGAGGTTGAACTGCTCGATGAGCCGGTGACACAAGATGATCTCAAATATGTCACGGACCGTATCGGAGATTTTGATGCGGACAACCGGGCAGGCATGGAACGCACGCTGCATCGAATTTCGGCAATACGCAACCGCCGCGGAAAAGTCGTCGGTCTCACCTGCCGGGTGGGGCGGGCGGTTTACGGCACGATCGAGATCATAGAAGACCTGGTCGAGTTGGGTCAGAGCGTTTTGATTCTGGGTAAACCTGGCGTAGGCAAGACTACCATGCTGCGTGAAGCTGCCCGCATTCTGGCGCAAAAACACCGCGTGGTAATTGTGGATACCTCAAATGAAATTGGCGGAGATGGTGATGTGCCGCATCCAGCTGTCGGGCAAGCCCGGCGCATGCAGGTGCCAAAACCTTCGCTGCAGCATGAGGTGATGATNNGAAGCGGTTGAAAATCACAATCCGGAAGTGATCGTCATTGACGAAATTGGGCGCGAGCTCGAAGCGCTTGCCGCCCGTACGATTGCCGAACGCGGTGTACAGTTGATCGGAACCGCGCACGGAAATGGTCTCGAGAACCTGCTTTTGAACCCAACACTTTCGGATCTGATTGGCGGCATTGAATCCGTCACCCTTTCCGATGATGAAGCCAGGCGGCGCGGCACCCAAAAAACGGTGCTTGAACGCCGTTCCCCTCCAACCTTTACGGTTTTGGTCGAAATTATCGATCGGCAGCGTGTGGCAGTTCACCGCGACCTGGCCAGTTCTGTAGACGCGATCCTGCGTGGTTATCCCATGCTGCCAGAGGAGCGCTACCGTGATGAGTATGGCAAGGTTCACATACTGAAGACAACCAAACCAAACATGCCAACAGTCTCCCAGTCTCTCCGGCGCGGCAGCGGCATGGAGACCGCTCCTTTCCAAAGAAACGGAACGCAGGCGGCCGCCAAAAACAAGCAGCATACCGAGCGTTTCAGCGCGATAAACGATATCCGCA
>DHGL01000044.1:3417-5370 GCA_002402725.1 Anaerolineaceae bacterium UBA4799
TAAAAGATGCCGACATCCTGGTGACTCAACGCCGCTACTACCGTGACCGCCTTCAGCCGATCGTTGAAGCTGAAGAGCGCGGCATTCCAATCTTCGTAGTCAAGTCGAATTCGATTGGGCAGATCGAACAATTTTTGGCAGACTCTTTCCCCGGGCAGCTCACTGTCCGCAGGGAAGCTGTCTCCTCTGAGGCGATCGAACAAACCATGCGGGCGATTGAAGAAGTCAGGGAGGGCGAGAGGTACGTTGACCTTCAGCCTGCGCCTGCCCCAGTACGCCGGCAGCAGCATGAAATTGCGCGCCAAGCGCACCTTGTCTCCGAATCTTATGGAAAGGACCCCAAGCGCTTTGTGCGAATATTCCGGGATTGATCCATGTTTATTACATTAGAAGGTCCAGAAGGCAGCGGCAAGAGCACCCAAATCAAGCGTTTGGCAATACGCCTTGAAGCGATGGGTTATCCGGTGGTTACAACGCGTGAACCTGGCGGTACTCCAATCGGAGACCAAATCCGCCACGTTTTGATGCGAATGGAAAATAAGGAACTTCAGCCTCGCACGGAAATACTACTCTTTCTGGCAGCCCGCGCGCAGCTGGTTGAACAGGTGATTAAGCCCGCGCTTCTGGATGGTAAAATCATACTTTGTGACCGCTATGGCGATTCAACCCTGGCTTACCAGGGATATGGACATGGGTTGGATCTTGAGCAGTTACGCGAGATGCTTGATTTTGCAACCGATCACCTCAAACCCGATCTGACGATATTGTTGGATCTGGATGTGAAGACCGGTTTAATGCGAAAGAAGGCTGAAGATGAATGGAACCGTTTGGACGCCTATGAGGTTTTGTTCCATGAGCGCGTGCGTGAGGGCTATCTGAAGTTAGCCCACGCAGAACCCGAGCGCTGGCAGATTGTGGATGCCTCCCAGGGAATTGACGCCGTCCAGGAAGATCTTTTTCAAATCATCCTGGACGCACTTGAGAATAATGAATGAACAGCCAACCTGCTTAGCAGGTTTGGATGAAAGGATATCAGAATGAAAAAATATTCAAAAATTATTTTATTTTTAATTGTGGCAACATTAACGCTGAGCGCCTGTAAAGTCGCAACCATCACACCTCCCGTGGAGGAACCAACCGCCATCGTGGAAGAGACTGAGCCTGGCGATATGGTCGTTGAGCCAACTGAAGACCTGGCTCCTCAACCCACTGCTGATCTCCCCCTGATTGACGATGATGGCAATATGATTTGCAGCATCGTTGAGCCGCTCTTCGGCGAATTGACACCAGAGCAGGAAGCGCAGTTGGCTGTCTTCCCGCCGGTTACGGAAGAAGACTGGAGCAAGGGTCCTGAAGACGCCATCATTACCCTGATTGAGTATACAGAGTTCCAGTGCCCTTACTGTGCCATGGCTTACCTGGAATTTGAGAAACTGATGGACATGTATCCTGAAGATATCCGCCTGGTTTACCGTCCTTATCCGCTTATTAGTATCCACCCCAACTCGCAGGTAGCAGCTCAGGCTGCCGAAGCCGCTGGTATGCAGGGTAAATTCTGGGAGATGTATTCCAACCTCTTTGATAAACAAAGCGAATGGGCCAGCCTCACTAATGAAGATTTCCTGGCATGGCTGAATGCCGAAGCAACCTTGCTTGGTTTGGACGAAGCACAATTCTCACAAGATACCCTGAGCGACGTTGTCATTGAAAAAATTCAAAATGCAATGGACTACGCCCAAAGTATCGGCATGAATTCCGTGCCAACAGCGCTCATTAATGGCCGCCCAGTCAGCAATTGGCAAGCTTCCGGCATTAAGCCCATCATTGAAGTGGTCAAAATTGAAGACAGTTTGATGAAAGAATGTCCACCGTGGGTGATTGACGTGGAAAAGACCTACACTGCCACCATCACAACCGAAAATGGCGACATGACCATCGAGCTCTACCCCGAAT
>DHGL01000039.1 GCA_002402725.1 Anaerolineaceae bacterium UBA4799
GAATGTATAATGGGGCTATGCGGCAAGTAATCTTTCAGCGCTTGTTGAATATCAATAAGGAATTCTACCAGAGTTTTGGCCAGGCCTTCGCTCAGACACGGCGGCGCGTGCAGCCGGGGGTGCGACACGCACTGGCGGAGTGGATTACTGATGGCGACTGGCTGGATATCGGCTGTGGCAGCGCCACCCTGGCACAGGCGTGGCGCGTCGCTGGCTTGAAAGGGAGTTACACGGGAATCGATTTCAGTACACCGCTACTGGCGGAAGCAGCCGCGCTGCAGCAATTGGCGGGCGCAGGAGAGCTCAGCGTGACCTTCAGCCAGGTTGACCTGGCCGCGCGGGATTGGGCAGCCAGGCTGCCGCTCAGTGTGTATGACGGCGCGGTATCTTTCGCTGTGCTGCACCATATTCCGTCCGCGGCTTACCGGCAGCAGATGTTGGGAACAGTTGCCCGGTTGCTCAAACCCGGCGGGTACCTGATACTTTCCGTGTGGCAATTCCAGCACAGCCCCAAACTGTTGGCACGCGTGCTGCCGTGGCAGCAGGTAGACCTGGCAGCAGAGGATCTGGAAGCAGGTGATACCTTGTTGGACTGGCGTTATCACCCGGACGATGCAGAGGCAGCGCCTGGGTTGCGCTATGTACACCTGTTCACGCCTGAGGAGTTGCAGGCGCTCGCCCACGGAGCCGGTTTTGAGGTCATCGCAGCGTATGAATCGGATGGAAGCGGGGGAAGGCTGGGTTTGTACCAGGTCTGGCAGCGGGCAGCTTCATAAGAGGTTATCCAGGTCATCGATGTCAGATTTGAGCAACGCGGGCAGTTCGCCGCGGATGCGCTGGCGCACCTGGTTGAGGTGATAATTGACCGCGCGCCGTGACAGATTGAGCATGGCGGCGATTTCAGCGCTGTTGAAACCGCGCGTCTGCAATTCCAGCACCTGGCGCTGGCGGCGAGTGAGGTCGGTACTTGTGCTGCCACGGCGCGGCCGCCCGGCGGCGCGCTGTGGGGCGATCACCACGGTGGCGTTCACCTGGCTGGCAGTCAGCCTGCCCGCCGGGGCGGTGCGTAGAATGGGCAGAGGGCGTAATCCGGCGTTTACNNACTTCAAGTTGGATGACGGTCGCGTCATCCGGCAGGTAAAGCAGGCGGGTCATGCGGGTCTCCGGTGGGGTGGTCTACAGGTAACATCAAAAAACCAGAACATATGTTCTGTTATTTTACAGGAGAATTGGGAAGTGTCAAGAGGTCTTAGAAAGGTCCAAACCCTATCAGGCTGCCAATCCATAAAAAGAACACCACCAGGGGGATGATCAGCAGCCATAGTTTCGCGGTAAAGCGCATCCATTTGCCGTAACTGACCGATGCCAGCCCGATACTGATGAGCAGGATGGCGTTGGTGGGATAGGCCAGGTTGGTGAAGCCGTCGCCGAAGCAGTAGGCGCTGACAGTGAGCTGGCGTGTCACGCCCACCAGGTCAGCCAGCGGGATTAAAATGGGCATCATCAGCACTGCTTTAGCACCGGCGGATGCCACGAAAAACTCCACAACCAGCGCCAGCAGGAAGATGATGAGCACCGCGGCCAGAGGGGAGGTGCCCTCAAGCAGGTTTGACCCCCGGTACAACAGGGTGTCGATGACCTTGCCGTTTGAGACGATATGCTTGGTGCTGGCGGCCATCAGAATGAGCGGGATGCCCGGTGCCAGACCCAGGACACCTTCTTTAAGCGCGCGGCCGATGAGTTTTACTGAGCTGCCGGATACAAACCCACTCACCAGCCCACCAATGAAGAACAACAGGCCAACCAGCGGCAGGGTGTAATCAGAGATGGCAGGAACAAAAGGGCCGGTCAGCAGTACTGCCAGGATGAGCAGCACGAAAAGGCCGAACACCAGCGCCGCCCTGCCTACCCTGGGGTTGCTTTCCGTGGGTTCCAGGTCAAAGTGTTTATTACGTGTGTTCTTTGCCTGGTCCTCATTATAGATGAGCGAGGAAGTCGGGTCGCGGTCAATGCGGCGCGCGTACGAGAGCAGGAACCAGGCCAGTGCAGCGTAGAAAACGATGAACACAGGAATGCGCAGCAACGCGCCTGAGAACAGCGGCAGCCCCGCCAGTTTTTGTGCCACCCCGATGGTGAATGGGTTGGTAATGGCTGCTGAAAAACCAATATTGGTTGCCAGTACGCTCATGCCCAGACCCACCAGTGCGTCCCAGCCCAGCGAGTAAGAAAGCGCGATCAATAAGGGCACCAGCGGAATGATCTCTTCCAGCAGTCCGAAAAAACCGCCCAGCAGCATGAAAAACAGCGATACCACCAGCAACAGCAGGTAACGCCGCGCGCGAAAGCGCCTGACGATCTTCCCCAGCAAGGCTGTGAGGATGCCGCTCGTTTCCAGCACCGCGAAGGCCCCACTGACCAGCATGATGAAGACGATGATGGTGATGATGATCAGGCTGTCCTCACCCCACAACACCTCCACGGGTGCAGTAAACCAACGCCAGACCGGGTACGCCGGGCGGTCGATGACTTGGTAGGAAGCAGGGTCGATAAGGCTGCGCCCCTCAGCCTGGTAGCGCTCGTAGCTGCCAGCGGGGATGACGCGGGTGAGAATACCAGCGGCGATCATCAACACCAGCAGGATGAGGGCGGATTGGATGAAGGCTTTGGTACTGATCTGTGCTCCGGCTTTTGGCTCCATAGGGTGCTTTCCTTGTATCGCTCAAGTTTCTTATAAGTGTAGACCGGGTGACGACCTGTGTCAAATTTTCCAGGTCAGCACCTTGTGAGGGGGTCAGCAATTTTGAGAGGGTCAAGAAAATGCTTTTACCAGATTTCAAAGCGCTGGTATGATTATGCCTGTACATGACTGAATCCATGGAAGCCATCATCAGTATCTCCGGGCGCCGCGTGCCTTACCGCATTGTGCGCTCGCTTCGCGCAAAACGGTTGCGCGTAACCGTAAAAGAAGGTCAGGTGACGGTAACCCTGCCCAAAGGCGTTCACATGAGCGAAGCGGAGCGGCTGCTGCAGCAGCACGGCGCCTGGCTGCTCAAACACCTGGACGCACCCGCACGCAGAAAAAAGCCAGTGCCGACCCTGCCCCTGGATGTGGTCCTGCTGCGCGGAGAGGCAACCCATATCCAGGTAGTGGAAGAACCCGGTAGACTTGCGCGCATGCGCGTGGAAGAGAAAGCCGGTCGCTTGCTGGTACGGGTACCTGCCGGCACGCGTGAGCCGCCGCGGAGGCTGGTGGTGCCGTGGCTCAAGGCGCAGGCACGCAGCAGCCTCGAAGCGGCTGTCAGGCGGCAGGCGGCGCGCATGGGGGTCAGTTATAAAAGCATTTCCATTCGCGATCAATGCACGCGCTGGGGCAGCTGCTCGAGCCAGGGCTCGCTTTCTTTCAACTGGCGTCTGGTGATGGCGCAGCCCGCGGTGCTGGAATACGTGGTGGTGCACGAGCTGGCACACCGCAAACAGCAGAATCACTCAAAGGCGTTCTGGCAGGTGGTGGCGCAGTACTTCCCGGAATACAAGGCAGCCCGGGCCTGGCTGCGCGCGAATTCCGCGCTGCTGCGCCCGGAAGACACAACATAAACCCCGAAAAAGGTATAATAAGTTCAATGGATTTCACGATTCACACCGAATTTCCTTACGAAATGGCAACAGAATGGAACGCGCTGCTGGCCGATAGCGCCACGCATGTGCCTTTTTTACGCTGCGAGTACCTGGCGGATTGGTGGGCGACGCGGGGCGGGGGCGAATGGCCGGACGATTCCCTGCTGACCATCATCAGCGCGCGCGAAGCCGGACGGCTCATTGGCATCGCGCCGTTCTTCATCGCCTCGCACGAGGATAAGAAACAACTGCTGCTGTTGGGCAGCATTGAAATCAGCGATTACCTCGATGTTATCTGCCGCGCTGAAGAAACAAGCAGCTTCCTTTTGGAACTCTTGAAGTTTATCCAGGAGCATTTTGTCTCAGCTGGCAGCGTTTCAGGGATCGATCTGTACAACATCATGGAGGATTCCCCGACTCTGGAGGCGCTCGCGACCTCCGCAAAAACGCTGGACCTGGAGTTGCACATCCGCAAACTGCAGCACTCGCCCTATATCCCGCTTCCTGGAGACTGGGGTGCTTACCTGGAAGGGCTCGAAAAAAAGCAACGCCACGAAATCCGCCGGAAAATGCGCCGCGCCACCGAGGGTGAAGCACAGGTTGCCCTTTACTTTACGGAGGACGAAGGAAAACTCGAAGATGACATGGAAGATTTTCTGGAGTTGATGGCGCAGGACGAAGTCAAGGCGGATTTCCTCTCGCCGCTGATGCGCGAACAGATGAAATCCATGATGCGCTGCGCCTTTACGCAGGGTTGCCTGCAGCTGGCTTTCCTCGAAATCGGCGGACAGAAAGCGGCTGCCTACCTGAGCTTTGACTTTCTCAACCGCATCTGGGTATACAACTCTGGCCTCGACCGGCGCTATATGGAATATTCGCCAGGCTGGGTGCTCTTGGGGCATCTGCTGAAATGGGCTAACGAGCACAAGCGCGAAGAATTTGATTTCATGCGCGGCAACGAGGAATACAAGTATAAATTCGGCGCGTTGGACCGCTTTGTGATGCGCGCCAGTATTAAATGCTAATAATTGCACATAACCAAAAACGGGTGCCGCCGGCACCCGTTTTCTGTCTCGGACCATAGGATCTTACATCTGCCCGCTTGACCAACGCTGAATGAGACGGTGGAAGAAAACAACCATCGTGTGCATGTTTTCCAACGAAATGCGTTCGTTAATCCCATGAACGCGGTCGAGGTCATTTTTGTGCATCAGGATGGGAGAAAACCGGTACACGCGGGAAGAGATGGCGTGATAATTGCGCGCGTCAGTAGCACCGAGCATGTTGCTTGGAGCGCAGGCGGTACCCGGGAATAACTCTTTGACCACGCTGACGATGTGCAGGTAGGCGGGGGTATCGGTAGGTGAAATGGGGGATGGCTCCCAGGCGTATTCAGGGATCGGTTCGATACGCACGCGGCTGTCGTTGACCACGGAACGGACCCTCTCCAATACCTCGGCTACGGAATCACCGGGCAGAAGCCTGAAGTTAACCACGGCTTCGGCATGCGTCGGCAGTACGTTATCCTTCACACCACCGTGGAACAGCGTGGGCGCGGTGGTGGTGTGAATGGCGGCGGCAGTTTCCGTTTCGGCCGCCAACTGGCGTCGCACCAGCCCGCCAAATAACCACAGGTTGGCAAAGGCCACCTGCAGCAGCCTGGGGGCAGCCGGGCTCAGACCTCTGAACATTGGCAGCACGGCGTTCAGGTGGTAGGGGAAGGGATGGGCTTGCAGGCGGTCAATGGCGCGCGCCAGAATGCCGATGGCGGTTTCAGGGGCGGGCGTGGAGGAATGACCACCACTGGCTTCCACGGTGAATTTGAGTGAGAGGTAGCCTTTTTCAGCCACGGCGATGGGCGCGGTGTGACCTTTGAAGCCGGGCAGCACGCCTTCCAGCACTGAATTGCCCTCATCAAGAACGGCATGTACGCGCACGCCTTTTTCTTTTAAGTGCCTGACGATCGCCGGCGCGCCGTGCCCCAACACCTCTTCATCATGAGAAAAAGAAAGCAACACTGTTCTTTCAGGTTGGAAGCCCTGTTCCAGCAGGTGTTCGACCGCTTCCATTACAGCGATCAGTTGATTCTTAATGTCCAGGCTGCCCCTGCCCCAGATGAAGCCATCCGCGATGCGACCGGAGAAT
The DNA here is from genome assembly GCA_002402725.1 of Anaerolineaceae bacterium UBA4799. The sequence continues at coordinate 5,761 of DHGL01000039.1, forward strand.
GGCGGATGGGTCCATTTCTCAAGCGTGTGCTCGTCAGCGGGCACCACATCCTGGTGCGCCATAAAGACCACGGGGTTAAGGGCGGGGTTGCTGCCTTGCCAGGTGTAGAGCAGGCTATGGCTCTCCAGAACTTCGCGGGTGAGCGTTGCGTGAAGGCGCGGGTAGGTACGTTCCAGCAGACCATGCAGCTTGTCGAAGTTTTCCGCGCGGTTCTGTCCTGGGTCTTCATATGAAATAGTTTCCACCTGTATCGCCGCCGAAAGATGTTCCGCAATTTTTTGGGTGTCTAATTGCGGGTCGGGGAGCTTGGATTTGAACAGTGAGGTTTTTTCACCCCCGGCACGGACGAACATCACCGTGCGCACCGTGATGATAACCGCGAGGATGAGAATCAGAGCCAGCAGATAAAGGACGAATTCCATGAGCACCTCTTGTGTAACAACTTGATTTAATACTACATGGAGCAACCGCGAACTGTGCTGTGATTATCGGAAGTCAAAAAATGTGTTTTCTGAGTAAAGAACCCGGGCGGTTCAACCCGCCGGGTTCTATGCGTTTCAGATCAGTCATTTACAGCTTAATCTCGCTGCCCAGGATGAAGTTTTCCAGACCCTTAATGAGCGATTCTTTATCCTGCAGCATGGAGGTAACCACATCACCTATTGAAATGACGCCAACGACTTTACCCTTGTCCAACACCGGCAGATGGCGGATGTGCTTGTCAGACATCTGCGCCATGCAGGCATCGGTTGATTGCTCGGGTTGGACGTAATAAACCTTCTCGGTCATTACCCGTTGCACAGGGGTGTGTTCGTGATTGCCCTTGAGAATGCCGCGCCAGGCGTAGTCACGCTCAGAGAAGATGCCCACCACTTTTTCATCCTGCATTACCAGCACGGATCCGATCTTCTTCTCGCTCATCAGTTTCAAACAATCAATGATGGACGTCTCGGGTGAGACCGAGTAAACCTGGGAGCCTTTCTTTTTGAGAATGGATGCTACTGTAGCCATATTTACCTCCGTTATGCGTCGACTTGTTGATTCGTTCGTTAATAATAGCCTAATCCTGAATGACTTGTCAATGACAGCAACCTGAAAACCTGAAAACCTGTTTTGCAGACGAACGAACTCCAGTGATTCATCTGCTGGATATCTCTGTATAATGAATAGCAGGAAGCCTGATAAAAGAGGAGGTAGAAATGTCCACCCGTTTCTTAAAAATCATGCTCTTTGCACTGGTTGCCCTGCTGCTGGTTTCATGTGGCAATACTCCCACCATAAGTTCAGAAGACAGAATCAATACCTCCGTGGCGCAGACGGTGGCAGTGGCGCAACCCCCCGGTGTACAACTTCCGACGCAGGGCGCGGTGCTGCCGACCAACACAGCCCCGGCCCCGGTTGAGCAGGCAACTTTAACGCCAGTGCCGTTACCCACCCTGGCGCCTCTAACACCCACGTTCACCGCCAGCCCCACGCCTGATACCTGCAACCAGGCGAAATGGGTCCAGGATGTGACCATCCCCGACGGCACCAAGATTTCTCCAAACTCAACCTTCACCAAGACGTGGCGCATTCAGAACACCGGCACCTGCACTTGGAACACGGCCTACGCGGTGGTGTATGATAGCGGTTACAGCAGCGGCGCGCCATCTGCCACGCAGTTTCCCTCCAATGTCCCGCCGGGCGGGACGGTGGATGTTTCAGTGGTCATCACCGCTCCCGCGACGAACGGTGATTACACCTGGAGGTTCATGCTGCGCAGTGACACCGGGCGTATCTTCGGTTTCGGCACCGGGTACGCTTACCCGATAACCGCGGTGATCAAAGTTGAGCCGGTCACTCTGCTGCCTCTGCTGCCGCCGGGGAATGTACAGATCATGCCACTTGAAGACAAGATATACGATTTCGCGGCCAATTACTGTTCAGCTTCGTGGACTTCGATCTATGGCCCGCTGGATTGCCCGGGTGACATGTCTGATTCTCAGGGTTTTGTCAAACGCGATGATGACCCGAAACTGCAAGATGGTAAGACGTACAGTGAAAAGGCAATTTTCTCGCACCCGGCTTTTGATGACGACGGCGTTATCCGCGGTAATTTCCCCGCCATCATGATCGATGATGATTACCGCCTGCGCGCGGTGCTTGGCTGTACTTACAACAAGGATAACTGCAATGTGCGTTTCACCATCAGTTACAAGGCGGGAGGTGATCCCTGGGAACAACTCGGCACCTGGGTGGTGGATTACAACGATGATCCGGTAAGACTGGATATTGACCTGTCCTTCCTGGACGGCAAAAATGTAGCCTTCGGGCTGGTGGTTGCTGCCAATGGATCGGCAACCCAGGATTGGGCGCATTGGGTAAGCCCAAGGATCATCAAGTAACCGATATTTTAGATTACATCTGGAACAACGCCTGCCAGTGGTCAGCGGGTTTTATCTGTTAGAATTCTCAGCATGAAAAGAAACCTCAGGCTCGTGCTGATGATCTCGCTGCCGGTTATCGGGCTTGTCGCTGGTTATATGATGATGGCGCGCAACGTACAGGCTACTGTTGATGGGGCAGCGCTATCCATCCGCACACGCGCGCTCACAGTTGGCGGCGCGCTGCGCTCCGCGGGTTACGCAGCGGTGGAGGGTGATTTTGTGCAGCCTCCTGCAGAAACCTGGCTTTCAAAGGCTGACGAGATCCAACTTGACCGCGCCAGGCTGGTACGCATATACGGCATATCGGGGAAACAACCGGTCGAAATTGTCACCGCCGCGCTGACCGCGGCTGAGATGCTCGAACAGGCAGGTTTTACTCCCGGCGACCAGGATAGCATCACTCTTAACGGCGCACCGCTGGCGCTGACCGATAAACTGCCGCAGGGACGGGAACTAGTGCTGGCGTACCGACCCGCTGTCAAGATCAGGCTTAATGTGGATGGCAGTGATATGACAATCACATCAAGCGCGGCCAGCCTCGGAGAAGCGTTGTGGCAGGCGGGCATCCGGCTGCGCGAAGGCGACCGGGTTTCTGTGGGGTTGGACACACCCCTGGCGGAGGGTCTCGAGGTCCAAATTCACATCGGGCGTGCACTTTCCATCTCTGTAGACGGGGTAACCCTGGAAGGTTACAGCGCTGCGCCTATGGTGGCAGAAGCCCTGGTGGAAAACGCGTTGACCCTGCAGGACATGGATTATACACAACCGGGTGCTGATGAACCGCTCCCGGATGATGGTGTGATCAAGGTGGTCAGGGTGACCGAGGAGGTTCTTTCGGAACAGCGTGTGATCCCCTTCGAAACCGAATCACTGGCGGATAGCGCGCTGTTCATCAATGAAACCCGGGTAGAACAGGCGGGTGAAAACGGTCTGGCGGTGACGCGCGTGAAAGTGCGTTACGAAGACGGTGTTGAGGTGGCACGCGAGACCCAGGATGAGGTGATTCTTTGGCAGCCAATAGCCCAGGTCGAGTACTACGGAACCAAACTGCTCGAGAATTATGTGGACACTCCGGAAGGACCGCTTAAGTATTATCTGGCCATCGACGCAGTTGCCACATCGTTCTCTCCGTGCCGGCTGGGTGTTGAGGGGTTGTGTTCAAACATCACCGCTTCCGGGCGCATTTTGCAAAAAGGCATTGTGGCTTTCAAACGCGACTGGTTCAACCTGTTCAGAGACACCCGGGTCTTTGTCCCTGGTTACGGCATCGGCATCGTGGGGGATAAAGGGACCTATCCTTACAGCGACAGTTGGATCGACCTGGGCTACAGTGACGCGGATTATGTTCCCTGGGGCGCGGTTAATGTAAAAGTCTATTTCCTCTCACCAGCGCCGCCGGAGTTTACGGGGGTGCTGCCATAGAACCCGCGCCGCTGGACGTGCGTTCACTTCTGAAACGTCATCACCTTGACCCGCGCAAGGGATTGGGTCAGAATTTCCTGGTTGACCATAATGCGCTGCGCAGGATTGTCGACTGTGCCGCGTTGAGCGGCGGGGAAGAGCTGCTGGAAATCGGCGCCGGGCTGGGCAGCCTCACGCGCCTGCTGGCAGCCAGAGCCGGGCAGGTGAAGGCGGTTGAAATTGATGGCAGGCTGATCCCCGTGTTACGGGAGGTCCTTTCCGGTTACGCAAATGTTGAGCTGTTCCAGGGGGACATACTGGCGCTCGACCCAGCCCGGTTGATGAGTGGACCGGGTTATATCGCTGTGGCGAACATCCCGTATTACATCACTTCAGCCATTGTACGCCACCTGCTGGAAAGCTCGACGCGCCCGGCACGGCTGGTACTCACCATGCAAAAGGAGGTCGCCGAGCGAATCTGCGCAGAACCCGGAGATCTTTCATTGCTGGCCTTAAGTGTGCAGGTGTTCGGTCAACCGCGCATCAGTGCTACGATTCCAGCTACCGCGTTTTATCCGGTACCCGGGGTTGACTCCGCCACACTGCGGGTGGACCTGCACTCGCAACCATTCTTCACAGACGAACAGCGGGGGATGTTTTTCTCGCTCATCCGCATGGGATTCGCGCAAAAGCGCAAAACACTGCGCAATACACTGGCAGCCGGCTTACGCATCAGCGGGGAGGAAACCGCGCGCTACCTGATTGCGGCTGGCATCGACCCGCAACGCCGCGCGCAAACACTCAGCCTGGTGGAATGGAGAACGTTGGTGAATGAGTTAAAGGGGCTGCTGAGCGCAAAGCACGTTGAATAAAACACACCGGCTTAGTAACGCGGCAGGCGTTTAATATCACGGTAGCGCGGAATCAAGCTCCACACCCGCAGCGCGGCTTCCAATTGTATTGAAATATCCATCTTGGATTTACCGCGCGTGCGTTCAGCAAAATAAATGGGCACTTCTTTTATCTTAAAGCCAAGTTTAAACGCCAGGTAAGCGGTTTCAACCATGAAAACGTAACCATTGGAACGCACTCTATCCCAGGGCATGGCGGCCAATGTAGCGCGCCGCCACAACCTGAAACCCCCGGTGAGATCTTTGATGGGCATGCGCAGAATGGTGCGCGCATAATTATTACCAAAATTGGATAGCCATTTACGCCAGGCTGGCCAATTCCGGTCCAGGCTGCCACCTGGCGCGTACCTTGACCCGAAAACCACATCACTGCCTTCGATGGCTTTCACAAAATCAGGCAATTTTTCCGGTTCGTGGGAAAAATCAGCATCCATGTGGGCGATGTAATCAACATCCATCTGCAGCGCCTGCTTGAACCCGGAGATATAAGCGGTGCCCAACCCGAGCTTTCCGCTGCGGTGCATCACTGAGAGCTGACCATTGTACCTGGTCGCCAGTTCATCTGCCAGGGCGCCGCTGCCGTCAGGGCTGTTGTCATCGATCACCAGGATGGAAAGGTTATCCAGCGGCAAGGCGCGCAGCCGCTCTACGATGAGCGGCAGATTCTCAATTTCGTTATAAGTAGGTATGATGACACAGATGCTCAATGTAACTCCAAATTCACCCAGAAGTCGGGCAAACAGCGTAATTCTACCAGTTGAGAAGAAAATTGAGAGAGGGAATAGTGTGACTCTTAATAATTCGTTAACCAATCTTACTAGTGGCTTAACCGTTATCGTCCAGCAGGCGTGCCAGGTCTTCAGCGGTCTTACGCAACTCCAAAAAGAGTACCCCCAGTTTGGCTTCTGGCTGCACCAGAGTGGTGAAAACGGCATCTTTACCCACCGCCAGCAATACCACATAACCGTTGCTTCCCCTGGTGTACAACTGTTCAAGCGTGCCTAATCCCATCTCTTTATTGATCTGCTCGCCGAGAGAAAGCATGGCTGCAGACATGGCGGAGATGCGATCTTCACTCATTCCATCCGGCAGCGCAGACGCCATGATCAATCCATCCAGGCTGATGATAGCCGCGGCATCCACCTCTGGCAGACCGCGCTGCAGGACGTGTATACGATCGATCAGAGCTTGCTGGTCCATTTTCCCCAAAAGTACACCTCATTTTCGTGGTTGGTGTTTACCGCTTGTTCCTATTGTGACACAGGCACTGATGCGTGTCAAGAAAAACCTGATAGACGTGAAAAACGTGATAGAGGTGAAGGGACATCAAAGAGGCTGTCGGTTTTTCTTAAGCACGAAAAGCTGAGCCAACAGGATCGCGCCGAGGATAATGATGCAGCCGATCACCTGTACCAGGTTCAACTTTTCATTAAGAAATAGCACGCCTGTGATGGCAGCGAAGACAGACTCAAGACTCAAGAGAAGCGCGGCATCCGCTGATGGGGCTTTCTTTTGGCCAACGGCTTGAAATGTAAACCCCAGCGCTACTGAAAGCAAAGATGAGTAAAGCAGGGGCAGCCAGCTGGCGCGTAGCGCGGAAATGCTGAGCGGCTCGATGAAAATACTCATCACCAGGTGGATCATGCCGCAAACCAGGAACTGCCCGACAGAAAAAACAAACACGTCCAATTTTTTCACCGCCAGCCCCACCACGATCACGTGCAGCGCCCAAACCACTGAACCGGCGAGCAGGATCAGGGTGCCGGTGGAGGGGATCAATACCACCCCGCCGGTGCTCAACAGGTAGGTTCCTGCGAGCGCTACCAATGCGGCGATCCAGGTGACCAACGGGGTGCGCTGGCGCCAGAACAAGGCCAGCAAGATGGGAACGAGCACCACGTAGGTGCCAGTGATGAAGCCGGCGGTGCTGGCGGAAGTAGTGCCAATACCAATCTGTTGTAGCGAGCTGGCGGCAAACAACACGCTCCCGGCGAGCAGCACCCAACCGAACCCGCCCTTACTACTGCGAAAACGCCGCGGTACAAATACCATCAGCACCAGTCCGCCAAGCAAAAAGCGGATGCCGTTGAACGCATTGAAGCCCAGGTGAAAAGAAGCCATACGCTGGGCGACAAAACCGCCGCCCCAGATGATGGCGGCCAGCAGAAGATAACTATCTGATACCAGCCTTTCGCGCAGGTTGGTTTTTTGTGGTTCGTTGCTCATATGTTACATGATTTTACCGGAGATAAGAAAAATCCACCCGGGCAATTTCCGCCCAGGTGGCTGCAGGCAGGTTCTTTAGCGGTTGTGTTTGAATTGGCGGCTGGCATTCTGCATACGCCATTGGCGGGCAAGCCTGGCGAGGTCAGTGGTAAATTTTGCTCTCATCCATTCACTGGCAAACTTTTCCTGCGGTATTGCCAGCAGCTTGGCGTGCATTTCATCCAGCAGTGTCTCTGTGACGCCGTTCTCTTCCAGGCTTTCCATCCATAAGGTTTTTTCATCCTCGTTAAACGGAACCTGTTGAAGAAGATGGATTATCTTCTGCTTCTCAACCTGTGATTTTTCAGCCATTTTTCCTCCTTCACCGGGCATCTTCTTTGGACGATTCTATTGTACACGATTCGGCCGTGCGTTTAGCGTTGCAACTTTCTGACTGCTGGTGCGTAATCTTAATATAGGATATCAAAGGAGACAACTATGGAGAATAACTCAAAAAAGCTTTACCGTTCCAGGATAGACCGCAAGATAGGTGGGGTCTGCGGCGGACTGGGTGTATATTTTGGGATTGACCCGACGGTCGTGCGGTTGCTTTTCGTACTGGGGTTATTATTCTGGGGCGGCACGTTGCTGGCTTATCTTATTCTGCTCATAGTTATTCCCGAAGAACCGTTGTAATCCCCGGGCCAGCCAGGGGTGAAGACCCGGGCTGGTGGTAACTCAGACTGCTGTCGCATGATCGTTCGCGGCAGCAGTCTGTTGGGTTATTCGTGCCGCAAGGCTTCCACTGGTTCCAGGTTGGCTGCCCGGTTGGCGGGGTACAGACCAAAGAATAATCCAACCGCGGTAGAGAAAATGGTCGCCAGCAGGATGGCGTCAAGGCTGATTTGCGGGTAGAAGGGGGTGTTATTGGCCACCGCGATGCGACCAACCACAAAAGAGATCAGCCAGCCAAGCCCAATGCCGATGATGCCACCAAAGAGGCTCAGCAGCGAAGATTCGGTGAGAAACTGGATGAGGATGTCTTTTTTACGCGCGCCGAGTGCTTTACGCAATCCAATCTCGCGGGTGCGTTCGGTCACCGAGACCAGCATAATGTTCATAATGCCGATACCGCCCACCAGAAGCGAGATGCCAGCGATACCGCCCAGGAAAATGGTGAGCACACCGGTGATGGTTTTAGCGATATCAACGAAGTCTTCCTGTGAGAAAATAGTGAAGTCGTCTTGTCCGATGCGCGTGCGGTGCCGGCTGCGTAAGATCTGAGCAATCTCCTCGGTTGCCTGGGTGGTCAGATCGGGTGAGGTAACCTGAACCAGGATCATATCCAGGCTGTTATCGTTATGCCGAATGAGGCGCGCCTGCGCCGTGCTGAGGGGAATGATGATCAAATCGTCCTGTGAACCAAAAGAAGAACCGCCTTTTGATTCCAACAAACCCGTCACACGGAAGGGCTGTCCTTCGATGCGGATTGTTTCTCCCACCAGACCTTCACGACGCCCGAAGAGCTTTTCTGCGGTGTCCGGTCCGATGAGAGCGACGGATGACCTGCCCAATTGTTGTTCTTCCGAGATAAAAGTGCCTTCAGTTACCGCGTAATTCCGTACCTGTTCGTAAATTGGGGTGACACCGTATACGGTCGTTCGAGTGGATTTACCAGCCGCACTGATAATGAGTGTATCATTTACCACAGGCGCTACGGCTGTCACCGACGGAGCCTGGAACTGGTCAAGAAAGGCTTCAGCGTCTTCAAAAGTAAGCGGTGCGATGCGGGTGAGTTCCTCGGTGAGATTACCGCGAATCACGAAAAGCAGGTTGCTGCCGATACCGCTGATGGAACCGGTAATGGTTTCCTGCGCGCCGGCCCCGACTGCCATCATGGCGATGACCGCGCCGACGCCAATGACAATTCCCAGGATCGTTAGAGCGGAGCGTAACTTGTTGGAGTACAGGCTTTCAAGTGCTTCGACGATGGCTTGCCAGAGGTTCATCGGATGTCCTCCTCTATCAGTCCATCCTTCAAGTGGATGACACGCTCTGTATTGGAGGCCACGTCAGGGTCGTGCGTGACGATGATCAATGTTGTGCCCACATCCTGGTTCAACTTCAACAGCAGTTCCATGATCTCCTGACCGGAACGCGAATCAAGGTTGCCGGTGGGTTCGTCTGCCATCAGTATGGCGGGGTTGTTCACCAGCGCCCTGGCAATAGCCACGCGCTGCTGCTGCCCGCCTGAGAGTTCGGGCGGACGGTGGTGCATACGGTCAGCCAGTCCAACCGATTCAAGGGCGGCGATAGCCCGGTCGCGCCGTTCTTTTGTCACCCCGGCGTAGCGCATAGGCAGTTCAACATTGCCGATGGCAGTCTGACGAGGCAGGAGGTTAAAACTCTGAAAGACAAACCCCACCTTGCGGTTGCGGATGTTCGCTAACTGGTCATCGTCCAAATGGGCAACCTCTTCACCATCCAGGGTGTATTTGCCGCTGCTGGGGCGGTCAAGGCAGCCCAGCAAGTTCATCAGTGTGGACTTGCCTGAGCCTGAAGGTCCCATGATGGAAACCACCTCGCCACGGTTGATGGTGAAGCTGACCCCGGCAAGGGCGCGTACCTCCACTTCGCCAAGTTTGTAAATCTTGGTCAGTTCATGTGTTTGAATGACTTGTTCCATAAGAGTGCCTTAAAAAGGCGGTCCTCCGCTGAAATTCATATCCAAGAAGGATGATGGTGGGTTGAGAATGACCTTGTCGCCTTCTTTGAGGTCTCCAGAGATGATTTCACTCATCGAATCAGAGGAAGCGCCAATTTCGATGTTGACTTCGACTGGGGCATTATTCTTGAGTAAGTAAACCACTGGCTGATTGTTCACCAGGCGGATGGCGCGGTTGGGAACGGTCAGCACGTCTTCCAGTTGACTGACGATGATGTTCACACCTGCGGTCATTCCTGGCAGCACCTGTTCATCAGGGTTGAGTATCTCGATGGTGACTTCGAAATTGACCAGACCCGATTCGATCGTACCCACGCGGGCGACACTGTGAACCTTGCCCTGGTAAGCCTGGTTGCTGATGGCATCGAAGGTCAGATCCACGGGTTGACCGACTGTGATACGGTTGATGTCTACCTCGGGTACCTGCACATCCACCAGCAGGTGAGAGAGGTCATCCAGTCTGAATGCCACGCTGCCCGTGTTCACCAGGTCTCCGGGCATCACATTGACCTCGGTGATCGTGCCGTCGAAGGGGGCGGAAATATGAGAGAGCGCCATGGTGGCTTTTATGGCAGTGATGCGGGCTTTGGCCGCGGCGATATCATCAGGGTCAGCACCGTCCTTCTGGCGTTCCCATTCACGCTGCGCGTCTTCATATTCTGCCAGCGCTAGCGCAACTTTGCCCTCCGAAATGGCGAGCTCATTTTCATTGGGGTTCTGAACCAGGTAATTGAGGTCCTTGATGGCTTTATCCAGGCTTTCACGCGCATTGGCCAATGTGCTGAGCGCGTTGGCCTTCAGGGGATCATCATCATCGCGTTCATCCACCTTGTCATAGTTTTCTTCAGCCGTATCCACCCGATCGCGAGCCAGCGTCACTTCGGCGGTAGCAGCGTCAATCTTGTTCTGGTTGGTGGTGCGGGCGGTGTCTCCCTGCCAGTTCGACCAGACGGCGCGTTCGTAGGCGTCTTTGGCATTGGCCAGGTTTAACTGCGCCTGTGCTCGATTCAAGTTAGAATTAAGCAGGTTATCAAGTGAGCGCTGGGCTTCCACCAGGTCTGCCTGCGCCAGGATAACGTTTTGCGGCAGCGAGGATTCGACAAGTTCTGCCAGGATGGTCTCGCTGGCTACTTTTTCACCTGCCTCAACATTGATTGCTCCTACGCGGCCGCTGGTTTGCCAGGTGAGTACCGCGCTCTGGTTGGCGCGTACTGTGCCGGTAGCGCCGATGATTGCGACCAGTTCCCCTCTGGTCACTTCGACCGTCTGGAGTTCGGCTGCGGCAGCCTTGCGAGCGCTTTGATTATTGAGTACCAGGTAAGTGATTACTCCTGCAACTGCGAGGCCAAGAAGGATGTAAAGAATGGTTCTTCCGCTAATTCGTTTTTTCATGGGTGGTTAACGCTTTCTTTTGATGATTGAACTCACATTGCTAAAGGTATAATTTGCGTATGATGTGGCGTAAGTTTTCCAGGATGGTGGTCCTGCTGCTCATCGTTACGGTGTTGTTATCTGGCTCGGTTGTATCCTTAGATGACCCGATAGACCAGGCACGGCTTTTCACTGCCGATATAGAGTACGATTATATCGCCTGGTTGGCAAACGCGGTAGTGGAAAAGGCTGCCCAGGCGCAGTTAAACCCTGTACAAAGGCTGCGTCCAAGCCGGCAAACCCGGGTGGTGACGCGCTACTTTGAACTGGTGGGGGAATTGGAGCTCGTTCAGGCGAGGGTGGAACTGGTTTATGCCGACCCCGGCGCCGGTGATGCGGCAACGGCGGCGTCTGAGCTGCTCGCGCAGCAGCACGCGCTGGAGCGTTCGCTGGATGAACTGGCGCCGCTGGTGGAAGCCATATTGCAATTCCAGGTTGCCAGGGTAATGACAGACGAGGGTATCGGCTTTATGGCGCAACCGCAACCCCCCGTGCTTTTTCATTCCTCGCCGCTGCCCAAGGCGCTCATTGTCTCCCCTCGTGATTCCATTCGCCAGGAAGTCAACATTTCGCTGTTGGCTGACCTCGGATTGGAGGACATCACCAGGCTTGAAGAAAAGGTGGCGGCGTACATGAACGCCTCCACACTGGTAGTGGATGTGGGCGGGATTGGCGTGTACCCCACCATGGTGCAGCGTTCATCGAGCATCGAATGGACGCTCGATACTATCGCCCACGAGTGGACGCATAACTACCTCGCCCTGCGCCCGCTGGGATGGAATTATGACACCACGGAAGAACTGCGCACCATGAACGAAACTACGGCTTCCATCGTGGGAACGGAGATCAGCCGTGAAGTATTGCGGCGGTACTACCCTGATGATTACGCGCGTCAGACAGGGGCACCGAAAGCATTGTTAAAAAGCTCCGCTGCCGGCGCTTTTGATTTCCGCAAGGAGATGCACACCACGCGCGTAAGGGTGGATGAATTGCTGGCGCAGGGCAAGGTGGAAGAGGCTGAAGCCTATATGGAACAACGCCGCGTCATCTTCGTGGAAAATGGCTACATGATCCGCAAACTAAACCAGGCTTACTTTGCCTTTCATGGTGCTTACGCGGACGTGCCCGGCGGCGCTGCCGGGGAAGACCCGGTGGGGCCAGCAGTGCGCGCGTTGAGGACCGAAGCAGACTCACTGGCGGGTTTTCTACAGCGCATCGCCTGGATGAATTCTTTCACAGACCTGCAAAAAGCGCTCGCAGATTAAGCACCACCTACGGTTAGGCTACCTGCCAGTGAAGATAAATTATTCCTCTCCAAGTTCCGGCAAATCGCGCTCGATCTCTTCAGGGGTTTGACCCTTTTCAAGCCGGCTGACCACCTCATCAAATTCACCAGGCAGGTCATCTGCTCCAACCTCGTTTTTCATCTCACGCATCATGCGCCCCAGCGCTTTGGGGTCATTGTCGATCATATCCAGGTCGCTGTCGTCGGCTAATGAGGCCATGCGGGCATCATCTCCGCGCGCGACGCGCACCTTGCGGATAACGCGCTCCAACCGTTTAGATCCGCATCTCGGGCAGGCCGTTCGGTGATGGTCGTATTCCGCGTAGGTGAGGAACGCCTCGAAGCGATGCTTGCATTCAGAACAACGAAAATCGTAGATCGGCATAAGCCACCTCGGTTTTTTTATTGGCGATATCCATTATAATCACAGCATATAAGATGTGTGTTAATTTTCCCTGAGAGGTAGTCTATGTCTTCTGAAGAAGTGTCCTTTGATCTCCTGCATCCGCAGCCATTATTGATTGTGATTTCCGGTACTTCGGGTGTTGGCAAGGACAGCGTAATCAGAGGGTTAAGGCGGCGTGGGCTGCCGTTGCATGTTGTTATTACCGCCACGACACGCGCCCCACGCGAGGAAGAGGTGGACGGGAAGGACTACTTCTTTTTAACTGCAGAGGAGTTTAAAAAACGGCGAGAAGAAGGCTGGTTCGCCGAGCATGCCGTGGTCTATTCTGACCTGAAAGGTATCCCGCGGCACCAGATAGAAGAAGCGCTGGCCAGCGGCAAAGACGTGGTGGCGCGCGTGGATGTGCAAGGCGCCAGGACCCTGCGAGGTCAATATCCGCAGGCGGTGCTGATTTTCATCGTGCCCGGGTCTTTTGACGAATGGTATCAACGGTTGACGCGCCGCGGCACCGAATCTGAAAATGACCTGCGGGTGCGCGTGGCTACCGCCCGTGAAGAAGTGAAACAGATCGGGCTGTTTGATTATGTTGTGGTGAACGCTGATAACCAGATTGAGAAAGCGGTGGATGACGTGGTGTCCATCATAAAAACCGAACATATGGCGGTCAAACACCGCCAGATCCTCTGATGGACAACTATCCACGCTACCAGGCAGACCAGCAGCCTGTGCCGCCGCCAGCGGGGTTACCCGTGAAAGTTCGCCTGCCGGCGCAAAAACCGTTGATGACCTATGCACTTATTGGCGTCACTGTCGTGGTGTACCTGCTGCAGCTGCTCTCCACTTCTCTCAGCCAGGGCGGGGTTGATTGGCCCTTCCTGCTCGGCGGCAAAATCAATGCGTATATTCTGCGCGGCGAGTTGTGGCGGCTGCTGACTCCGGCGCTGCTGCACGGCAGCCTGCTGCACATCGCCTTCAACATGTACGCGCTGTACTCGCTGGGCACTTCGCTGGAGCGTTATTACGGTCACATCAGGTTCCTGCTGCTCTACAGCATTGGGGCTTTTTGCGGGAACTCACTATCCTTCCTGCTCTCCCCAAATCCTTCGTTGGGAGCTTCAACCGCGGTGTTCGGGCTGGTGGCGGCAGAAGGGGTTTTCATTTACCGGAACAGGAAGTTGTTCGGGTCGCGAGCGCGTGCCATGCTCACCAACCTGGTGCTCATCGTGGCTGTGAACCTGATGATCGGGCTGCAGCCTGGAATTGACAACTGGGGGCACCTGGGCGGACTGGCAGGCGGGGCACTGTTCGCCTGGATGTCCGGTCCGCTGCTGCAGGTGCAGCAAACCTACACCGGGTTCGAGCTCAAGGATTCCAGGTCGAACAGCAGCCTGTTGTGGGGAATCCTGCTTTCTGTGGGGTTGTTCAGCGCCATCGTCATTGGCAGGTTCTTCGCGGGTAGTTGAAACACGAGCGTTGCTTAAACAAATCGGCGGGGAGTCTGACTCCCCGCCTTATCTTATGCTTGAAGGGTTTTATGGTTCGCTGACTTCAAACCAGGGGACATTAATTAAGGTGTAGGTCCTGGGCGACTGGACTGAGAAACCCACTTTTCCTTTTTTCAGGTTTTTATTCTCAATCGACTGAGAGAACACATCGTTGACGTAAAATGAAATATCCTTGTCCTGGCAGACCAGGGTGTACTTGTTTGTGTCCTTGCCATAATTGAATTCAGAAGCGCCGCCGTTGGTCAAGCGGTTCCACTTGTTCAGCAGCTTGTCAAAGTAAAACATTGCCCACTGCCCCTGGCTGTCGATCTTCACTTCGTACCAACCCAGGTCTTCGTCATAGCGGCAGATCAACGCGGCCATGCTGGCGGGGAATCCCAGGTTCTCCACTTCTATTGAGATTTTCACATCATCATAAACCTGGGGTTCATAAATGAAGTAGTAATACAGCCAGTATTCCTGGATGTTGAATGAGATCATACCGTCGCTGAGTTCAACGCCAGCTTTCTCTTCCAGGTCTTCATTGTTCCGGTAAATTTTTTCGTCGTATAAAATAAAGCGGTCATAAGGGTCCAAATTAGTGTCGAACTCATCGCGGAAGTACATGTCACCAGAAGTGGGGGCATCGGTGACCGCGGCCGGAGGTTCTGTCGGAGGTGCTACCGGCGGTTCTGTTGGCAGCGCGGGTGGTTCGGTCGGAGGGACAGGGGGAGCTTCGGTTGCCACCACCACCGGAGGCGCGATGACCACCGGGGCTTCGACCTTGGGTGTGGCGGTGATGACGATCACCTGAGGGGCTTCGACGGTTTCCTCTGACTTGGAATCTCCACACGCTGAAATGACCAGCGCCATGACCAGGGCAATCACGATCAATGGAATTATTGTGCGCTTTTTCATCTTCTTCTCCTTTGAAAATGGATCTTGTTAACTGGATAATACTTATATGATACATATTTTCTTACGGGATACAAGTAAATTTAATAACGAATTTGAAAGAAAAAAACCTGAGAATAAACAACAGCGGCAGTGTTCTTCATTACCGCTGTTGTTCCTTGAGGGATGAAGTTTCAAGGCTGACTGATGTCGAAGTATTCAAAGTCAACATTGACCGGGAAGGAGTCGAACGAGGATACCCCAAGGCCTACGCGTCCTTCTTTCAGGTCCTTATGCTCCACAGTTTTCA
The DNA here is from genome assembly GCA_002402725.1 of Anaerolineaceae bacterium UBA4799. Next base: position 21,239 of record DHGL01000039.1, read on the forward strand.
GCAGCACATCGTTTACATACAACGAGAGTTGTGTACCGATGCACTCGGCTGTGACCTTGTTGATTTGCCTGCCCATTTTGATATCGTTGGAGCCGCCGTTCCATAACCTGACGTGTCCTTTAACGAGGACGTTGTCATAGTAGTTGATGCGGAACAACCCATTGCTGCCGATACTGAACTCGTACCAGCCCAGTTCTTCATCGTAACGGCATACCAGTGTGATATGGTTGTCGTTATAGGCGAGGTTTTCAGCTGTCACCTCCAGGCGCACATCCGTGTAAGTATGCGGCTCGTAGGTGATGTAAGGCGCAAGGTACATCGCGTTGAGGCGGACTTTCAGTTTTCCTTCCTCGGTATAAATCTCGTCCTTGCCAAAACGCCCTGTCCAGAGTGTCTGTTCGTAGGCATCCAGGTCGCCATCGAATTCTTCACGGAAGAACTTTGGGGCTTCATTGCTCGGTGCCGCTTCCGTTGTGGGTGCGACCTGGGCTGAGGGTTCGGATGTAGTGGTCACCTCGGCTGCTGTGGGTGTGACAACGATCACATAAGGGGTTTGCGTGGGCTGAGGAGCACTTTCGGTTGGTGTGGCGGGCGCGCAGGCGCTGAAGACTACAATTCCCAGGGCTGTGATCGCGGTGATAATGATCAGTCTTTTTGTTTTCATTTTGTCCTTTCTGTGTCCAGGAGAGACCCTATCGCGCTGGCGACCGTTTGGTTCAATTTTTAGCGGCGGTCTTTGCGCCAGTCATTAATACTACACTAGAATCCGCCTTCTCCGTAAAAATTGGGGTCGGTCGGGGTCTCACCGGATGGATCCCATACGTAAACATAATCCCCGTCATTTGCCCAGTTATACATCCAGTGGGCATCCGCGATGCTGAGGTTGACACAACCGTGTGAACGTTGATACCCTAACAATGATTGCCAGTAAGCGCCGTGAATGGCGCGCGCCTTGTCATAGTACATGATATAAGGCACTTCTTCCAGGTAGTAGTAATCCGAGTGGTCTACTTCAAATGAACCACTCATCGGGTCGAACTCCAGTTTTTTGTAGATTTGAAACACGCCGGGCTGGGTGAAGAAGGGGTCGACACCGGAGGATATGAGGGTGGCAAAGACCAGTTCGCCATTCTCGTAGGCGGCCAGGGTTTGTTCGTAGAGGTTGATCTCGATCCACTTATCCATGGGCACGCCTTCAGGACGGGTGTAATTGGGGATTACCCGGGCAACGAAGCGGTGCTCCACCCATTCTTCGAGTCCGATCATTACCCATTCAATATCATTTATTTTCGTGGAATCATAGATGACAATGCTGTTCATGCGCCAGTACTGCACACCGGTCTCTGGATATTCGTAACCCGGACCGGAGCGGCTGACAGTTTCGTTGATGATCCAACCGAACACGAAGTCAGGGTTCTTCTTGAGCAGGTACCCCTGGAAGTTGGGCACCGAGACCTTCTTAGCGTGCTCCACGCTCACCCATTCGGAAGTGGCGATCTGGTAGAAACGACCGCGCGAGGTTTCGATGCTGTCTTTTAACGCTACATACTTGGTTCGGCTCTTGGGCAACTGGTTGGTGGGGTTGCCGCTCTCAATATCCGCAAGTGTGGCGTAAAGGGGGATTGCCTGGTCATCCACCAGTTGGGCGTAAGAGAAGGGCACGGTGGCGAGCTCGTACGGCGTCAGCGAGGCAAAAAGTTGCCGTCCCTGCGGGGTGATGCCTCTGGCAGCCAGTTCCTCAAGGCGTGCAGCCGGGCCGGCTTTCAGGCATCCAGCCATGAGTTCATCGCCTGCCGTGGGGAGGCACAGCGCGCTATCGGCTTCACTCCTGCCGGGAGGGGTGAACGCAGAACCCTCCTGTACTCGCGTGAAGAAGGCGACGCAAATAGTGGTAATAATGAAAGCGATGGTTATCAGGCTTGTTTTCAAATGACGATTCCTCGTGTCACAATATTCAGACGTATTTTATCTTAAAAAAGGTGGTTCAATCCATAACAGATTCACACAACAGATTCACACAACAGATTCACCCAAACAGATACACCGGGTCACTAACGCAAGAGTTCCCTTTAAGGCAGGGGATGTGCTCATCTACCAGAGAA
>DHGL01000035.1 GCA_002402725.1 Anaerolineaceae bacterium UBA4799
GTCGCGATCATCAATACTCCCTACCCACCGCTTGATTAACGTGTTCCTTCTTACCGCGTTGTTCAGCTCCGCGCTGCTGCCGGGAAGCCAGGCAAGCGCGATGAACAACAGTTTGGCGAACCAGCAACCTTCCCTTATCCAGCAGGAAGAACCCAGCCGGTTGGAACTCTTTTATATACAGGCGCCGCAGCTGCGCGTGAGCGAGCGTGCCATCTACGTGTATCTGCCGCCGGACTACTTTACCAGTGGAAAATCCTACCCGGTGCTCTACCTGCATGATGGTGGTATGGTCTTTTCAACCAATGGCAGCCATGACGGCAAATTTGATAAAGTTCTGGATCAATTATTTGAAAGCGGAGAGACTGAAGGCATCATCGCGGTTGGGATCGCGGCTTCTGACAACCGTTGGGATGAGTACAGCCCCTGGGTTAATGAAAACATGGATATTTGGGGAGGATATAAATCCGCCCAGGTGGAAGGCGGGGAGGGGGACGCCTACCTCTCTTTCATTGTCGACACCCTCAAACCGGAAATTGACACTCGTTACCGCACGCTTGCGGATCGTGAGCATACCGCCATTGGCGGGTTCAGTATGGGCGGGTTGATCTCGCTTTACGCGGGTTTGAAACACCCCGATGTTTTTTCAAAGGTGATGGCCCAATCTGCGGCGGTGTGGTTTGCGGAGGCAGACCGTGGCTGGAATACGCACAACCAGTTGATCAAGTATATTAAAAATTCACCCGTTCCTGAAAATGTGAAGTTCTACCTGGACATCGGCACGCATGAATGGCTCAATAACGATATGCCTTTGACAGATGCCATGGGTCGTCCTTACACTTATCCATTTATCTGGGTGGACGGAACAGACGCGGTCTTCAATGCGTTGGAGACACATGGGGTTCCCGAACAGAACCTTATGTTAATTGTGGAAGAAGGCGCAGAACATTTACCGGCAGCCTGGCATGGCAGATTCCTGGATGCCATGCTCTGGCTCTGGGACGGACCGGAGATCGTTGTAGAACCGGACCTCGTGACAATCGTACCCCCGCTTAAAGCGGTCATCGTTCACACCCCAACGCACCCCCTGGTTGTGGACCATACCCCCACCGTAGTACCGGAAATCCATGTGGTCGGCGTTGAGCGTCATCCAAACGCGATGATTTGGCTCACCCTCGGGATCGGCATGGTGGTTGCCAGCGCAGCGATCTTCTTCTGGTTGATCCGCTCCAATCGATACCAGAAGCGTGATGATGCTTATCAAGCGCCCGAATCCAATGATTGATAGTAATACCTGGTAGATACAATTTTACGAAGGCGTGGAGCTAATCATTAGCCGGTGATACAATCTTTTTAAGGAAAAACCGCAGGCTTAAGCCAGTAACCCTCTTAAACAATCTTCAGACAACGTCATGACACAAAGATGGCATGTGATGCGCAGTAAGCCCAACCGCGAGGAATTCCTGGCACGGGAACTCGAATCTCGGGATGTGGAATACTATTACCCGCGTTTACGCGCCAATCCGGTGAATCCTCGCGCGCGGCGCTTCAAACCTTACTTTCCCGGCTACCTCTTTATTCACTTCGACCTTGAAAAGGGGAACGTTTCATCGCTGGAGCACATCCCCGGGGCAGCCAACCTGGTTTCATTTGGCGGCGAGTTTTCAGACGTGCCGGATAACATTGTTCACGCCATCCGCCGCAAAGTAGACGAGCTGAACGCGCAGGGCGGGGAAGGCGCGGCGGTATTGCATGCGGGCGACCGGGTAGAGATCGAGAGCGGTCCATTCGCCGGGTATATGGCCATTTTAGATGCCGCTTTGCCGGGCAGTGAACGTGTGCGCGTTTTACTGCAAATGCTTGAACATCGAGAGTTGCCGGTGGAGATGCCGGCGCATTATGTAAGGGTAAGTAAAAGTTCAACCAAAAGGAGAACAGGGTAGTGTAAAAGATCTGAACCAGCATAACTTTTTTAGGTTTCTCACGGAGGGTGGAATATTGACAAGTTCGGGATATCATTAGTGACAATTGGTCGGACAAATTGGTCGGACAAATTTGTGTCGGACAAATTGTGTCGGACAAATTTGAGAGCCTTTGTGTATTTAAGATATACTAAAGTAAAGTTTCTTTGTATGGAATAATTATCTTTCATCAAAGCCTTTCATCGCCCAATAGATCGCAGAGTCAGACTTGAGCCGAACTGTTGAATTTTTAGATAAACAAGCTGCGAAGGGATTTTCTGCAGAGGTGATTCCGCAACAGCGGAGTGCCACGCTGCGTTTTTTTAAGCGCCTGGTGGACTTACTGGGTGCGGTCTTTGGGCTGGTAATATTTTCGCCCTTCTTCTTGTACATCACCATCCGTATCAAGCGTGAATCACCCGGACCGGTGTATTACCGCGGAGAGCGCGTTGGACGTAACGGAAAACTGTTCAAAATTCTCAAGTTTCGCACCATGTACGAGACTCCTCAAAATCACAACGGTTTGCCGCTGACAGTTAAGAATGATGAACGGGTAACGCTGTTCGGCGCCTGGCTGCGGGAAACCAAACTGAATGAACTGCCAAATTTCTGGAATGTGCTCATTGGTGAGATGAGCCTGGTTGGCCCGCGTCCGGAAGACCCAGCGTTTGTGAAAGAATGGCCGGAAGATGTAAAAACTGAGGTGCTATCTGTGCGCCCGGGAATGACCAGCCCGGCGTCGGTCATCTTTCGTGACGAGGAAAACCTGCTTCGCGGCAGCAGCGTGTTGGATGATTACCTCAAATCCATTTTGCCGGAAAAACTGCGCCTGGATCAACTCTATGTGCGCTACTATAACTTTTTAGGTGACCTGGATGTCATCTTCATGACCATGGTCATGCTCATCCCGGGTTTACGCCAGCGCAAAGTGCAGGAAGGCACTTTGTTCGAAGGTCCGTTGGTGAGATTTAGCCGGGCTTACATTTCCTGGTTCATCGCGGATACGATCATCGCCTTCCTGGCAATCTCCATTGCCACGCTTCTCTGGCGCATCCAAATCCCGCTGGATGTGGGCTTTCGGCGCATGGTGCTGCTGGCAGCCGGGTTGGCTTTTATACTTGGCTTTACGAATACTCTGCTGGGACTAAGAAATATCAGTTGGCGCTACGCCAGCCCGACGCATGTGTTCGATATCGCTCTTTCAACGTCACTCGCTTTGGTGGTTTTCGCGCTGCTCAGCCCGCCGCTGCTGTCTATCAGACTCCCGATCAACCTGCTCATCAACATTGGACTGCTGTCGTTTGCCGGGTTTGTAGCGGCGCGCTATCGTGAACGCTTGCTCACCGGATTGGCCTCGCGCTGGGTCCGTTGGCGTGGGCAATCCAGCCTCATCGGTGAACGGGTGCTCATCGTGGGCGCGGGTGATGCCGGTCAACTGGCTATCTGGTTGTTGGAGAAGAGCAATCATTATTCAGCGTTTTCCATCGTCGGGCTGGTAGATGATGATTTCCGGAAAGTAAAAAAGAATATAACCGGTTACCCGGTTCTGGGCACCACACATGATATTCCTGCACTTGTCAAAACGAAGAGCATCGGATTGATCCTTTTTGCCATCACCAGGGTTAGCGCCAAAGAACGCGACCGCATTCTGAAAGCCTGTAAAGAACTACCGGTGCGGGTCGTGTTGATTCCTGATCTTTTAAAGTTAGTGAACGAGTACTTGAGCCAGCAGACCCGGGAGGTTGTGGATAACGATGTCTGAGCCTTGGCAAGGTATGAAGGTGCTGGTCACCGGGGCGGGAGGGTTCATAGGCAGCCGCCTGGTGGGCACACTGGTGGATGCCGGAGCGGATGTACGCGCCTTTGTTCGTTATAACTCGCGTGGAGATGCTGGCATGTTGCGTCTACTGGTACCCAAAGCTGCCGAGGCTGTTGAAATTATAGCCGGTGACCTGCGGGATGAGGATGCTGTGCGCGCAGCCGTGAAAGGCTGCAGGGTTGTTTTTCACCTTGGCGCGTTGATTTCCATCCCTTATTCATACAAGCACCCGGCAGAAGTGGTTTCGACCAACATCATGGGAACGCTCAACGTTTTGCTTGCCAGCCGTGATTTGGGTGTCGAGCGCCTGGTGCACACTTCCACCAGCGAGGTTTACGGTACGGCGCGGGTGGCGCCCATCAGCGAAAGTCACCCCCTGCAGGGGCAGTCGCCCTACTCAGCCAGCAAAATTGGCGCCGATAAACTGGCAGAAAGCTTCTATTGCGCCTATGACCTGCCGGTGATCACTGTGCGCCCGTTCAATACCTACGGCCCCGGGCAATCCGGCCGGGCGGTCATCCCCACCATCATCACGCAGGCGCTCAGCCGGGAAGTCATTCAACTGGGCAACCTCGAATCCACACGCGATTTTACTTATGTGGATGACACGGTCAGCGGGTTTTTGCGCGCGGCTGAAAGTGAGATCAACCCGGGCGAAGTGTTCAACCTGGGCACTGGCGAAGAAATCGCCATTGGTGAACTGGCGCACATGATTCTTAAGATGACCGGCAGCCAGGCGGCAATCGAAACCAAAACGCTGCGTTTGCGCCCGCGAAAATCTGAGGTGATGCGCCTCGTTTCGGATAACACGCGCGCAAGGGAAGTATTGGGCTGGGCGCCGCGCGTCTCTCTTGAAGACGGGCTGCAACTCACCATTGATTGGATCAGGGAAAACCTCGATCGATACCGGGTAGGTCAATATGAATTCTAAGACTATCCAGGTACGCGCGGTGGTACTGGCGGGTGGCAAAGGCACCCGCCTGGCGCCTTACACGCGCATCATTCCAAAACCGCTCATGCCCATTGGAGATATGCCCATCCTTGAGATCATGCTGCGGCAGATGAGGCGCGCCGGCATCCGCCAGGTGACGCTTACCACCGGTTACCTCGATAACCTGCTGCGGCTTTTCTTCCTCGACGGCAAACGCCTGGGGCTGAAGATCGATTATGTGCAGGAGGAGAAACCGCTGGGCACTTCCGGTCCCCTCGCTAATGTGAAGGGGCTTACCAATACCTTCCTGGTGACCAACGGTGACGTGCTCACTGATCTCGACCTCTCGGAGCTCATCGCTTACCACCACCAACAAGGCGCCATCGCCACCATTGCCACTCATAAACGCAAGGTGACCATCGACCTCGGTGTGGTCGAAGTGGATAAAGAAAACTCGGTCACCAATTACCTCGAAAAACCGGACTTTAATTACCTGGTGAGCATGGGCTTATACGTGTTCGAACCGCGGGTGCTCAAGTATATCCCCAGGGATGAGTACCTTGACTTCCCTGCCCTGGTGTGCAATCTCATCGCCGCAGGAGAGAAGGTCAGCAGTTACCCCTTCAAAGGCTACTGGGAAGACCTGGGGCGCCCGGACGACTACGAGCGCGCCAGCGTGGATTTTGAAAAGAACCGCAGCCAGTTCCTGCCGGAGTAAAAGATGAACTGGATAGTGCCATTATCGGATGTGAAGTTTGGCGCTGAAGAACAGGAGGCGGTGCGCGCTGTGCTCGAAAGCGGCTGGCTTACTATGGGGGAAGTTACCGCCAAATTTGAAGAAGAATTCAAAGCTTACACCGGGGCAAGGCATGCCTTCGCTGTGGCGAATGCCACCGTGGCGCTGCACATGGCCTGCCTGGCGCTGGGTATTGGCCCCGGAGACGAGGTCATCGTTCCCTCTTTGACATTTGTGGCAACAGCCAACGCGGTGCGTTACACCGGCGCGCAACCGGTCTTCGCGGATATCACCAGTGCAAACGACCTGACCATCTCGTTGGAGTCCATCAGGCAGGCGGTCAGCCCGCGCACAAAAGCGCTGATGGTGATGCACTACGCCGGTTACGCCTGCGATATGCCGGCAATTCTTGAGTGGGCACGGGAGCAGGGATTGCCAGTAATCGAGGACGCCGCGCACGCAGTGGGGTCATTCCTTAATGAAAAGCACCTGGGCACCTGGGGAACCGCGGGCTGCTTCAGTTTCTTTTCCAACAAAAACCTCTCCACCGGTGAGGGTGGCATGGTGGTAACAAATGACGACGAGCTGGCGGCGCAGTTCAAGCTGCTGCGCTCGCATGGCATGACTTCGCTCACCTGGGACCGTCACCAGGGGCACGCCTGGAGCTATGACGTGGTGACCACCGGTTACAACTACCGCATCGATGAAATCCATTCAGCGCTGGGGCGGGTGCAACTGGATAAACTGGATGGCAACAACGCCCGGCGCAGCGCGCTGAGTGCGCGTTACCGCGAACTGTTGGGCGAACTTTGTCCAACGCTGGCGCTGCCTTTTGAAGGGCACCCGGGGATTTCAGCCCATCACATCATGCCGGTGCTGCTTCCGCGCGGCACGGAGCGCGTGCGCTTTATGGAACGCTTGAAAGAGCAGGGCATCCAGTCCAGCATCCATTACCCGCCGGTGCATGGTTTTACATCCTTCAAAGAAGGCGCGCTAAGAGCTGATAAGTTGCCGCTCACCGACGAGGTGGCGGCGCGTGAGGTGACCTTGCCGCTCTACCCCACGATGACGGATGAGCAGGCGCAGCTGGTGGCACTGGCAGTTGCCAGGGCGCTGGAGGACTGAACGCGCCGGGCAGTATTGAGATGAATTCCCCGGGAGCAACGCAATCCCTGATCAACCTGCTCGCTCATCCAAGGCAAGGAGCGCTGGCGGATAAATGCCGCCTGTTGACCCAGGAGGGTTGGGTTGCCGTGCTGGAGGAAGGGGAGCAGCGCGGCCTGGCGCTGGTGCTTTACGCCCGCCTGCGCGCAGCGGGCAGCGATGGCTTGGTTCCCGCCTGGGTAATGGAAAGATTGCGGCAAACTTACCTGACTGCTACCGCCCGCAACATGGTGATGCTGCACCACGCTGAGGCGATCCTCAAGGGGCTAAAAGAGCAGGGCATCGAGGTTATCGTGCTCAAGGGGCTGTACCTGGTGGAACATGTCTACCCGGAGATAGGGCTGCGAACTTTCAGCGATCTTGATTTGATGGTGCGCCGCGAGCAATTAGCCGACACGTTAACGCTGATGCGAGGATTGGGTTACAGGCTCTCCACCTGGTACGACTCGACAAGTAATAACACCGATATCAAGCACCTGCCGCCATTGGAGAAGGATGAAGCTCCCACGGTCGAGGTGCATTGGACGATCCTTGAGGAGGACGAACCGTTCACCATCAACGCGGAGGAACTTTGGCGGCGCGCCCAACCCGCCAGGGTGGCGGGAGTTGAGGTGATGGCGCTCGGGCTGGAAGACCTGATCTTGCACCTGTGCCTGCATTACACCTACCAGCACCGCCTGCGCGCCGGGCTGCGCAATCTGTATGATATAGCCATGGTGCTGCGCGAGAACACTGACCGGGTGGATTGGCAGAACCTGACAGGCACGGCATATGCATGGGGGGCGCAGCGTGTCACCTGGTTGACCTTCCACCTGCTTGGTGAGATCACCAGGGTGGCAGCGCCGGAGCAGGTGATGCGCGCGCTCATGCCTGAGCCGCCCGGAGCGGGTATACCAGCCGCAGCGCTGGTACAGGTGCTATCAGAAGAACGATCTGCTGTGGCGCTCACGCCTGACCTGGCCGCTTTTCCAGTAGCCGGGTCTTTAACTAAGTTAAAACTGTTGTTGCAGCGTGTCTTCATCCCGCGCCGGGTGCTGGCGCGCGAGTATGATATAAACCCGAATTCACCTGGGATATATGGTTACTACCTTGTTCGATTACGCGACCTGTGGCGCAGGTACGCGCGTTCAGGCTGGCGGCTGCTGACCGGTGAAGCAGAAGCGCTGGCCGGCGCGGACGCCGAGCAGGAGAACGCGCGCTTGCGGGAATGGATGGGGAGGGCGGGGAAGCGTTGAAACGAGCGGATTGGATTTTTGTGTTACATTAAGATTACAATGAAAAAAATTTCAGTATTCAAACAGGTGGGAATAGTGCTGGCGGTTGCTGTGGTGGTGCTGGCGCTGATACTGGTGCTGACCTACGCGCTCAACGGTCCCGCCCGCATGCTCACCAGCAAAGAACTGGCGCTGGAGCAAACGCGTATTGCTCTAAATATCTTCATCAAGCAAACCGAAGTCGCCAGAACCAGCACCGCCGGGCTTTACCTCACTCTTGGCGTCCCTTTTCCCACTGAAACACCCTTCATCGTGCCCACCAGCGGATCGCTGGGCAGGCCGCCCAGCATGTCGACTGGAACAGGTGCCCAGGCAGGGAGCGGAGCGGTGGCCGGGCCTGGGCAGCGCACGCAGGAGGCGTTGCCATTGACAACTTCAGCCGCAGTCCAACAAACCCAGGCGCTCACCGCCACTCCGGCGCCGGGTCAACCCAGGCTGACCGCGACAGCAACAATGACACCTTCGACGCTTGCCACCCAGCCCGAGGGTTGGGGCGGGGAGTGGACGATGTATTTTGGCGGTGATTGGGAGGAGTTGACCATTGGGGAGGCGAATGTGACCGTATCAGGCAAGACCCTGAGCGCCACGGGGGTTTTTGGCGGCGATAACATGACCATGAGCGGGGAGCTCACGGAGGACGGGCAGCAGGTGTACGGGGAGTTTTCGTTGAACGGGGTGACCGGCTCCTTCTTCTGGCAGTTGACAGAACCCGGGCAGTTCGGGGGGAATATGCAGGGAAATTTACGATTTTGCGGTTCAAAGGGAGACCTGCCGCAACCGGAGTTGTGCGGCATCTACTTCGAGCAGTAGACCACAACAGACACCGGTCAACAGTAAAAAAACCATGCCTTCAGCATGCAAATAAACCTGAAGTAAGGAAGAAGTAGTGTAACGGATTATGGCATCGATGCCGCAGGTGATATAACGCAGGTTAAATAAATACATAGTTCAGCAATTTCATCTGAATTGGTTCACTTTCAACAGGTCCAACGGGTACTGGGTAGTGTCTCAAAATACCTGGCGAGAATGCTTAGACCACAATTCAGCATGTAACAGTGCAGGATTGTGGAAGATCAAGAATTGATCTGAATGGCGTAACTGATAGCGTGATTGACGATGTAACCATTTCTGATGCTGCTTAAGGTATCGGCCTTGCGTTGACAGGCAGCAGCGATGTTACCTTCTCAACCCCGCTCACTCTTATCGCCGGAAATGCCAACTGATCGGATAACGCCATCAACATCATAGATGCCAGCCTGGTGGGAAGAAAATATGGTTGGAACGTCGGTACTCAAGGCGCCACCGATGCTGAAGTGGACTTCTCTGGATCGGTAGCACTCTCAGACCTCGTGATCGTTGGTAAGAATTACGGCAAGAGTTCTACGGTAAATTACACCTGGCTGCCGTACTCACTGGATTTCAAATGCAGGCCGGACTGTATACTACTAACGGAAGTGCGCTCTGTAATTGAGGTTGAATTCACTAAATCGGGTTACCCGGATTGATTGCTGGTATTAGCACCGTGGTTTTCCGGTTTGATAATTCGGCTATGTACTTTAAAGGATAGAATATAGAGGACATGAACAAGAGTATTGCTCGTTTATTATTTGTGATGATCGCGACCCTTTCTTTACTGTTTGGAGTTCCGATTGCTGGTGAATCCGCTGCGCGCGCGCAAGGCGTTACCGAGGTTAGCATCGACCCCGGTGAGAGCAGCATCGCTGTCGCGGCATCGGTGGAGATAAAGGTCAATATCGCCAATGTGGTTGACTTGAACACTTATGACCTGACCATCGTTTACGATGAAGCGGTGGTGACATTGGAATCCTGGGCTCATGGTGGTTTCTTGTCCAATGTTTCTGTTGTCTACCGTGACGAAAAGCCCGGTTGGTTGCGGCTTGCGGTCACACAACTGGCACCCCCCGGGGTTTCGGGTAATGGTACCCTGCTCATCCTCAAATTCAAAGGAAAAAACACCGGAAGTACCACCATTGAAATCCAGGACGCGCAGTTGGTAAACATATCCAACGAAATGATTCTGCCGACCGCGAGAAATGGCGTAATCAGCGTGGGTATGCAGCCAACCGCCAGCCGTACGAACACTGCCACGCACACCGCCACTGCCACAGTTCTCTTTACGGCCACTGACACAGCTACCGCCACCCGCACACACACCTTCACGCCGATGCTTACTGCAACCATGAACCCATTCGTCACCTGGACGCCCACCCGTACGCGCACGCCCACCGCCATTACCGGCAGGACCATCACCCCGATCCGCGCCATTGTGGTTACGCGTACGGGTACCCCCGGCACAGCGGTTGTGGTGCAGCCAGGTGAGCTGATGACCACCGCCACACCATTCCCAGCCGGCACTACTCAGGCGGGCGGCAGCCCGGAAGCGGAGACAGCGGGTACTGACCAAGGTGGTCAACCTGCGGGAACCATAATTGGTGGCTCATCTAAGCACCCCCCTGAGATAGAACATACAGCTAAAGCATCCATTGCTTCGCCCGAGTTGAATAATGGCAAGACGATGGATGAAATCATCCAAAAGGCTCAAAAGGCCAACGGTCTTTTATGGGGGGTGGGTATCTTGCTTCTGGCTTCAATCACAGGGTTAACGGTATTATTTATTAATCTTGGAAGAAGGATGTGACCTAGTTTAAAAAAAGCGGTTCTTTTACGGAAACGCGTTTATGCAGGACAATTCTTATTGTGTTCATAACGATGCTAACCCTTATGTAATTCACAGGTGCCAGGGCGCAGGCTGGAGAGACGGTTTTCGGTGTATTGGAACCGGCAGAGGTAGCGCCCGGGTCATCTGTGCAGGTGGCCGTATCGGTGTGGGGCATAGAGGAACTGTACGCCGTGGATTTTGACCTGGCGTTCGACCCGGCGGTTGTGCAGCTTGCAGACGCGGATGAGAACCTGCCGGGGATCCAGGCGGGGTTGGGGACTTTCCTCGACCCGGGATTGCTTTTATTCAACGATGCGGATAGTCAAAGCAGCGGACCAAACTTAATGAAATCATAATTCCTGGCCTGGTTCCACCTGCAAGCATGGTTGGTGCCATTTACATCTACATTGATTCTGACTTCCCCGGCACACCCGGCAACGGGGAGGGCAGCGGGACGATCCTGCGCCAGGCGAAGAACGGACGGACATACTATTATTGGCTGGAATCTGTGTGCATTAACGGTGGCATTGAATTAATGGGTCCTATTGATGCGCGGGTTTTGAATTGTAACTTCAAGGTAAACACCCAATACCTCCCGGTCAACTCCGGAAGGTTTTCTTATTTTATATCTGGATAGACTTGTTTGATAACAGGAAATTTCTCCAATTGGTAAAAATGACATGTTTTTACGATTTCACTTTACGAAATCCACTTAACGAATTTGCGAATACCACTTGACAAATTTGTAAGGTCTGTTATTATTGGACAAAGCGAAATAGGAATTGTTTTTGGAACAATCTATTCATTGAAAATGAACTTAGAAGCGGGATAAGGATTTTTTTTGTTTAATAGGAGAGGATTATTATGAAACGCTTGTTGCACTATTCGATCACGTTCATCATTGTACTATCATTATTGTTGTCAGGCGCATTCAACGCCATCACCGAAGTGCACGCCGCCAACCCGGCGCCAGTGCAGGTTTATTACGTGACCCTGCCTGAAACTGACGGGTTGCGCGTGCTGGATTCCATCAATACAGCGGCGAATCCGCCGATGTACACTTATTTCTCCATATCGGTCGCTGTAACCGGCACATTCATCTACTATGACCAGAAGGAGAACGGTTACGCGCTAGATCTCGCCAATCCAACTTCAGCGGAAATCTACAGTGCGGGTAACCCGGGAGGTGTACAGATCTGGGGCAATGGACTGGCTTCCGATGGTTGTGCACCGAATATTAACGGAGTGCCCTTCGCCTGCACGAACGCGGCGGATGTGTTGAAAGCCGGTGACGTTATCATCCCCAACAATTCCATCCCTCTGTCTATAGGTACTGCGCAATACAATGTCCTTGACCAGTTCAGCACGGTTGCCTAC
>DHGL01000045.1:0-56585 GCA_002402725.1 Anaerolineaceae bacterium UBA4799
CAGACGCCCAAAAAGCTCAGATCGCCGATTATTTACGAAAATTTGCCCCCTTGTATAAATCCATGGCCGAGCGCATGGAGGAATTTGTGGATCTATTCCCAATTCATCCGGTTTATGTGGAAACATTTGAAAACCTTGCCATTGCTGAAAAACGCCAGGTCTTGAAAACCTTTAGTACCGCCATTCNNTCCGTTTTAGATCAGGAAGTACCATCCGATCAGCCTGGCTTGATCTCATATGATCAATATTGGAAACTGATTCAAGATGATCCCAGCCTGCGTAGTATTGATGATATTGCCAAAGTAATTGAGAAAAGTAATATTCTTGAGGGGCTGATTCAGAATGCTTATACACGTCCCAATCTCAAGGATTTAGCCATCCGCATCATTCGTGCACTCAGTGTTCAGCGTCTGACAACTGGTGATGTCTTTATTCCCCTGGGTGTGACCGCAGAAGGTATGCGCGATGGGTTGTGTCTCTACCAACGACTCCCGCCTGAGATGAATAATGCTGAATTTCTACTCGATCAGGTTCAGGTGGCGCTCAAAGAGATGATGAAGACGGTTCAGGGTCAGTTCCTTTCTTACAACCCAGAAAACGGTCAGTATTACCTGGACTTGAAAAAAGCAGTAGATTTTGATCAGAAAATTCTTGAACGCGGCGATTTCATGGATAAGTCTGACCTAAACACCTATTTTTACGATGCATTACGTCAGGCACTCAATTTGAGCGATACAACCTATTTGACTGGTTATAGTATCTGGTTCTATGAACTACCATGGGCAGACCACAAAGTCACCCGCCCTGGTTATTTATTCTTTGGTCCGCCCGATGAGCGCACCACCGCCCAACCTCCACGCGATTTTTATATTTATTTCCTTCCGCCATTCAAGGATCCTTCCTGGAATGATCAAAAATTACCAGACGAAACGATCTATTACCTGACCGGACTGGATAATGACTTTGAAACTAAAATCCGTCTTTATGCTGGTGCGCGGGCAATGGCAAACGAATCCACAGAATATCGCTTGGAATATGCCAACAAAGCTGAAACCTATTTCCGCGGTTTAATGCGTTGGCTGCAAGAACACATGATTGAAAAATTGCATATTGTTTACCAGGGTGTGGATGAACCCATTCAAACCGTTCTCACCCGTATGCGCAGTACCGCCAGCCAGAATTTAGAGGAATTGATCCGCCTGGTTGCCTCTCATTTGTTCGCGCCTGAGTTTGAGGATCGCTATCCAGATTACCCAAAATTCCAAAGGTTGAGCCAGCCCGTTACAGAGGTTGCCCGAGCGAACAGCGCGATGGAAGCTATTCGCAGATTATGCGGTCGTAGCTCCAATTTGGGCTCCGGTGTTTTGGAGGGGTTGGGAATTCTCGACGGTCAAGGCAATATTCACCCTTACGACTCTCCCTACACCAGCTATTTTTTGAAGCTCCTCAACGATAAACCTGAAGGACAGGTCATTAATCGCGGTGAAGTCATCGAAATTGTCGCCGGTGGGCTTCAGCCAGTGGAAAAAGACCTCAAATACCAATTGGAACCGGAATGGGTGTCTGTCATCCTGCTGGCATTAGTATATAACGGCGATGTCGTCCTCAGCCTCGATGGGCGTGAGGAACTGGATGCCAGTACACTGGAACGCGCAATGACTCGCTCTATGACCGATATTGTCAATTTCCGCTTTTATAAACGCCCGCGCAGCCTCCCGATCAACCTTTGGACCATGATCTTTGAAGGTCTGGGATTGCAGCCTGGGTTGATACGCGACGAAA
Source organism: Anaerolineaceae bacterium UBA4799 (assembly GCA_002402725.1). The sequence continues at coordinate 1,783 of DHGL01000045.1, forward strand.
ACACGCGCGAGACAGCCATCCCAGAATTGCAACGCCTGGTACATTCTGAATTGGAGCAAGTGGTGGTGCTGCAAAATCGTTTGGAGCAAGGCGCACAGCTATGGAATACTCCCGTATTTACTGACCGATTGACCTTCGTGGTGGAAGAGGGAACCGTTGTAGGCAGTGATGCACCCGATTTTTCACTTTCGGTGATGGATCTTCTGCCTGGTCTGCGCGGTTACAAACAATTTTTGGAAGAACTGAATAAGTACACCACGGTGGGAAAGCTGCGCAACCTGCGCTATACCCCGGTGCAAATTCAGGAGTATTTAGAATTCCGCGAGGTAGTACAACGCGCTCGCCAGCTTCTGGATGCCATCAACCAACTGCAACCTTTCACGACTTACCTAGTCGAAGCACAGGCAAACTTACCGGAAGACCATGCCTGGACGCAGCGCGCCCGCCTTGTTCAAAAACAAACTCTGGATTCCATTCGGCGTTTTGGAAAAGGCAGAGAGACCTTTGATCAACAAGCTGCCATACGAGAATTGACGAACCTGAAACAGGAATATGTTGCCGTTTACAGTGACCTGCACCGTAAAAACGTGTTGACTGCCAGCGGTGATGATTTGCGCCAGCGCTTGTATCATGATGATCGTTTTGAATCGATGCACGCTCTTTCTGGCATTGAGCTTCTCACACGCAGTGGTGATTTTGAATTCTGGAAACAACAGCTTACCGGGTTACTTAGCTGCCGCGAGTTTCACGAAGGCGCGATTGCAGATTCCCCCACCTGCCCTTATTGCCACCTGCGACCGGCACAGCACCGGGGAGCAGCCAATTCGGATGCATTAGTTCGTTTGCTGGATGAAAAACTGAGCGACTTGCTCAAAAACTGGCGCAAAGCGCTGCAAACGAACCTATCCAGTGAAACCGCTCAGCACAGTCTGGAGGCTATGTCGCCAGCGGAGCGCAAGCCGATTGAGGAGTTTTTGAAACAGAACGACGAAGCAGAAAGTGTGCCAACAAACTTTGTGCCCGCAGCCATTCAAGCCTTGCGCGGGATCCAGGCGGTGACCATTCCTGTGGATGCGCTGCTGCAAGCGCTCAAAACAGGTGGCTTGCCTTGCACCCATGAAGAGTTGCAAAACCGTTTCAAGCATTTTCTGGATCAACGGATGCGCGGGCACGACACCAGTAGTACACGTCTGACACTTGACCAATAATTAACTACTCACGTAGGTATCATGGCACAGTCGCTGAGTGCTATCCCGAAAACGTGTTACGAGAGGATCCGGATATGCTGATGTACTATGACAGTGCGCTTCTGAGAAAGAAATAAAATCTATTTTATTTTGTTTAATTTTAAGGAGAATTATGTCTCAAATCACCCTGCCCTCTTGGGAAAATCTCAGTGAAATAGTGACTACAGCCGAAGAAAGAGTCTTAATTTGTACGCCATATTATTCCTCATCTGGTATTGGAAAAGTTTTTGATTCAATTGGGAATGCAAGCCGGTTTCAGTTTTGGACCCGATTAAGTCCGAGTGCTTGGGCAGCAGGTGTTACTAGCCCAGAGGATTTATTAGCTCTTGCCGATTTAGTACGTCAAAACGGTCAAAACTTCCAGCTTGCCGACATTGAACGATTGCATGCTAAAGTATATGCCGCGGATTACTCACTAGCCCTAATTGGATCTGCAAATCTCTCTGATGGCGGATTTAGAGCTAACCTTGAATTGGTTGTGAAATTTGTCGGCGAAGAAGCACAGTCCGCGGTTAGGTTTGTAGAAGAAAATTTCACTCCTAGATTAAGAGCTATTGATATTGAAACTTTCCGAGAATGGATTCAAAGAAATAAACCGACAATTCTAGAGGTTCGTTCTAGACCTGACACTAGTGCTGATGACCTTCAAGAAGTACAAAGGTCTCTTGATGAAATCTTAGGCTATGGTCAAGCACCAGAAGAAGGCAGACAAATAGACGAATATTCTCATATTGACTTTGGCCAATGGCTCGACCATCATCTTGAATTATCTGGTGCTGAAGTATTAGCAGATAGATACCATAATTCAAGCGGTCAAAATCTTACCGGGCATTTTAAACAAAGTTTTTATGGGATAGTTGGTTTTTTAAGTGAACATAATGAATATATTACTACATTGGCTACAGAATTGGGACAAATCGAACCTGAAAGAGTCTATGAGATTAATCCGACTATTCTTGACTCTTGGCTGGAGTATTTTAACAATCATGCAACACAATCTGGGGCTAACTACAATTTTGCCATTCTACGTGGTATCGTACCGCCTTCGATAGGAGGAACTCGCTTTGGAGGAGGTGGAGGAATAAGTACCTTTAAGAGGATGTTACCATTAGTCGCAAAATACTTAAGTGAGGTAGGTGATGGTGATTAAAAAGGAAACTGAAAATGAGGTTCAAGATAATCTCTTCCCAGGCGAGGATTCTTTCTCGAATATTGGAGTTCCTTCTAAGAATGATATATCCGAAGACTTACTGGAAGATTTAAGGCGGATGATTTCACAACAACGGGAAATTGATGGGGCGCCTATTGCTTCAAATGATGACATATTAAGGTTGTCCCTTCCCAAAAATTATACAGCTTGCCCTAATCCGTATATTGCCGCATTCATTCAAGAAAATTCAATTTCATCTGGAAGTTATATTTCAAGAGGACCTTTTGTAAAAGATATATCAGTAGGAAAAAACGACCCCTTGTATTTTGCACACTCTTATTCTACAAAAGTACCACCTGATGCTATTGTTCCATTCATACTTCACTACACATCTCCAGGCGACATTATTTTTGATGGGTTTTGCGGAACTGGAATGACCGGTGTTGCGAGTCAGTTATGTGCAAGAAAAGAATTTGAAAATAATGGCGTTCGAAAATCAGTGTTAGTGGACTTAAGCCCAGCAGCCACTTTTATTGCAGCCAACACGAACTCCATACGTTCGTGGAGAAGGTATTTGGCAACGATAGAAAAATTAATCAGAAGTGTTGAAAGAACACACTCTGATCTGTTAACTACCAATCATGTTGGTTGGATGAGAGGCGAAAAAGATATTTCTAGGAGAGTCAACGCCACAAAACCGCATTTATCTATAATGGGTGAAATCAATTATGTGGTTTGGTCTGATGTTTTCCATTGTACAGAATGCAACCAAGAACTAATATATTGGGATTTGGTCTTTAAAGGTCCTGGCATGCCTCCCCCTCAGGAATTATTTTGTCCAAATTGTAAAGTTGCTTTAACAAACAAAACTTTAGAAAGAACTTGGATTTTAAAATTTGATCCTGAATTAAGCACAACCTTAAACCAAGCGAAACAGGTTCCCGTCTTGGTAAATTATTCAGTTGGAAAAAAAAGATTTGAGAAATTTCCCGATGATCGTGATATTGCTTTGTTAACGAAATTGGATAATGAATCCATGATCAATAGAATTCCAATTGTGGAATTGCCTGATGGTTTTAATACCGAACAACCTAAGAAGTCACATGGATTTACACATGTCCATCATTTTTTTACTAGAAGAAATTTGATAATGATGGCAGATCTTTGGAATTCCATAAATCATCTAGAAGATCCAATTCTTCGCGATGCTGCTTTATATGTTTTTACTGGTTGTATTCAAAGAGTCTGCAAGTTAAACCGATATATGCCAGTTCATGATCGCCATGTTGGCCCCCTATCTGGAACATTGTACGTGTCACAAATTACTGCAGAAATCCCGATAACAAACTATTTTAAAGAGCGAATAAAGGACTTAAGGCGTATTAAACCCGAAACGGACAGAAGTAATGTCTGTATTTCGACACAAAGTTCTACTGACCTGCGGAACATCCCAAATGAAAGCATAGATTATATTTTCACAGATCCACCTTTCGGAGGGAACTTAAATTATTCCGAGCTGAACATCCTTATCGAGGCTTGGCTCGGAGTAAAATCCGACCAAAAACCTGAAGCCGTTGTAAATCTGGTTCAGAGGAAAGCGATTTCTGATTACAGTGAGCTAATGCGAAGTTGTTTATCTGAATTTAATAGAATTCTAAAATCGGGGAGATGGATAACTGTTGAATTCCATAATTCACAAAATTCAATATGGAATTCCATCCAAGAAGCCATTGGTCAAGCAGGATTTATTGTTGCTGATGTTAGGACTCTAGACAAACAAAAAGGCACCACGAAACAACTAACATTCGATTCAGCCGTAAAACAAGATTTGGTTATTTCTGCTTATAAACCTAATGGAAATCTAGAAGAGAAATTCCGTCTAAAAGCAGGTACCGATGATGGCGTTTGGGAATTCGTTCGGTATCACCTTGGTAAATTGCCAGTTGTTGTGCAGAAGGATGGAAACACTATTGTCAATGCTGAACGTCAGGCATTTTTGCTCTTTGATCGAATGATAGCCTTTCACATCCAACGTGGGGTATTGGTGCCAATCTCCTCGCCTGAATTCTATGCTGGTTTGGACGAGCGCTTCACTCGCCGAGATGGTATGTATTTCCTCCCTGATCAGGTGGCAGAATATGACCGTGCTGTTCTCGATTCCGGCAAACCCACCCAGCTCTCGCTCTTCGTTTCTGATGAAAAAACCGCTATTACCTGGCTCAGGCAGCAGCTCGACCCATCCTCTGCTGGCGAACCCAAAACTCAGGGCGACCTGACCAACGACTTTAACCGCGTCATGAACCGCGCTAAGCATGAGCAGCCCTTGGAATTGATCGAGATACTCAAACAGAACTTCCTGCAGGATGAAAATGGCAAATGGTATGTACCCGATCACAATAAAGCCACTGATCTGGAAAAAGTGCGCCAACGCACCCTTCTAAAAGAGTTTAAGGATTATTCGGAAAGTAGTGGTCGTCTGCGTCAGTTCCGTACAGAGGCGGTGCGCGCCGGCTTTGCTGACTGCTTCAAGCGACAGGAGTTTGAAACCATTGTCACCGTTGCTGAACGGTTACCTGAAGATGTACTACGTGAGGACCCTGATCTGCTGATGTACTATGACAGTGCGCTATTGAGGAAGAAGTAGGGGTTTAAGGAGATGAAGATGATGGAGCATGGTCGTCAAACATTTGACATTTCAACTGATTCATGCTATAAAATAAGCACATCCCCCCTGCTCCTTCGGGTGCAGGGTGCGAGGCGGCGAATAACCGCCTCTGCTTATTTAAACAGGAAGATAAGCCTATGACAACAGGGGGAATCCAAATTCCATCGGTAGTTTATGTGGATGGTTTTAACTTATATTATGGAGCGGTAAAAGGAACACCCTATAAGTGGTTGGATATTTCTAAGATGGTCCAATTACTCCTCCCAAAAAATCAGATTCTCAAAATTAAATATTTTACGGCCCTGGTAAATTCTCGCCCACAAGACCCCGACCAACCTCTTCGTCAACAAATGTACTTAAGAGCGTTGAAAACTATCCCTAATTTAGAAATCATTCCAGGCCATTTCTTGTCACACGAAGTAAGTATGCCGTTGGCAAACTGTCCACCAGGGAAGCAACAATATGTTAAAGTGATTAAGACTGAAGAAAAAGGTTCTGATGTCAATATTGCCACCCACTTATTGCATGATGGTTATCAGGGTTTATATGGTATCGCAATCGTTATTAGCAATGATTCGGATTTGGTCGAAGCCATTAGAATCGTCCGAAATGAACTTAAGAAAGGTGTGATTGTTCTCAATCCTTTCAAAAATACACCCAGTCAGGAATTAAATAAGGTCGCCACTTTCGTAAAACCTATCCGCCAAGGTGTTTTAGCTGCAAGTCAATTTCCGAGTCCAATAAAGGATTCTAACGGCACCTTCAATAAACCTCCTAAATGGTAAATGATGATGATCGATGACGTATTGAACTTGTTTCCATCCCATACCCACCCACTGACTTTGGTAAGTGATCCAGACCGATTTCTGTCTGGTGAAACGGTGGTGTCGGAATTGGCGAAGCGCGGCTTTCAAGTTATCCAAGAAGATGATCCTGTTTTCTTGCACCACCGCGTGGAAGAAGCTCGTCCCTTTACACAAGAGCATCCGGTTATCATCACCACTACTGGTGCTCTGGAAAACATGCCTTATGATATCTATCAACCTGCTTATCGGTTGAGTTTTTCCTTACACCAGTTTTTCCCCAACCTAGCCTACCCGGTGCTGCAAACGCTCAATCCGGATCAAATTGAAAAACTGGCATCCTGTCAACCACCAGTTGAAACCTTGAGCCGGCAAAAAACCATAGATTACTTACTGCAAGTGGTCTTTGACGTCGATCCAGTTACATTAAGCCAACCACAAGCACTGATTGGCTGGTTGAATGACTATCACCACCACCAATCACCTCTTCCAGAGCTGTTGCGTTCTGGCCTGGTTGAACGCTTGAAACACAACCCAATATATCGAGAATGGGAGATCAATCTTCTGGTTCGTGACGTTCAGTCTTTCACAGATTTCATCCAGCAGCAATGGCAGGAGTCTGTTGAGCAATCCTTATCAGGCAGACAGGTCAAAGAAACCGCATCCGGATACCATGTTTCTTTTGATAGCAATCTCCAATTGCAAGATCTGGTACCGAGCCTGGTTCGCCGGGGAGCTATTCAACCACTGGAAATCGCTGATAAAAAAAGTTTACCCAACTGGGCGCAACCCGGTTTTACACAGATTGATGTGCGCATTCAACGCTTCACAACGCTTTTGGAAGAGCTAGATAACCGTTTTACAACAATGAAATCTGACCCGCATGTACAAACGGGCTGGAATGTCTGGGGTGAATTTGCTCGAGATTGGGCAGAGCTGTGCAGCTATCATTCACAAACAGATCTCGCCATCCAGTTGTCGCAAAAAGAGACTTTCCAAAGACTAGTTCGTGATGTAGATCCGTTTTTTGCAGCTTGGTTGAGAAACAACTATGGCCCTCTTGGTGCTCAACGTTTGCCCAAACCACACCATGTTCATCATATACCGCATTACCTGGCCTACCTCCGCAATCTTGGCCAAATTGAGCGGGTTGTCCTACTGGTTCTGGACGGATTATCTCTGACTGATTGGCAGGTGATTAAGTCCGTGTGGGCAAAACGGCATACGAATTGGGAAATGAAAACCGAGACACTTCTCGCCCAGGTTCCCACAATCACTTCCATTTCCAGATATGCATTGATTTCTGGGCTTCGGCCGGCAGATTTCGCAACTGATCTAGAGCATTGTGTGTCGGAAGCTCGCGCCTGGGAATTGTACTGGTCTAGAGAAGGAATCCCAGAAATTGCTTGTAAGTTGTTACCGCTTTCTTATGATCGGCAAATTGACCAACAGCCTGAAATGCAGGATCCGAGGGTAAATTTCTGGTGTTTAATCGATGATACACCCGATAAACTGGCGCATAATGCCACCCTTGGTGCAGGCGATCAACAATCCTCTCTCCGGCTATGGCTGGACCCAGCTCACGATCAAAATTCACTACCGCTCGAAAAACTGATCGACTCGTTTCTGGATCGAGATTATTCAGTGTTTATTGCCAGCGATCACGGACACGTGGAAGCCACGGGGTTTGGTCAACCATCTGAAGGTTTGCTGGCACAGACACGCGGAAAACGAGCCAGAATTTACATGGATAGACTGGCAGCGTTGCGGGTTAAAAGCGCTTTCGCAAATACCATTCTGTGGGACAACGATGGTATTTTGCCAGATCAGATGACAGCACTAATGCCGGCGGGACGAGATGCCTTTGCTCCCAGCGGAGAAGTCGTTGTTACTCATGGCGGTATTTCAATCGATGAAGCGATTGTCCCTCTTATTCAAATATCGAAAGCGAGTTCTTAATGGATAAAGGTATTGGATTCAGCCGAACGATAATGTTGGATTGGTTGGATGTAACTGCATCCTTGTGTGTTCAGAATTTTGAACCGCTCAAAATCAGGCAGCATTTGGCTGAAACGATTTCAGGAACTGTTCACGGGATAGATGCCCAGCGGAAAACAATCGATGTATTATCGGCAATTTGGGTGAAGACAGAAAAGAGTGCCCCGCAAATTCGACAGCAAGCTTTAGCCATATTTCCAACACTGTCATCATCCGAAGAGCGGTTGTGGCTCCATTATGGCATGACGTTGGTTTGTTACCCGTTTTTTCGAAAATGCACAGCAGCCATTGGCCAGGTCAGCCGGACTGACGAATTAATCACTAGAAAAGTGATCAAAGACCGAATCGCTGGCGATTATGGACATCTAGGTGCATTGGACCGATCAGTAGAACGCATTATCGCTTCGTTAACCAATTGGGGAGCACTTGGCAATACTGATCAGAATGACAAATATCAGATTTCATCAAGGAAGTTTCAATCAACTGATGTCATGCAAAGTTGGTTATTATCATGTGCCCTCTTTTCTCATCCTTCAGAAGCAATTCCATTTGACGATTTGATACATTTACCAGAACTATATCCTTTCAAATTCACGATTGGCGTGGATAATCTGCGAAGGGATTCACGGTTTGAGGTTCAACGCCAAGGCGGTGGACTTGAGATGGTGAAAGTGAACTAGTTTTGATCCTTGAATTCCATTATTGTTCACCCACATGATTTGAACTAAGCAAGACATTATTTCACACTGTACGCATTCCTTATTTAACACTATACAGGAACAGCCTAAGGAGAGTTACATGGTAAGTTATTCTCTTTTGTGTAAATTAGAACATATTATCTAATAGGGTTATAATTGTTTCAGGATTGGTAATTATCAGAGCATAAAAATATTCTCTTTCAAAAGTTAACTTTATTACATATGACTTTTCTGCCTGGTTATCGATGTTTCATAAGTTCAAGCCAACAAAGAGTGGTCGCCTTGATCATTGCCTGTTTTCAACCTGTTTATGATCCAGTAAATTTTCAATACTCGCAATCCGGTGAACCATTTACCCTTCAAATCAAATGCAAAAAATGGGGAGATATTGGTCGGGTAGTTTGTTCCGAAGTCCAAGCAGGAAAAACTGAACTCCAGTTCGAACCCCCTCAGGGCATTACTCCTGATGTCGCTGTCGCAAACCAAAAACTTATCCGCGAAGAATGCTTAGGTCTCCGGGGAAGACTTGCTGAGCTGTTTGGTCAGGACGATATATTCTTGGCCACCCTCGCGGAGGCACTTTATGAGAAACGTCTGGATCGCCAAAAAGAATTCATTACCTGGCTTTTGGATCGGCTTCAGATTTTTGGATTTAGAGATCTGTGTTCGCCGTTTCCAAACATGAAATCCGCTCCTACAGACAAAATTGACCTACATTTCGATTTCCCGATTCAAGGCACGCCGGCCCAATTTGGCGTCATGATCCGGCAATTCGAAACCTTGCTGAGAAGCCAAAACGAATATCAGAAATTACTTTGCCAGGTGTCTTTAACTGGCAACAAAAACATACTTCAAATTCCATCTGATGCCAATCCGGTGGAAGTAAAAATGTTGATTGCCAAGAATCAGATAACCATTAATGCACATCTACTCCCCTCCGCTGGATCGCTGTTACGAGTCCAATTAAGAGGTGAAAAGACCGTCTGGTTGATTTGGGACAAAATTCGGGATGAGTTGGAAAAATTAGGGTGGTTCCCGTTACCGAAAATCCCAGAACCGGCCATAGCTATTGAGACCAAATTAGAACCTCAACAAATTTTAGCATCCTCACCCGTTGAAGTTTGGCTGATGATTCCTAACGTTGGCGCCAATCAGGATATCGTCCGCCTCTGGCATCAAGGCCTGACTTGTGCCCAAATTGCAGCGCGAGTGGGACTGAACGAAAAGACGATCCTCAATCGCATCAATCAGTTGCGCAAAGAATATGATATCCAGATCGTTCCCTATCGAAAATCAAATTTCATCAAAAAACCGAAGGATCAATCTTCATGATCTTGTATTGGGGTTAAAAAGGGATATTCAAGGGATATAGAGGGATATCCAGGGTACTTGAACAAGGGATATTCCAAATGGCAGAATGGTGACGTTGAATCAAACGTCGTCATTTTTGTTTGCCAAAAGGAGTTCTATGCTCAATTGTCTCAAAGTTTTGTTTGAACAGCCGGAGTATTCAGCCCTGATCCGTCTCTCGGAACGGGAGATGCGCACGCCGGCTGACCAGGTGCGCCTCATCGTCCGACTGGAACTTGTCCGGCGCGGTTTGCTGCAGGACACCCTACCCAATCTCAGTCATCCACAGGAGGACAGCCTCACACATGAATCCACCTGCTGAAATCCTCCAGTTGTCACAGGAGGAGCAGGGAAGGTTGTTAGCGCGCGTCTACGCTTTCATCCTCAGCGATCAATTTACTGGAACACAAAAAGAAATTAATTCGGTCGAAACAGACCAGAAAATCTCAAAGAATATCAAGAACAATAAACACGTAACCTCACAAGAAATAGACGCTCAATTTGTCCATCACCAGGAGCCAATGCCATGAGTAACCAAAATATTTCCCTTTCCGAAAATCACCTAAAGATACTTACTGACGAATCAGGCATCTCTGAGCAGATGATCCGGGAACGTGGCTATCGCACGATCACGAGCGAAGGCGAACTGGTGCAGTTCGGTTTTTCGCCGGCATAGCGCCGAGTCCCCGGACTGTTAATTCCGCTTCACACCACCGATGGCAAGATCGGCCTGCACGTCTACCGTCCGGATAATCCTCGTACCTATGAAGACCGCAGTAAGCGGGAAGCTGATGGCTTGCGGCCAGTAAAAGTGTTGAAATACGAAATACCAAAAGGTGCCGGCGTTAGGGTGGACTGCCCACCGTCCTGCCTGAAAACGCTGCAAAATCCGACCATTCCACTCTTCATCACCGAAGGGCAGAAGAAAGCCGATTCATTGGCTTCCCAGGGAGCTTGCGTCATTGACTTATTGGGTGTGTGGAACTTCAAAGGCCGCAACGAATTCGGCGGAACCACTATCCTGGCTGACTTTGATTTCATTGCCTGGGAGAACCGTCTGGTGCGAATCGTCTTCGACTCCGATGTGATGTATAAGCCATCTGTTCGTCTGGCTTTGGAGCGTCTGACCGAGATCTTGCAGCGTAAGGGAGCTACCGTCTCAGCTATCTACCTTCCTAACCATCCTAGCGGGATCAAATGGGGTGTGGATGACTGGTTGGCTGATGGGCACAACCTGCAAGACATGGAAGCCTTGATTGAGCAGCCGCGGCCTGTTCCCCAGCCGGCACAGCCAACTATCGAATTGTTGGACGAACCCTCACCCAATATCACCCGTCCGCTGAGTCTGGTAGGCAAACAGGCTTATGCTGCCACCTGGCTGCCAGTCCGTACCACCCGACGAGAAGTTCTGGATAAAGAGGGCAACCTGCAGGTTCATAATCCGCCGCTGGTTGAAGAGAAACTGTGCCTGTTCATCGTCCGTAATGACGGAAAGGTTTTTGCAGAAATCAGCGATGGACAATCCACCCATCCGCTTAGTGATTTAGGTGTGAATACAGTTTTTCGTGAAGTGGTACCGGTTGAAAAACGCTGGTCTACCCGTGGGGTGCGGGCTTATGTACAAGGTCAACGTCCCAATCCAGTCGATACCTTCGCTAAGATCGTTGCAGTCATCAACCGTTTTCTCGACTTCGACCGTTCACTGGGTGATCAGCAATCCATGGCTGAACTCATTGGTTGCTATATTATGGGTACCTACCTGTTGGATGCCTTTAATGTGATCGGTTTCCTCTGGCCAAATGGAGAAGCGGGTTCAGGAAAGACAAACCTACTGATCGTCGTGACCGAAATGGCTTATCTGGGTCAGCTTATCCTGGCCGGCGGCAGCTTTGCCAGCCTGCGTGACCTTGCTGATTACGGCGCGACCCTGGCCTTCGACGATGCTGAAAACATTTCCGACCCCAAACAGACCGACCCAGACAAACGCGCCTTGTTGCTAGCTGGCAACCGGCGTGGATCGAGTGTGCCACTCAAAGAAGCAGATGGACCAGGAAAGTGGAAACTGCGTTACGTGAATGCCTACTGTCCCCGATTATTTTCAGCCATTCGCATGCCTGATGCCGTATTGGCCTCCCGCACGATTGTTATTCCTCTCATCCGTACAGCTGACCGGAATAAAGCCAATTTCGACCCACTGGACTATTCACTTTGGCCGCATGATCGTAAGGCACTGCAAGATGAATTGTGGGCAATTGGATTGGCTAACCTGCCAGCGCTGCATGGTTATGAAAATCAAGTAGCTCAAAGTTCCCGTTTACGCGGACGCAGCCTTCAGCCATGGAAAGCCATCCTTTCTGTAGCTGCCTGGTTGGATGATGTTGATCAAAATCATAGCTTATTGCGCAGCTTCATCCAGGGGAAAGATCAGGTGGTGATCAGCGGATTATGGCGGCGATTAGAAGAAATGTCATGGCGTTACCAACAGGAAGAGACCAGTGATCTGCAAAGCAGTGATCTGACCCTGCTAGCACTTCAAGCGATGTGCAAATTAGCTGCTGACAAGAGTGACATTAAAGACATTAGTGACGATGCTATTTCCACTTGGACTTTCTCGACTTCACAAATCAGCGAAGCGGCGCAGACTGTTGCTGAAAATACAGACGCTGATGTCGATAAGGAATCCATTACCTCTCGAAAGGTTGGCCGACTGCTTGGCAAGCTGCGTCTGCGTAAAACACGCGAAGCCGGCAAAGGCACTCGCCAATGGCAAATCACACTGTCCGAGCTGGAACGTTGGGCAAGAGTGTACGGGATTCACTTACCCGTTGAGTTTATCCGGGAAACCAATGTCACTGATGTCACCAATGGCTTAACGTCACAAGAGGATACTGCACCATGGCAGAATTGCGAAATTGCCTTGCGCTTGCCGTCCGACTGCAAGCTGCCTACCATTGGTGGCTTTTGGCGCCGGTTACCGGACGGTCGCGTAGAAGCTGGTTATAGCTCGAAAGAATTAGCTCTGGCCTTGACGCTCTTTCTCGATAAGGACGTGGACGCCGAGAAATTTGTAAAAACATCTGCTCAGCAATTAAGGAAACGTCTCATTGAGGTCACGGGTGGCGAGGTACTACATATTCAATTGAAGGAAATCGTAAAAGAGAAAAGGGATGAATGAAGAATCTATTTGTGATCCCTATGCGGTTCTTGCCCTGGCGGTTGTGTTCAAAGCTGCCTTGGATCTCAAGAGTAAGAATCCGACTTGTGCTTTGGAAGCTCGGACCTGGCTGCAATTCGTGGGGTTGAGCTGGTGCCAAATGTTAGGTGTTTCGGAAAAGGAATTGACTTTTTGGGCTGCGAATGGCTTTGCTCTGCCAGCCAACGCTCATCGTAACTGGCGTTATTGAAGACTTTCCAGGTTGACTCGCTACAACCGGAGCAATACTTTGTATTTTCAAATACTCGTTTATTTGTTCTATGGTATATAATAGATAGAACAAAATAATAAGACGGTTCGTGCAGATGTAGCGAGCACCTACACGAACCTTACCCCAACCACCGATTATCCCGGCAGTAGGGGCTGATCATATTATAGCCGATCAGCCAGGATTCGCCCTCGGTGGGAGTTTATCACCGGGGGCATTCTATTGCCCCCAAATAAGGAGGTAATTTTTGGCTCTACTCTCTTTCGTCAAAATAATTCGAGATTCATTCTCGGAGATCGAGACCAATCTAGTTGATGGAATCGCAGCGATTGGTCCATGGATCACGCCGCTCCCTAGCGCGGTGCTGGTAGCTAATGCAGTTGTGAAAGACTTGCATTGGATCCCGGCTTTAGGCTGGGTAACAGCCGCCATCATCGAAAGCTTGGGTCTGACCACTGTCAGTACCAGCTTATTGTTATGGGACTACAACGCCGGCAAACGCAAGACCGATCCGGGTGCTCCATTTTTATTGGCAGCATCTCTGGTGGGTGTCTACCTAGTCTCGACAATTGGTTTGACTATTTTTCTGGATATCTTTCCTGAACTCGGAAGATATGCGCCGGCCCTTTTCCCATTATTAGCACTGGTTGGAGCTGTCAACTTGGCATTACGTTCTGGACACCGCAGGCGTCTATCTGGAATTGCTCAGGATCGGGCTGAACGTAAAGCTGAACGTCAATCTTTCCGTCATACTTTTACACAACCTGGTAATCCATTAATGTCTAATTTGGCGTCTAGCATTGTAAAAACTGACACTTCTCTGGACAAAGCTCAGGCTGCTCGTAAGGCCAATCTTACAGCCCGAATGGACAGTCTATTGACACTTTATCTTGACAATCCTCTCATGGGTGCCACTGAAGCAGCTCGAGCGTTAAGTATTTCCAGACAGACAGTTTATACCTATCTAGATCAATTGGAAGCGTCTGGAAGAATCCATCGAAATGGACATGGCGTTGAAGTGATAGCAGAATAGGAGGTTTTCAATGGCAGGAACAAATCGCGCAATTATTTATTCCCGTGTTTCAACAGACGATCAGCGGTCAAACTTTAGCATTCCTACTCAAATTGCAGAATGTGTGAAGTATTGTCAGAAGAATGGTTACACCTTGGTTGGGAATGCTTTTGTTGATAAAAAATCAGGATTAGACGTTGAGAAAAACGACAATTCTATTCCTGCGTATGTGGATGACTATACATCTCGGGAAATGAATCGCCCCAGTTTGGATGCGGCGCTTACTTATTTGGAAGATTATGGATTCGATATTGTTGTTGTGCTTTCCATAGATCGGTTAGCGCGAGACCCATATATTCGTCAGACATTGGAACGGGAATTTTCCCGGCGAGGGGCAAAGATTGAATTTGCTTTAGGAAATTACGAAGACTCCCCGGAAGGGGAAGTTCGTAAAGATATGGATGCAACATTTGCCAAATGGGAAAATGCTAAACGTGTAGAGCGATGCAATCGTGGAAAACGCGGAAAGGCCGAGAAGGGTTTATATGTGGGAGGAAGAACCCCTTATGGATACGTTTTGGATTCCAAAGGAATAGGGGGGCTTTCGATTCATTCAGAACAATCTAAAGTCGTTCGTTTGATTTATACCCTTTACGGTGAGCAGAATTATTCAATGCATGGGATTCGAGTGGAATTAGAAAAACGTGAGATTCCTTCTTATACAGGAAAACCCAACTGGCATTTATCGGCTATTCGAAATATTCTTATTAATACAGCGTATAAAGGTTATGTCCATTACAACAAATCAGTTTGTAAGAGTAATTCGAACCGCAAACTTCGTGAAACGCATGAATGGATAAAGATCATTATTGCCCCTTTGGTCGATGAAAAATTATTTGATCTTGTTCAAATCAGGATTAAGGATCATCGAGAAGCATTACGCCGGCAAGCTCATCATTTTTACCTTTTATCTGGCATGATTCGTTGTTCAGAGTGTGGAAAACCTTACAGAGCCAATTTTCAAAATGACCGTCCTAAGCAAAATCGCAAAGCATATCGATCCTATCGTCACCGTAGGCAAGAAGGACAATGTATGGATAGGGAAATTACAGCGGTTCGTTTGGAGGATCAGGTATGGAGTGAGGTTACAGATATGTTGATGAACACCGAAAAATTACGACAGGCTTATCACCAGGCGCAAATAGTAGATCAGGAAAATCGCTCTCGCTCACGGATTCACTTAGATGGGTATTATCATTCAGTGGAAAAATTTGAGCAGCAAATAAACAACTTGACCCGAGCATATACTGATCCAGATATCCAAATGACAAAAACCGAATACCTCTCTCAGAGGGTGCAGTTGGAGCACGAGTTGGTAGAAATTCACGACAAGATTAAAGAGATTGAATAGGCTTCTACTGAGTTGCCATCCCAAGGTCAATTTGAAGATTTAGAGAATTTTGCTAAAAGCGTACGCGAACGGATTGCAAATGATGATTGGGATCCCTCTCCGGAGAGTAAGCGGCAGGTATTGGGGTTGTTGCACGCAAAGGTTATGCTCTCAAAAGATGGAACAGGCAAAGTGACTGGATGGTTTGGAGAAACGTCAGGGTTTTCGTACATACGCCGTTCACATTCTGCCCTCCAGGACCGGTCGATTGAACAAAGCAAATGGAATATTCGTTTTCCGCTATTTGGTTTATATTTATATTCACATAAAACATACGCTATTCTGGCAGTTTGGTTGCAGCAGGCAGCTATTGAGAACGCAAGTAGTACAAGGTTGGTTTACTGTGCCCTTTTCAAAGCAGATGAATATCAGATAAAATTCTATTAATTGAAATATAACACACACAAGTTATTGAGAAACGAGAGAGGCTATGACTGAAACTTCTGTTGATGATTTTTCCGTGGATGAATTGCTGCAATTGAACCAGCGTAATATCAGCCGTGAAGATCTTAAAAAGTATGAAGGTTACATGACCGAGATTTTCAGCGCGTTGGGGATGGACGTGAACACGCCCTCCACCCATGAAACCCCACGCCGTTTTTTGGAAGCGCTGATCGAGTCAACAAGCGGTTATGACGGTGACCCCAAACTCATAAAATCTTTCCCGCGCGAATGCCGCGGTGAACCCGATTGCCGCCTCAGCCAGGTCATCGAGGGTCCAATTCACTTTCACTCGCTTTGCGAGCATCACGTTTTTCCGTTCTACGGAGAGGCCTATGTAGGCTATGTTGCAGACGAGCGCATTTTGGGTATCTCGAAACTGACACGCCTGGTGCGGCTTTACACCAAGCGTTTCGCGGTGCAGGAGCGCATCGGCTACCAGATCGCTGACACGCTTGAAGCGCTGATGCGCCCGCACGGTGTGGCGGTTTTCATGCGCGCCAAGCACATGTGCGTTGAGATGCGCGGCGTACGCGAGATCTCACCCGCCACCCGCACCACGGTCTTCCGCGGCGTGTACGCCGATGACCCGACGCTGCGCGCGGAATTCCTGAACGTGTGCGGGATTATTAAATAAGACACCTGCTGCGACTATTGACTCACCCTGCCGGAACGATTGAGATGCCAGGCAGGGTGTCTTTTTCTGGGTATATCGGAAAATTGTGATTCACTGACTATTGCGGCGCTGGCAGTTCTTCCATTAAAAAATTCAACAGCTGCAGCGCGGTGATGTTCTTCACTTCCTTGCCGTAATCCAGGGCGATGGGCAATGAAAAATCGGTCGAGGGCGGGCCGGACCAGAAATTCAAATGTTCACCATCGGGTTTCAACCCGTGGTTCGCCAGGGGTTGGGCGGCTTTCCAGAAGTTCCACAGCGGCAATTCATATTCCATCGCCAGGCGCGCGATGGTTTCATTGATCGATTCGTCCCCTTCAATGTTATCTGCCTTGGTGGTCAGCACTGGCAGGATACCGAGCGAGATGGTCTTTTCGATGATGGCGCGCAGGTTCTGTTCGTAAACCTCAGGCTGCTGTTGGTGCGTCTTGGCGTCGATAGTACCCAGCATGATGATGGCGATGCTGGGGTTATCCACGCGGTACTGGCACTCAAGCATGGGCTCGTTGGGCAGGCACTCATCGTTATTCCACAGCGAAACCAGCACCCGTGAAGTGGTGGTACCGGGGTTGGTAGCCTGGTTGGGCAGGCGGAATGATTTTTTATAATAGTCGATCGCCGGTTGAAGGTAGGCGAAATCCTTGCCCAGGTCGTATTGACCGCCAAAGCCGGCAAGAAAATCCGGTGACATGCTGTTGCAGTCCCCGACCTTTGTGTACACGTGGGGGTCGTTACCCATCGCCAGCCCTTGCTGGTAGATTTCGCGCGCCCTGTCTGAGAGGGCTTCCGGCAGTACCGGCAGTTCTTTCCACAATCCCGGGGTATATACAACGGCTGTCCGCGTGGGTACGGGGGTATCAGTATCCGTCGGCGAGGTAGTGGCTGTTTCCTGCAGAGTAGCGGCGGGGGTTGTGGCGGACTCCATGGGTGCGGCTTCCTCCGCCGTGGGGTTGGCCGGTGCGGACGCTGTGGGGTTGGCCGGCTGACAGGCGCTCAATACCAAGGTGAGAATGGCAACGAAGATGAGCAGCGGGAGGAATACCCGGTGTGCGTGATTGTTGCTGGTTTTGGCAGGCTTCATATTGTGGCAAGTACTTTCTAAGGCTAATATTTTCCGGTAAACGGAGGTGAAACGCAGCAATTATACCTGCATCCGTTACGCGCGAGGGCGGTGCTGGAAAAGATTAATCGATTTCTTCACCCGAGGCGGTTTGATTTTCATCGCAATGCTCACCACAAATTTGCTGCCACTGCCGGCCTTCAGAGCGCAACATGCGTTCGCTGCATTGTGGTCCCCAGCTGCCGGGTTCATACTCTTCAGGAGGGGGCGCTGCGAAATCTTCCCAACCGGCGATGATGGGATCGAATAACGCCCACGAAAGCTCGGATTGGTCGGCGCGGGTGAATAGAGAAGCATCGCCGGTGATGACGTCCAGCAGCAGGCGCTCGTACGCCTCCGGGATAGCGCTCTGGTCATACACATCGCTGTAGTGGTAATTCATGTTCACCGAACGGGTCTCAGCCACTGTATCCGGCACCTTGGTCTCAAAACGCAGGTGAATGCCTTCATCAGGCTGCAGGCACATTGAAAGCAGGTTGGAGCGCCCTTCCAGGTCACCCCCTGACATGGGGAAAAGCATATGCGGGGGTTGTTTGAACTGAATGAGGATTTCGCTTACCTTTTCTGCCAGTTTCTTGCCGGAACGCAGGTAGAAAGGTACACCCTGCCAGCGCCAGTTGTCGATGTGAAAGCGCATGGCGGCGTAGGTGGGGGTGCGCGAACCCGGCGTCACATTTGGCTCCTGCGGGTACCCGCGATATTGACCGATGACGCAGTGTTTCATGATATCGTTACTGGTGATGGGGCGGATGGCGCGGATGACCTTCATTTTCTCGTCACGCAGCGCGTCGGCATTGTAGGTGCTGGTCGGTTCCATCGCCACCAGCGTTAGCAATTGGATAAGGTGGTTTTGGAACATGTCGCGAATCACCCCAGCCCGGTCATAATAACGCGCGCGTGTGCCCACACCCACTGTCTCGGCAACGGTGATTTGTACATTATCGATAAAGTTACGGTTCCATACTGGCTCGAAGATAGCGTTGGCGAAGCGCGCTACCAAAATATTCTGCACGGTTTCTTTGCCGAGATAGTGGTCGATGCGGTATACCTGTTGCTCTTTCATCACAGCGTGGATGCTTTGATTGAGCGAACGGGCGCTTTCGAGGTCCGAGCCGAAGGGCTTTTCGATGACCACACGCCGCCAACCGCCGTTTTCTTGCAGCAGTCCGGATGCGGCCAGGTTGTTGATTATTTCGAGAAAATATTCAGGCGGTGTGGCCAGGTAGTACATGCGGTTGGCCTCTCCGCCTTCCAGAGTGTTCAGTTGTTCATTGATCTGGTGAAATGTTTCCGGTTTGGCGGCGTCGCCGGAAAGATAGGTCAATTTTTGCGAGAAGGTTTGCCAGGCATTTTCATCCACCAGCGTGCGGGAGAATCTGGTCAATCCCTCGCGTGAAACACGGCGCAGGTCTTCATCCGTCCAGGGGCGCCCGGCAGTGCCGAATATCCTGAAGGATCCAGGCAGGCGGCCTTTGAGGTACAGGTTGTAAAGCGCCGGGATCAGTTTGCGGTGGGAGAGGTCACCAGAGACGCCGAAGATTACGATCGATGTGGAATCTGTCATTTTAATCATTTTCCTTGTGTGAAAACATTATATCTATATTCATGTATATTCACTTGGTGCAGGCAATCATGAACGCGTGAAATCATACACAGAATTAGCGGTCAGGAGTGCGTATCCAATACCCCGGATGAAGTGTTATTTTATATCATGAATGTGATGCAGATTTTGGGGTTGTTCGCCCTGGGCTACGCGCTGGGCAATTTCTCACCGGCTTACCTTATCGGCCGGCAGGTTGGCAGATTCGATATCCGCGAAGAGGGCAGCGGCAACGCCGGGGCTACCAACGTGATGCGCACGTTAGGCTGGCGTTACGGCCTGTTGGTATTCGTGCTGGATGCTCTCAAGGGGGCGACCGCAGCAAGCGTGGGTTATTGGCTGGGTGGTGAACCCGGGCTGGCAGCCGCAGCTATTGGTGTGTTACTCGGACACGATTTCCCTGTTTCTTTGAACTTCCGCGGCGGTAAGGGCATCGCTGCCACCATCGGCATCCTGCTCAGCCTGCTGCCTCTACCCACACTGGCGGGTATCCTGGTTTTTGTGCTGGTGGTGCTGGGCACGCGCATGGTATCGCTGGGTTCATTGGTGTTCGTCTCGGGTATGGCCGCTTACTCGCTGCTCTCTAAGCAATCTCTGGTGCTGATCATTGTGGCGGTGGGAGCCGCGCTCTTTGCCATCCTGCGCCACCGCGAGAACATCCGCCGCATCCTGGCAGGCGTTGAGAACCGAATTTCCTTCCAGAAAAACCAGTAAGGATCCGTTTATAGCGTATGTTAGCCAGCCCATGCCGGGTTTTTCGCATTGGCAGCGGATATAATAAGCCATAATTGGTTAATATGGAGGATAGCATGCAAATCGGGATGGTCGGGTTGGGAAAGATGGGCATGAACATGGCGCAGCGATTGGTAAAAGGCGGGCACAGCGTGGTAGGCAATGCCACAAAAGATGCCACGATTCGCGAAGCCGAGGAGGGCGGGGTGAAAGGCGCGCGTTCACTGGAGGAGCTGGTCGCAAACCTGGCACAACCGCGCGTAGTATGGCTGATGGTTCCCGCCGGCGCAGTAACTGAAGAAGTGCTGCGGTCGCTCATTCCACTGCTTGCCAAAGACGACATCATCATCGATGGCGGTAACTCCAATTATAAAGACACGATACGCCGCAGCCATTTGCTGGCGGAACACGGTTTACGCTTTTTGGATGTGGGAACCAGCGGCGGCATCTGGGGGTTGAGCGAAGGCTACAGCCTGATGATAGGTGGTGATACTGCCACCGCTGAATACCTGCGCCCTATTTTTGAAACGCTGGCGCCGGCTGCTGACCAGGGTTGGGGGTGGGTTGGCCCGAGTGGTGCCGGGCACTTCACCAAGATGGTTCACAACGGTATCGAGTACGGCATGATGCAGGCGTTTGCCGAGGGGTTTGAGATCATGAAGGCGAAGCAGGAGTTCGGGCTGGATTTGCACCAGGTCGCTAAAATCTGGCAGCGCGGCAGCGTGGTACGCTCCTGGTTGCTCGACTTGATTGAAAACCTGATGAAAGAAGACTCATCGCTCGAAGATATAGAAGCCTACGTGGCGGATTCGGGCGAGGGGCGCTGGACAGTGTTCGAGGCCATCGACCTGAACGTTGCCGCGCCAGTCATCACGGCGGCGCTGCAGCGGCGCATCCGCTCGCGGCAGACAGGCCCATATTCAGACAAGCTGGTCGCGGCCATGCGCAACCAGTTCGGTGGTCATGAAGTAAAAAAGAAGGGCTAGAGGATCATCAACACGCGTTCGTGGTCGCTCAACTCATCGTAGAGCGCGTCCACCTGGGCGCGGCTTTCAGCGATGAACTGGAAGGATACCGAGCGGTAGCGGTTGCCACTGGAAAGCCGGCTGATAATATTTTCTTCCAATAAATCCGGCACATGGCGGCGCACGATCTCCACCACGAAGGATTCAAAATCCAGTTTGTCCAGTCCGATTACTTTAAGGGGGAAAATTATCGGGTATTCGATCTCGGGGTAATTATCTTCTACCATTATTCACCAGGGAGCTATTATACCGTCATTCAGGATTGCACGCACGTGTTGTGACCAGCCACGTGTGACCAGCAAAGTGACCATGATTACTTTCATTGGTTCACCGAGTGCTGCCGTTTCAGCAGAAGGAACAAGATTCCGCATGGTGGTTACAGGTGCCAAACTCTCTTATATTAGCAAAAAAATTGCTGCCAATTATCTGGTTGTTGGAAATGAAAAGGTTTTCTACCCCGATCTGGGTAAGTTTGATACTACTGTTTATGAAATTCCACTGGAGCTGGGGGAGAGCGTTTCATATTGCATTGCGGGGTATTGCCTGATGTGTTGGAAACCACGCTACGGGTTACCGGATATAAAGGGATCATCGGCACAGAACTTTACTAAAAGTTCATCATCTGTCTGGAGTTTCCGGAAAACTACCTATACAACGATAGAATCTAATAGTCGCGGGGGAGCTCCGGGGCATCTCGCTTGAGGGAAAGCGAGAGATGCCCCGGAGTTAAAATAGATATCTGCTAAGTAAAAGAGGTGCGAAATTTTACAAGTTTTGTGAAAATTCACGCCCGTCGATTAGATTCTTCATAAAGCACTAGATGAAAAGAATTATCCAGATAAAAAACGATTTTTAATTCCTAACTACCTTTCCCAACACGTGTAAAGACTATGAGAAATCTTTTCCGACGCTTCATGCAATGATGGAAGATACTTGAACAATTCCTGCGGGTCCTCGATACCTATAAAACCACTAAAAGAAAGCGCAGCAATAATCGTTCCTTCGTGATCACGCACTGGCACTCCAATGCAACATCCATTTTCCGCAGATTCTTTGTAATCGATCGCATATCCATGCTTCGCAGTCTCCAATAACTCCTGCCAGAACTTCTTTGGATCCGTTATCGTATGGTTGGTCAACGGCTTCATGTCACACGAGTTAATGATTTGGTCAACCAGGTTGATTGGTAATTCAGAAAGCAAGATTTTTCCACCCGCAGAAGCATAAATAGGCAATTTCGAGAACATAGGTGGAACGTAATCAATAAACTTATTGGTTCGGGATTGCTGCAGGATTATACAATCCAATCCCTCACGCACAGTCAGGTTCATCGCCTGACCATGCTTTGCGGTGTATTCTGCCATCACAAACTGTGCAACTTCACGTAAAGCAAGAAACAAATTATTTTTTTCAGTAACAAAGCTAATTTTCTGTCCGGTGATGTAGCGTCGATCATTAAATTGGAAAACCCACCCCGATTGTTCCAAAGTCTTGAGAATGCGATATGTGGTTGATGGATTTAAGCCACAAGTCTTGGCAATCTCATTAACGCCAACCGGTTCTCGTTTACTACGTAGAAGGTCGAGTACCTGAAGTGCACGCTCGACCATGATAATTGTTTCACCATTCTGACCATTTTGTTTTTCCATATTACCCCTACCTCTATAAAAAACAGTCACTAGATGCCACCTACCTCTTCAGCAAGTAGCTTATTTACAAAACATTACGGAATACCTATTCCGAATATTGAAATTTCGAATAAAAAACAACTTCCCTATTTATTATATACCGTTTTGATCCACCTATGTAAAGCGAAAGACCAATGATTTTTCACAAATAACCGTAATCCCGATCATTAAGTAACCTTATTTCCAATTGTTCAGTCCTGATTATTCTCCACAAACAACTTTGTTTTCCTGCCTGATCGCTCTCACAATAAGAAAAACAAAAACAACTAACCTAACGTAACGAAAATTCCCTATTGCATTTAGTAAAATAAAGTGCTATTATATTTTAGGAATAGTCATTCCGAATTTTTCCACATTAGGAGATATTATGGCAAAAGAGAAATTGAAAGGTATCTATATTCCAATCGTCACGCCCTTCAATGCGGATGAATCGATCAGCTTCAGCGGAATCAAGGAGTGCACCGACTTTCTTGTGGAGAATGGTGTTACCGGTATTATCCCTTCTGGAAGCACCGGCGAAATGATTGCATTGAATAAAGACGAGCAGATCGCCGTGAACCGCGAGACGATTAAGGCCGCGGCGGGCAGAGTTAAGGTTGTTGCTTCCACGGGTGCATATCGCACCAAGGATGTAGTGGATATGTCCATTGCAGCCGAAGCCGATGGCGCTGACGGGATTATGGCGGTTACACCCTGGTATATGGCTCCTAATGAGAACGAACTTCTGCTGCACTATGAAACTATCCGTAAAGCCATAGACATCCCCATTATGCTTTATCATAACCCATACTATTCCACTTGCTTATTGAGCGACGAGTTCATGGCAAAACTTTACAATGAAGGATTCATTGATGCCGTCAAAGAACGCCAGGCTGATGTCTTCAGACAGCAAAACCTCCGCTACCTGACTGACGATGGTTTTGGAATTTTCTATGGCTACGATATTACCCCTGTTGAAAGCCTAAGCTGCTGGTGTGACGGTTGGGTCTGCGGTACTGGTAACCTGTTCCCCAAGGAGAACACCGAGGTCTTCCATCTGGCTAAGGAGAGAAAGATGGAAGCGGCGATGAAGGCGCATTTTGAAAAGATCCGTCCTTATCTACCCCTTTTCACCAAGCCCACCGCTGGTGGAATGCCTGCCCCTTGGTTACAGGTCATCAAAGAAGGTATGAAACTGCGCGGTGTTGACGCAGGTTTTTGCCGTAAACCGGTTATCTCTGAGCTGCCTGCTGATGTTCTCGCAACGTTGAAGGCCGTACTAAAAGAGTACGGTTACCTTTAACAGCTATTAGTGAATCATCCAAAAGGAATACGAAGCGAGTTTTTTAGGAAAAACACAATGAAATCAAAAAAGGTCGATGTTTTGATCGCAGGTGGAGGAACAGCGGGCGTAATAGCAGGAATAGCCGCTGCTCGCAACGGAGCGAAAACTTTGATCGTTGATAAACAAAGGTGCCTGGGCGGACAGTTCACCGCTGGCATGTTGGGTGCCTGGGTCGGTTTCAGTGATAAAGAAAAAGTAATCGTAAAAGGCATTGCCTGGGAATTAAGGAATATTCTCAGGGAACGAAATGCGATCGTTGAAAAAGACCCGAATACGGATGTTTGTTACCTGTACGACACCGAAGTTGCCAAAGTGGTGTTAGACGAGATGGTCAA
Source organism: Anaerolineaceae bacterium UBA4799 (assembly GCA_002402725.1). Next base: position 26,519 of record DHGL01000045.1, read on the forward strand.
AAGAGAACCTCAACTCTCAGTGTACCTGAACACCATCATCACAGATGTTATCACGGAGGGTAATAAGGTTTCAGGCGTCGTTGTTCTTTCTGAGATGGAGCCAATGGAAATTCGCGCAAATGTTGTCATCGATTGTAGTGGTGATGCAGTTGTGGCAGCGAAGGCAGGAGTTCCTTACGAGATTCGACCCAAAAAAGATATCCAGCCGATGACACTGATGGGAAAAATGGCCGGGATCGACATGCAGAAACTCCAGAAATACTATCAGGATAATCCCCCCGTACATGATACAGAAGTACCTCCCGCCTGGCATGACTTCAAAACATTTCCCGGTTTTATGCACTTCGGTCTCAAGGACGAACTTGAGAATGTTAAGCTTCCCACCCATCTTGAGTACTTGAGAAATTGGCTGGCCATATTTACGTCAACCCCTAATCAAGGGGAACTTATGATCAACTGCTCTGGAGCAATTGAGGCACATAGTATTGCTGGTTTCGAAGATCGAGCAGAACAGGAGATTTCATCTCAAAAATGTCTGTATGATGTGGCAGAAGTCTTAAGATTGTACGTCCCTGGTTTTGAAAATGCATACCTGTCTTCAATCGCCAGTTTACTTGGAATAAGGGAGAGCCGACGGATTATCGGCGATTATAAAGTTACTTTAGAAGATTTTCTCGCGGCCAGAGAATTTGAAGACAGTATTGGTAGAGGTGCCATGCCCGCAGGCACACACACTCCTGATGGTGTCACCATGATTGTTTACGATCTTGATCCAGGGAAATCAATGACCATCCCCTACCGATGCATGTTACCGAAAAATGTGGAGGGTCTTTTAGTGGCTGGACGGTGCGTTTCTTATGAAGCCGAAGTCGCAAATTGCATCAGATGCATGGCGCAGTGTATGGCAATGGGCGAAGCCGCAGGCACTGCAGCGGCGATCGCTGTTGAGATGGGCACCTCACCTCGAAATGTCGATATAAAAATGCTACAAGAAGCTTTGCGTAATCAGCAGGCCATAATTTAAAAAACAAAAAAGGAGAAAGAAATGAAAAAAGTTAAGATCTTTGTTCTTTTGCTGACAGTATCACTGATGGTTTTTGTGATACCAGGATGCGCGCCAACTGCAACGCCAACCGAGGAAGTGGCTGCGCCAGTTGAAGCACCCGAAGCTGAATCACCAACCGAAGCTCCAGCCGAGGTTGTGACCGAAGCTCCAGCTGAAGTACAAGAGCCTCAAAAACTGGTGATTTGGTCAAACCTGACGGCCGAAGCTCAGCAAATCGTATTGACGAAGCAGTTCACTGAGATTGCTGAAGAATTGGGTATCGAGATCGTCATGGAAGCGGTCCCCTTCAAAGACATGTATACCAAGCTGGCCACCGCTGTTGAATCAGGGGAAGTGCCCGACATTATGCACACCAACTTTGCTGGGGTGGCTTACCTTTATTCACAGGATATGATCGTACCTATGGATGATGTCATTGATTCGGTTGGTCGTGTCGATTTCATTCCGACTTACCTGCGTGTTCTCTCCGCTGACGATCAAACCTGGGGTATCCCCGACTGGGCGATGCATACATCTGTTTGGTATCGGAAAGACCTGTTTGCAGAGAAAAACTTGGCAATCCCCACGGATTGGGCGGAGTTCGAAGCAGTAGCAGAAGCACTAAACATCGATGAGAACAACGATGGCAATATCGATATCTACGGATTCCCAGTCCCAATGAATCCTGTACAGGTCGCGCCGCAAACCTACTACGAGTTCCTCTATTCTGCTGGCGTTTACACTTTTGATCCAGTCACAGGAGAATATGTTTTTGGGAAGCAGAAGGAAAAGGCTGCTGAGGTACTTGATTACGTGATCAACCTCTACAAGAAAGTATCCCCACCCTCCGCAACTGAATGGTCCTGGAATGAATACCGAAACGCGCTAGTCGAAGGTACCGTTGCTATGACATTGGACATGGGCGCGGTGATTGGGCTTGCACAATCGAACAATCCAGACATGGTTGCTAAACTTGGGCGTTTCGATCTCCCTGGTCAGTATGGAGTGAAATACGGTTCCTTCGGCAGTGGCTATGCATTTGTGGCTAGTAATCAAGGTTCCGAAGAGAAGATCGCGCTAACCAAAGAAATAATGAAGTTGCTCTACACCCCTGAGCGAGCAGCAGAGCGAGCGCTCTCTCGTCCTATGTTTGCCTTCCCCTCAATGTACACAGCGCTCGGAATCTACAAACAGGATCCGTCCGTAGCAATGTTCCAGGATGAAATCACCACCATTACTGATGCATTTGAAAATAGCAATTGGTACTGGTACGGTATGGAACACGGTCTGAGCCAGATGTCCTCTCAAATTGAAGCCACCACGTTCTTTGGTGAAGCGATGCAAAGTGTCGCGTTGGGACAGATGACTTCCGCAGAGGCAGTAGATTACATAGATGAAAATTTGCAGGAACAACTCAGTATTATTGGTGAATAGTCCTTGCAACCTTTTCGGAAATAGATAACAAACAAAATGATACATTAACTGCACGTCAGCCCCATCGGATGCATATAGAATATCTTCATTGCATCCGATGGGGTAAAAAATAGCGAATGGACAGATTAAGGCATTCAATATGGTGAATGGTGAAAGGTCCTATCTTCAATCAATAAAGCAGGGACGGAATTTTTTCTCAAATTTCCATACGAGAAGAAAACTACTAGGGTTTCTATTTATACTACCCACGATATTATTCCTGGCGATTTTTGTTCTGTATCCAGTGATCAGTAATTTGATACTGAGTTTTACAGATGCCAAGTTGATGAAAAGTGAATACAACTTTATTGGATTAGAGAATTACTTAAAACTATTTTCCAGCAAGATGTTCTTAAAATACACATGGAATACGGTGATCTGGACGGTTTTTTCGGTAATAGGGCAACTAATATTGGGTCTGAGTCTGGCATTGTTGATCAACCGTGAAATCCGGGGAGGATCGTTCTTACGAAGTTTCCTATTGATACCATATGTAGTTCCGGCTGTAGCGATTGCATTAATAACAAAATGGATTTTCAACGGCGATTATGGTATTGCGAGTAAGTGGCTACAAGATATGGGGTTGATTGATTATCGACAATCTCCGCTGGCATTGTATGGCGGAGCGATGGCACTCTTAATAATTGTGAATATTTGGCGGTCCTATCCATTCCCTATGTTAATTTATTGGGCAGCTTTAAGGGGAATTAATAAGGAATTGTACGAAGCTGCAAACGTTGATGGTGCTAATAAACTTCAATCTTTTCGTTTTATCACCTTACCTCAATTGCGCAATACAACAATTGTTTTAGTGATACTCCGCATCGTATGGACAGCCACTTATTTTGATCTCATCTGGATGGTAACCGGAGGTGGACCAGCTGGCTCTACGACACATCTGCCAATCATGATCTACCAGGCATCCTTTGGATCATTCCGTATTGGATACGCATCTGCAATTTCCATTTTGCTCGGGATTGTGTTGTTTGCTTGTATTATTTTCTATGTTCGACAATCAGGGGATTTCGCTGATTAGTAGCCAAAAGGAATGAAGGTTTTACAATGAAATTTTTCGCACATAACAAAAGCAGGAAATTACTAGAAAGAATAATCCTAGTAATTCTCACTGTGTTGGCTGTAGGTTTCGTCGGATTTCCACTTCTATGGATGGTAATGAGTTCGTTTAAACCTCCAACAGAACTCTTTAAAATGCCTCCTTCAATACTTCCACAAAATTATTCACTTGAGTGGTATCGAGAGGCGTTCAGCAATTCGATTGTTGTCCGTTATTTCTTGAACAGCCTTATTGTTGCATCAGTAACCTCAATACTGGTTATTATCATAGCAACATTTGGAGCTTATAGCTTGACCCGTTTTCGCTTTTTTGGAAGGAAAGTGATCACTATGGCGGTCCTTTCCGCGTATTGTATTCCGCCCATCATGCTGATGATCCCCTTGTATCGTATTATTGCCGGAATGAATCTGAAAGCTTCGTTGTTCGGTGTGATTATTGGCCATATGACCGTAACATTTCCATTTGCGATTTGGTTATTAATTGCCTTTTTTCGCAGTATTCCCCGCGAAATTGAAGAGGCTGCATTAGTAGATGGTGGCTCTGATTTAACAGTCTTCTATAAAATCATCCTCCCTTTGTGCATGCCTGGAATTCTCAGCACGGGAATTCTCGTATTCATTCTGTCCTGGAATGAATACTTGCTGGCTAGTGTTTTAATCTCACAAGATTCGATGAAAACACTGACAGTTGGCTTGGCCAATTATATTAGTTCTGTTGAGATCAATTGGGGGGTAATCATGGCACTCGGAACGGCGACAACTATTCCGGTCATACTCATGTTTACGGCCATTCAAAAATATTTTGTGGAAGGACTAACAGCTGGCGCGGTCAAAGGCTAAAGTGGCAGATTTGGGACGTTAGAAGAACTCTGAGTGACCAGATGTGAAAACTTCACTCCGATTTCTTCGAATGAGACCCTTCAATGGAAATGTGAATTAATCCTACTAACAGACGTAAATAGCATAACCAAAAAACCCCGGATTAATAAATACTCACACACTGGTCGAGCAGTAAATATCTTAGAAATATAAGCTATACACCCCATTGGAAATCCGAGTAGACCATAGGCAATCATTAAGAAACGTAGGGAATTTTTAAGGGCGGGCAGAGCAAGGTACGATGCGCTTGAAAACTCAAACATTCATACGACATTAAATCGTAATCGAAGGACATTGGATTGTCGATAAAAAACTGGATAAGATTCATTTTCCTCGGGCTGGTCTGCGGTTCGGCCTTTATGTGGATCAAACTCGCGCTGCGTGAAGTCGATCCATTCATGCTGGTTTTTTTCAGGGTTTTCTTTGCTGGAATCGGGTTGGGAGTGTATTTTTTACTGACCCACCGAAAGTTGAACCTGCACTGGTGGTGGGTCTACGCCTTTGTAGGTTTTTTTAATATTGCATTTCCATTTGTGCTTATCTCTTGGGCTGAGACTCACATCACTTCGGGGCTGGCATCCATTCTCAATTCCACGGTCCCGATTTTTACTATGTTAATCGCGTCCATATATTATAAGCAGGATAAACTCACTCTATCGCGTGGTTTTGCACTGGTTGTTGGTTTCTTCGGTGTATTGATCTTGAGTTACACCAAACTGGGAGGTAATTCAGAACATCATACTCAGGGGATACTTGCCATGTTGGTAGCGGCATGTTGTTACGCCGTCAGCACAGTATTTGCCCGTCGTGTCGACAAATATGTAACACCCGAAGAACAAGCATTGGGTCAGATCCTGGCAGCCTTGATCTTTACAACTCCTGCCATGTTAATTACCAATTCGCCGGTCACTCTCCCAGAACTTCCAATTACCTGGATCGCCCTCATTTGGATGGGATTGATTGTGTCGTTTGTTGCTGCTTTGGTTTGGTTTAGAATGATCTACGAAATTGGCCCTAGCCGCGCTAGCATGATGATCTATATGTTTCCACTGGTCGGGGTGTTATTAGGGATTGCCTTTTTAGGTGAGCGATTAAACTGGCAGGTTGTAGTTGGCGGGCTATTCATCCTTACAGGAATCTACGTGGTAAATTCAGAGCAGAGGGTGTTTAAAAACAAGTAATTAATTGAAGCAAATGAAAAAGATTAATACATTGGAGGCAATCTCAAACGAGGAGAGCCTTGACATGCATGCACGTGTTGTGACCAGCAAAGTGGTAAGGAGGTGAATGAACTGATGCCTCTGCCTCACATTATCACTGCTCACTCTTCTTCCAGGTAGAGAACCTCCCCATCCGACACCATTTCCAGCCCATCGCCGCCCGCCGGGCTGAGCCACACCATACACATGGAGAGGTCGCGGCCGGATACGCGGATAGCGTCCATCAGCAGGCAGCGGGGCAGGCTCCGCAGTCAATGCAACTGGAACCCTGCTCCTGATCAACCAGCAAACGGCGATTGTCGATGAAAAGCGGTCCGCCCTTGCAGACTTCAAAGCAAACACCGCGGGAAGTCCAAAGGCTGTATCCATACTACTGCGTAAGCGTTGGCGCGGTTGGTGGGATTGCTCATCTCATCCTCCTGTTAATTCTCTGCGCCAGTCCAAATTTTCATCCATCGCTTCACCGAACGCGTCATTTCCACCGAGAAGGCAGACACGAATTTACGGGTGTAGATTCCCTGCACCATTTTCATGGCGGCCTCTGTGGGTTCCAAACTTGGGTACGACTGCGCGGCGTGCGCCAGCATGGCGGGAAAATCACCCGCTTCTACCGGTGTATAACGGTCGCGGTGGACGATGTACCTGCGCTCGAAGCGCCTGACCAAACCGGGGTGCTCATGTGTTGCGTAAGGTCTGCCGAAGCATAACAGGGTGATGGGGAAGGTGTAGCGCGGCAGGCGGAATAGCTCGCGATGTTGCTCGCAATTCTCCAGGATGTCACCGATGTAGCACGAACCGATCCCCAATGATTCTGCGGCGATGACGGCGGTCTGCGCGGCGATGAGCGCGTCGCAGCAAGCGAGCAGCAAGTCACCTTCTTGCGGTAATCGCGGCTGTATCCCCTGCTCCAGCGCCAGCCGCGGAGCACCGCTCCAGTTGAACGCATCCACCCAGCGCTGATAATCCGCCAAAAAGAGCAGCAAGTACGGTGCGCCGGCGATGAAAGGCTGGTTGTCGCAGGTTACCGCCAACCTGTCTTTAAGCGCCTGGTCTTCCACCTCGATGATGGAGTAAAGCATCATGTTGCCAGCGGTAGGCGCGCGCAGCGCTGCCTGCAGGATAGTGTCTTTTTCTTCGGCGCTGATAAGCGTATCCGCGTATTTACGGGTTGAGCGGCGGTTATGGATGACTGAAAGGGTCTGGTTCATCGGCATCTCCCGGCCAGGCAGGAATATATGACCGTAGCAATCTATCTGACCGATTACAATTATGCCATGGATCGATACCCCACGGATAACCTGCCAGGATTATTAACGCGCGCGTTGCAACGCCGGCAACCGCTACTCGCTGAGCCACATCATTCTGCGCTGCGCCTGTTCAATGGTTTTTACGAGGGGTTTCCTTCCCTGGTGGTGGACCTGTACGCGCGCACACTGGTGGTCTTTACCCATAAACTGGGTAGTGCTGATTCTCTCGCGCTGACGCAAACGGTGAGGGATGTTGTTCTTTCTCAGCTGGATTGGATCGGGTGTGTGCTGCTCAAACAGCGTTCTTCCATGGATCCCGCCGCGAAACAGGGCGGGGTGGTGCACGGAAGCCGGCCTGATACGAGCATCATGGAAAATGGTGTGCGCTACGCGCTGGACCTGCGCATGAACCAGGATGCCGGTTTTTACCTGGATACACGCGGTTTGCGCGCGTGGCTCAAAGAGAACTGCGGCGACAAAACCGTGCTAAACACCTTCGCATACACAGGCAGCCTGGGGGTGGCCGCGCTCGCAGGCGGAGCGGCCAGGGTGACGCAGATTGACCGCAGCGCGCGTTTTCTGGATATGGCGTGGGCGTCACTAAGGTTGAATGAACTGGAAGCGGCGAAGATGAAAACCAGCGCAGTGGATTTCTTTGTGGCCGCCGGGCAGATGCGCCGCAGGCGCGAAACCTTTGATATTGTCATCATCGACCCGCCCTTCTTTTCCATCACACCGCGCGGACAGGTGGATCAGGTGAAGGAAACCACGCGCCTCATCAACAAAGCGCGGCCGCTGGTAGCCCACGGCGGCTACCTGGTCGTGGTGAACAACGCCCTGTTTTTGAGCGGGCAGGAGTATCTGCGTGAACTCGAGAACCTGGCTGAAAACGGTCTACTGGCAATCGAGCACATCCTCCAGGTGGGCGAGGATGTGACCGGTTATCCGGATACGGTCATAAACCAGCCACCAGTTGACCCCACGCCGTTTAATCACCCGACAAAGATGGTCATCATAAAAGTGAAACATAAAACGGGTCAGTCTTAACAGCTCAAGTCAGGGCATGAAATAAGAACAACCAATTGATTATCCAGGTTGTGCGTGGGTCAAGGCAGCCCGCTGAATGCCATTGAACAAAACGAATTCATTCTCTCCAGTGAAGCGTTAGGACGGACAACGCCCAGGCCTTGGGTGGTGCTTTGCGTCTCGGCACACTGGAAGACCAGGGGCACCCGGCTGACGGCGATGGAGACCCCGCGGAATACTCACAATTTTTATAGATTCCCTCTGGTATTGAGCGAAAAGCAGTATCCCGTGCCCGGCTCACCGGAATTGGTTGAGAAGTACAGAGCGCGTTGAACTCCGTCACCGTCGGGGCGGAGCGGGAGTGGGGGTTGGATCACGGAGACTGGTCGGTGCTCTGCCGCATGTACCTGATGTTTCGATCCCGGTTGTTCAGTTGCGTCTCATCCGTTACTCTCCCTGGATGCTCATTACCATCTCGGCAGGGAATTACGATCCCTGTGCGATGAGGCATTCTCGTCCTCGGCCGCGGGAGCACGGGGCACCACCTGAGCCTGGCCATATGGGTGGACGCCGGTTATGGCTGGGCGACCGCTTATGAGGCTGACCTTAAGGGTTGGATACTTATCGGCGCGTACAAACAAGAGGTTCATTATCAGCAACATGGGAACCCGCCGGTTTTTCAGTGGACACAGTCGGGCATAACCTGCCCCTGCGTTATGTGCTCGGTGCTGGTTACTTGTATGAACCCGTGACTTTTACAACGAGAAGGTGATGATAAGAGCGATCTCCATGTGCTGCGTCAGGCCGGATTGAAATAGTCGCTGATCGCGCATAAGCGGCAGGATTTCTCCCACAGTTGGCGTGCCAGCTCGGGGTTGCGCGATAATCGTGACGGGTCTTTCGGGCGGCTGTCTTTCCAATACAGGTCAGCGGAAATATCCTCCATCGATGCGGATGCCAGGTGCAGGATGGTGCGGGAAGGAATTTCAGCGCTGGTGCCGTGAGTTTTCCGTGTGCGCCACACCAGGTTGGATAGAAATCCCTTGTCTTTGAGTCCAATTTCAGTGTTCACCAATCCCGGGTCAACAGACCAGGCGTGCAGGTTTGAGTCCAGCGTCCTACGGTTGAATTCAGCGCTGAAGAGCACGCGGCAGAGGTTGGAGGTGGCGTACACCGGCAGGCTGAGGTAAATCTTAGGCTGGTCAGCCGCCATGGGGGAGAGAAAAGCGTGGTAATGCGAAGCTGAGCTGACTCCCAAAACGCGCCCCAGTGGCGCATGGGCCAGTTGCGGCAGCAGCAGATGGCAGAGCAGAAAGGGCGCCAGGTGGTTGACCGCGAATGTTAGTTCAATCCCGTCTTCTGTGAGGACGCGCTTACTTGAATAGAGGCCGGCATTATTTACCAGTACATCCAGCCTGTTGCCGTGCGCTTCCAGTACCTGTTGCGCCTGGCGCGCCAGCTCCCTTGTCTGTCTTTGTGATGCAAGGTCGGCGACCAGGTATTCAATTCTGGCTTCCGGGCAGGCTTTCAAAATACGCGTACGCGCTGCTTCACAGCGGGCAGTATCCCTCCCGCTGCCGATGACAAAAGCCCCTCTCCTGGCCAGGTCAAGCGCTGCCTGGAAACCAATCCCTGAACTGGCGCCGGTAACAATTACCGCCTTGTTGCTTAAATTTCCAGTCATTTGACCTCCGCGTTGTTGATTTATCCTTCCTGTATAATTATCTGTATAATTTTGCCATAAAACTTCAGACAGGAACCCACATGATCCCTCAAAGCAAGTCCACCCGCTTCACCATGTTCGCGCTGCTCTATTTTACCCAGGGGACGATATTGGGATATTTTGCTTCGCTCAATGCACTGTACATGCTCGAAAATGGATTGGATATGGCGGATGTGGGCATCTTTTCCACTATTGCCCTCATTCCCTTCATCATCAAAATCCTTTTTGGCATTCTGAGTGACCGCTACAACCTGTTCGGATTGGGGCACCGCAAACCGTATATTTTCATTGGGCTGCTGGTGCAGTTCGCCTGCCTCATCGCCGTAGCCAACATCAACCCCGGAAAAAGTTACTGGCTCTTTGTAGGGTTGGCTTTTCTGCTGCAGCTGGGCATGGCTTTTTATGATACCTGCACCGATGGACTGGCGCTGGATATCACGCCGGAAAATGAAAAAGGGATTCTGCAGGGCTTTATGGTCGGCGGGCGCTCGGTGGGTGTAATCGTGGCCGCTTCTGTAGCCGGACTCATTGCGCAGCACCTCTCATGGCAGGGCGTGTTTTACTTCCTGGCTATTCTCACCCTGGTGCCAATTCCCTTTCTGTTCTTTATCAAGGAAATACAAAAGAGCCCGGAGATGCGCTTCCAGTGGTCGGCGTTTAGTGCGTTCAAAAACGTGAAGGTGCTGGCGGTGGCTGCGGTAGGATTGATCGTCTTCCTGGTCATCGTGGGGTCGAACCAATTGGTCAACCCTTCCTTTGACGCCAAACTGGGCATTGATCTCAGTACCGCTGGTCTGCTCACCACTGTGTGGGGCATCGGCTGCGTGGCTGGCGCGCTGGCTGGCGGTCGGGTGATGGATAGGCTGGGCAATCAGAAAGCGCTGTGGTTGTCCATTCTACTCGTCGTGCCGGCGATGATCCTGCTGGCGCTGGTGGCGAACAGGCCCATGATGTGGGTGGTGATGGTCTTCTTCGGCATCGCTTACGGGCTTTCTCAAGCCATCTACTTCGCACTGGCGATGAAGTACACCCAGCCGGCCATCGCCGCGTCCATGTACTCCATTCTCATGGCGGTTACCAATGTGGGCCAGGGCATCGGGTTGGGGCTGGGCGGTGGGCTGGCTAACGCGGCGGGCTACCCACTGTCCTTTTTGGTCTTCGCGGCGGTGATGCTACTGGTCATACCATTCTTCCCGGTGTTGTTCGGTAAGAAAGTAAAAAGGGTACAAACTCCTTGAAAAGAATTTACATCACCCATTGTTCAAGAGAGAAAGACCCTGAATTTGAGAAGAGCGGCGAGAAGGTCACCCCTGACAGGCTGTATACCTCTGAGGGAATTCAGAAGTTCATCAAGTATTGCGATGAGCACTCTCATTACTGGGCAATCCTTTCTGACCACTATGGGGTGGTTTTCAAAGATGAACACATTAAATGGTATGATCAGCCGCCTGACAGGGTAACTGAGGAAGGTTTCGCCACGTTATTGCGTAGTTTCATCACGCGTCTGGATTATTTGACGAGATTTATTTTCACCACCGCCGGGGTGAAACCCACCCGCTGTTTATGCGCATTGTAGACGCGGCCAGGGCGCAGGGGATGAAGGTCATCGATTTTACAGACGAATCGATGGCGAGGGGTGAATAACGCCTGGCGGCATGGAAGGATATAAAAAGGAGACGGCATGGAACTGAAACACTTTATTGACACTCAGGATTTCACCAAGAAAGAGTTGCTTGACCTTATTGAATTAATCCGCCGCATCAAGCAAGCAGATAAACAAGGCGCCAGTCCCAAGCTGCTGCAGGACGCCTCGCTGGCGATGCTGTTCGAAGAACCTTCCACGCGCACACGCATTTCCTTCGAGGTGGGCATCACCGAGTTGGGCGGGCATGCGCTTTACCTCAAGCCCGGCGAGATCCACCTTGGCGTTCGCGAATCGCTGGCTGATACTGCCAAGGTCATCTCACGCTACGTAGATGTCATCATGGCGCGCACGCTTAAGCACGAAACCATCCTCAGCCTGGCGGAGCACGCCACCGTGCCGGTCATCAACGGGCTCACGGATTACAACCATCCCACCCAGGTGGTGTGCGATGTGTTCACCATGCTGGAGCATATGGAGCCAGGGAAGAAGCTCGAGGATTTGAACGTTACCTTCGTGGGGGATGCCACCAATGTATTGAGTTCGCTGATGCTTATCTGCACGCGGCTGGGCATGCACTTCACCCACGCCGCCCCGGTTAAATACCAGGCGCCGAAACAGTGGCTGGACTGGGCGCAGGAAAACTGCCGCGTCTCCGGCGGGACGGTGCGCGTAACCGATGACCCCATTGACGCCGTGAAAAACGCCGATTTTATCTATACAGACCTGTGGTGGTGGGTCGGGCAGGAGGCGGAAATTCCTGAGCGGCGCGCGGCGTTTATGCCAAAGTATCAGGTCAACATGGAACTGCTCAAGAAAGCGCCAGCACACTGCAAGTTCATGCACTGTCTGCCTGCTTCGCGCGGGGTTGAGGCTACCGACGAGGTGATGGATTCGCCGCAATCGGTGATCTATGACCAGGCGGAGAACCGCCTGCACACCGAAAAGGGCTTGCTGGTATGGCTGGTGTACCCGCGGCTGCAAAAAGCTTCTAAAAAGCTTAAGAAAGAAATGAAAAAGGATATTGTCCGCTATTTTGAAGATACGTTTTAATTGACGGTTCGATTGTTTATTGAAAGGAAGTTTCTATGAGCGCGTTAATTAACTCTACCCCGAGGGCGGATGGCTATCACATGCCGGGTGAATACGAGCTACATTCCGGCATGTGGATGTTGTGGCCGGAGCGGCCGGATAACTGGCGGCTGGGGGCGGTTCCAGCGCAGCGCGCCTTCGCGCAGGTGGCGGCTACCCTGGCGCGTTTTGAGCCGGTGACCATGGGGGTCTCACAGGGGCAGTACCTCAACGCGCGCGCCATGCTGCCCGCGGCTGTACGGGTGGTGGAAATGTCCAGTAACGATTCCTGGATGCGCGATTGCGGACCAACCTTCGTTTCTAATGGCAGAAAGGTTCGCGCGGTGGATTGGGGTTTTAACGCCTGGGGCGGGTTGTACACGGACTACGCCCAGGACGAACTGGTAGCGATGAAAGTGGCCGAGGTCGAACGCGCGGATCGCTACAAAGCGCCGTTCATCCTTGAGGGCGGTTCGATCCATACCGATGGGCAGGGTACGCTCCTGACCACGCGCGAGTGTCTGCTCAACCTCAACCGCAACCCGCAACTCACCCGGGGGGAGATCGAGGGCTACCTGCGCGATTACCTGGGCGTGGAAAAGATCATCTGGCTGGCGCGCGGCATTTACCTGGACGAAACCAACGGGCACGTAGATAACATTTGCTGTTTTCTCAGGCCAGGCGAGGTGGCACTGGCATGGACGGAGGACCGCTCCGACCCGCAGTACGAGATTTCGCGTGAGAACGAAGAGATCCTGCTCGCCGCGACTGACGCCAGGGGCAGGAAGTTGAAAGTGCACCGAATACCACTGCCAACGCCGGTTTCAATTTCCAGGGAAGAAAGTGAAGGCGTGCTGCCGGTGGATGGCACTTTGCCGCGCAACGAGGGCGACCGCTTGGCGGCTTCTTACGTGAACTTCGCCTTCTGTAACGGCGGCGTCGTGGCGCCCATGTTCAATGATCCAATGGACGCGGTGACGCTTGAATTGCTGCAGCGACTCCTGCCGGAGCGGGAGGTAGTGGGGGTACCATCGCGCGAGATACTGCTGGGCGGCGGAAATATTCACTGCATCACGCAACAGGTACCGGGAATAGAGAATCGAGAATAGAGAGGTGAGAATAGNNNNCTGAATACAAATCCTCATTGGTTCTCGGTTTACGATTCTCGACTTTTCAGAATCATACCCAGCCGCGCGCTTGATACAAACGATACCCCTGGTCCAGCGCCTCAGCGATCTGCTGGAGTAGTTCAGGCGTGAGCTTTTTGATGTGGAAGCAAGATTTCCCTTTGAGCAGGCGCAGCAATTCGGGCTTGAAAAGAAGCTTGATCTCTGGTTCGGCGTACACCGGCATAAAATAAAAACCCACGTATCCTTTCTGGATGATGAGCCCGGCGAAGAAGATCTCTTTGCGCTTGCGGCCTTCGATCACCAGATCTTTAATCGACCACAGGTCATAATAAACGGGCTCATCACGTTTAGACCGCAATGGCGGGTGGTAACGAGCCAGGAAGGGTTTCAACTCGTTGAATATCGGTTGCAGCTCTACTGATATCATCTCAATTCAATTTTCCGTTTAAAACTCCCATGGCAGCCAGTTCAGCGCGCAGTTGCTGGGCGGAAGTAAAGAGGATGCTGTTGAATCCTAAGCGTCTGGCCGTGTCGATATTCATCTGCGCGTCATCAATAAAAACGCAGTCTTCAGCGCTGCGTTCAACACGCGCCAGGAAGATCTTGAAGATTTCCTCGTCTGGTTTGGCTACACCCGCCATGCCTGAGAGCAGGTAGCCATCCAGTTCAGGCAGGAAGGGGTAGCGGTGCTGCAACAGGGGAAAGGTTTCTGTGGACCAGTTGCTCAGCCCGTACACCGGGTAACCCGCGCTCTTGACCTCGCGCATGATGTCCACGGTCGGCTGAATGGTTTCACCGGTACATTCCATCCAGCGTTCGAAGAACGCGCGCACCAGTTCCTGCTGGCGCGGGTATTTTTTCAGCAATTCCTCCTTCATTTTAGTGAAGGAGTAGCCAGCGTCTAGCTTCTTGTTGAATTCGCTGAACTTTATTTCTTCCAAAAACTCGCGTACGGCGTCGTCAGTTGGGAGCAGCTTGCGGTAAAGGTGGTAGGGGCTCCAATCGATGAGCACCCCGCCGAAGTCAAACACGATGGCTTTTTTCATAGACCGCTATTTTACCCGACTTTTTGATTAACCACAAAAAACACGAAAGTCACAAAATCGTTTTTCCCCGGATAACACAGACCCCGATAATTTTTTGCTATCACCGATTACTATTCTCCACGCTCTGTTTTCTACTCTTGTTTTCTCAGAGTTCCCTCACCGTCTCAACAATCACTTCAAGCTAGTTCTGCCTGGGGGTGGTCAAACAGTCCTCCAGGGAGCAATTCAGCCGGATCCTAGACGGTCTGGCAGCAGCTGGGGCGCAAGGGGTGATTTACGGCTGCACCGAGATTGAGAACCTGGTGCACCTGCAGGACAACGCGCTGCCGCTCTTCGTGATCACGAGGATCCAAGTTAAGACGGCGGTGGAGATGGGGTTAAAAGATAAAAAAGTAGTGGCAATTCATGAATCGCCACTACTACCCGTATCGAATGGTTTTGACTTTTTAATACGTCAACGTCTTGGCGTCTGCCTTCACGCGCTTCTTGAACACCACATATGTCCAAACTTGATAAGCCAGCACCACCGGCACCATAATGGCGGCGATGATCGAGATGACCTTGAGCGTGTACGGCGAGGAGGAAGCGTTGTAAATGGTCAGGTTGTTGGCGGCGTCCGTACTGGAGACCATCACATTGGGGAAAAGCGCGGTGAACAGCGCGGCGACGGTGAGCACCACCGCCAGACTGGAGCAAATGAACGCCCGGCCTTCCTTTTTCTTTCCCATCATCACCCGCGAGACGATTAACGCCGCGGCAGCCAGCACTGGCAGGACGGCGCTGAGAGCGCCTTTCGCAGAGAAAGAGGAGGGGGTGAACAGCAGGGCGGCGAACAACCCCAGCGCGAACACCAGCGCGGCAGTAAAGTAGGTTTTGGCGGCATTGTGTGCCCTCTCACGCAACCCTTCAGTAAGTTTGAGGCTGAGGAAGTTGGCGCCGTGGAACAGGAAGAGCATCACCACCGTCAACCCGCCCAGCAGGCTGATGGGATTGAGCAGTGTAAAGAAGTTACCGGTGTATTGCACACCATCAATGGGTACGCCGCGTACCAGGTTGGTGAAGACCACGCCCAGTAAAAAAGCGGCGAAAAAACTCGAGATGGCAATCGCCCAATCCCAGCCGTAGCGCCAGCGCGCAGCGGGCAATTTGCTGCGGAACTCGAACCCTACACCACGCACGATGAGCGCGAAGAGTAGCAGGAAGAAGCCCAGGTAAAAACCGCTGAACAGTGTGGCGTACCACTGCGGAAAAGCGGCGAAGGTGGCGCCACCCGCCACAATGAGCCACACCTCGTTACCGTCCCAGTGTGGGCCAATGGTGTTAATAATGGCGCGCCGTTCAACGTCTTTGCGCCCCAGTGAGGGCAGCAGCATGCCGACGCCGAAATCAAATCCTTCGAGGAAAAAGAAACCGGCGTAAAGGATGGCGATCAGGATAAACCACAGGATATTGAGGTCCATCATTTTCCTCCTTTTTTCTTTATTTCTACTTCAGCGGTGATGGGGACAGAATCCAGGTCACCGGCGCCCAGCCCTTTTTTAGCAAATTTCACCAGCAGGTAAAGGTCAATCACCATTAAAACGCCGTAGATTAACACAAAGCCAATCAGGCTGATGAGCACCGTGGCGGGGGGCAGGTTGGGGCTGACGGCGTCTCTGGTCTGCATCAATCCGTGCACCACCCAGGGCTGCCTGCCGGTTTCCGTCAGCAGCCAGCCGGTGGTATTGGCAACATAAGGCAGGAGTATGATCCACACCAGCCAGCCGGAGCGCTTGATCCACTTCTCCGGGTATTTTTTCCAGGCGATGAACAGGGCGCCAAGGCTGAGCGCCACCATCAACAGCCCCGCCCCCACCATCACCCTGAAGGTCCAGAAAGCCAATGGAATGTTCGGGATGTAATTGCCGGGACCGTAAAGCTGCTCGTATTGCGCCTGCACCTGGTTAATCCCCTCCACCTCGCCTTCCCATTTGAAGAAGTATAAAAAGCTCAGCGCTTTAGGGATGGTGACCGACCAGGTGGTTTTGCGTCCCTCCTGGTCAATACCGGCGATAAGGTGAAAGTCAGCCGGGTTGGCTGTCTCGTAGTGTGCTTCGGAGGCGGCAGCAGCCATGGGCTGCACCTCGCGCAGGTAAACTCCCTGCGCGTGCCCGGCACCGCCAACCGCCACCGCGGAGATCAATCCGATAATGGCGGAAAGCACAAAGGATTTTTTAAAGGCTTCCACTTCGTGGTTCTTGACCAGGTGGAAAATGCTGAATCCAAGCATAAAAAATGCCGCGGTCACCAGACCAGCGAAAAAGGTATGCAGGAACAGGTAGAGCGAGCGCGGGTTGCCCAGCAGCGCGCCGAAGTCGGTCATCTGCGCGCGACCGTTCACAATGGCGTACCCCACCGGGTGCTGCATGAAACCATTGGCCGCCAGGATCCAGAAAGCGCTCAGGGTGCTGCCGATAGCCACCAGCCACATCACCGCGGTGTGCAGTTTCTTCGAGAGTCTTTCCCAACCGAAGATCCACACCCCCAGGAAGGTGGATTCCAGGAAGAATGCCAGCAATCCCTCCACCGCCAGCGGAGCGCCGAAAACATCCCCCACGAAGCGCGAGTATTCTGACCAGTTCATGCCGAACTGGAACTCCAACACGATGCCGGTGACCACACCCATGGCGTAGTTAATGAGGAAGAGCTTGCCCCAGAATTTGGTGAGGCGCTTGTACATCGGGTTGCCGCTGCGCACGTACATGGTCTCAAGGATGGCGACGAACCAGGACAATCCGAGCGTGAGCGGCACAAAGAAGAAGTGATAGATGGTAGTGAGAGCGAACTGCCAGCGGGAAAGAACCACAATGTCCATATCAGGCTCCTTTTAGGAGAAGTGCGCCGGCTTACAACGCCGGCCAGAAATTTGGCAGGAATATACGCAGCAACGTGTCGATGAAGAGGGCGAGCAGCAACAGGTTGCTGAACAGGCGGTTGTGGTAGAAGGTAAAACCTGCGAACCAGGTCGGCCAGTACTGCCATTCCTTGGGTGGTTCCGCGGGGCGCGGCTTGGTATGCACGCCGATGGCGTAAAGCAGGCGCTTGCCGGCAAAGAACACGAGCAGCAGGACGGGGGTGAAGTAATGGCTGATGAAAATCAGGTAGAGAATGAACAGGTAGATGAGCGCGAGGACAACCATGTTAACGATACGAGCGGCTTTCTCGCCGATGACCACCGGCAGGGTGCCAATCTTCTTTATCTTGTCCTCGGGGGCTTTATCGATGTGCTTGCCCAGGTTGATGCTGACCACGCTCAATCCCCAGGGCACGCCAGCCAGCGCCACCGGCCACACGTGGGCGGTCGCGCCTTTGGCGAGCACCAGGAAGACCGCCGCCACCATCACCGGTCCCCAGATGAGGAAAATGGATAGCTCGCCCAGCGCGATGTGTTTGAGCGGCCAGGTGTACAACAGCAACACCAGCGCGCCCACGGCGAACAGGATGATGATATTAAGCGAGAAGTTGGTGTAGACGAGGGCAAAGATGCCGGTCAGGATGGCTAGCGTGCCGCTGACGGCGAACCAGCGAAACTGCTCGTCTTTGCTCCAGAACCTCTGGATAAGCGGGTGCACGCTGTATTGCGTACGGAAGTAGTTATCCGTATCAACCCCGCGGGAGAAGTCGGTGTAATCGTTGAGAAAGTTGTTCGTGCCATGGGCGATGAACAGACCGATGGTGATGATGACCCAGGCGAGGATGGACATGCCCCAGTTACCGGTGAAGTAGCCGTGCCTGAGCGCCAGCAGGCCGCCGATGGCACTGGAATACAAGGTGACAATGGCCACCGCGGAGCGGGTGGCGATGAGCCATTTGGAGACCACGTCCAGCCTATCCCATTCCTCCTTGCTGTCCATCTTTACCAGGTTGGATAGGGCTTTTTTCCACATGGAAAAATTAACCTTCATTTTTTACCCCTCCTTCTGTCACAGCCAGACTTGTATATGGAATTTTGTAATCTGATTATAACTATAATTCGAGTAAGCGCTTTATGATATTCAATCGGGTTCAATCCCGCTCAACCGGAAGGGAGACGGGGTTTTCTGTTTTTGAGGATTGCGGGATGACGATGCGCCGAGCCACAAAGAAGTTGACCACGGCGATGAGCATGCCCAATAGAAAAACGTACTGGAACCCGAAGTTGTTCCAGATAACCCCACCCAGCAGCGCCACGCTGATGGAGAAAACATGGTCGATGCTGATTGAAGCCGAGAGCGCCGGCTGGATATCCGCCGGGTCAAGGGCGATTTTTTTCATGTAAGTAGAGCGCGCCATACTGACCGAGAAGAGCATCTGGTCGAGCAGGTAACAGATGCATACAATAATAAACGCCACTTTTTCCGGGAATATCGAGCGCGAAAAGCCGTACCCCAGGCACACGAAGATCAGCGCCACCGCTTCAGCACTCAGGATGAGCCGTTCACCGTAGCGGTCGATGGCCCTGCCCAGGAAGGGTTGAAAGAGGATGCCAATGACGCCGCCGATGGTCACCAGGGTGGCGATGGTCTGAGTGGGTTTGTTGAAGATGGTGACGATGACCCAGGGGGCAAAAGTGATGAAGATCTGCTT
Organism: Anaerolineaceae bacterium UBA4799; assembly: GCA_002402725.1. The sequence continues at coordinate 45,700 of DHGL01000045.1, forward strand.
GCGTGACCCCGCCAATACCGCCAGGGCGTAGACCAGGGTGTACTCTTTGCGCAATTTGAGGAAGGTCTTTGGCGGCGCGGACTTTTCAGGTTTCATCAGGAACATTAGCACCGCTGCCACGGTGAAGACCAGCGCGGCGATGGTAAAACTGTGCTGGTAGGTGAAATTGAGGAATTTAAAACCGATGAAAACGAGAAAACTCCCCGCGATGGTCGCCAGGTTACGAATGGCATTCAACTGTCCCAGGCGGCGGCCGGTCCGGCCGTCGGCAGCCAGCTCCATGCCGATGGTGGTGGCAACGGGCATGAACAGGTGGTTGCCGTTGCTGTAAATGAACAGGAAGAGCACCATTAAGCCGTAGTTTGAGGAGGAAAAGCCGATGAGGAAGATGCCCAGCGCCGCCAGCAGCATGGCAAAGCCGCCCAAACGGCGGCTGCCCAAGAACCACAACGCCGCGGAAACGAAAAGCACAATGACCCCGGGAAACTCGCGCGGGATTTCAAGGAAAGAACGCTGAAAACCGTTCAGTGAAAATGTGTCATTAAGGAAGTTGTTAAGCGTGGAATCGACCAGGCTGGCAGCCATGCCTACGGCGAAGGACGCCGTGATGAACAGAGCCAGTTCACGTGAAATATTGGTGATGCGCGAGTGCAGTGTCGCGGGCTTCAATGTTTGATGAACCTACTTTCGGTCTGCCTGGATGAGGATTTTCAGCGCCTCGACCGCCACCTTGATGACGCGGTCAGCGTCGAATTCGACCATGTGTTTGGAGGCGTCGTCTTCGTCCACTTCGGCCAGGTCGGACTCGTTGATGACCAGCATCACCCCGCCGGCGCGCTTGCGATTAATCGAAGAGAGGATGAACAGCGCCGAGGATTCCATTTCAGAGCAGGCGGCGCCGCCGGCGATAAATGCGTTCCAGCGATCCGCAAGGCGCGCGGCCATGGGCATGCGCGTGCGTTCCACCTCGCCGTAGAAAGAATCTTTGGATTGCGCGATGCCGGTGTGCGACCTGAACCCGAGCCGAACCGCCGCCTCGCGCAGCGCGTTCACCACCGCTATATCCGCCACCGCCGGGAACTCAATGGGCAGATAGTAAGGCGTAGTACCTTCGTCGCGGATGGCGGCGTTGACCACCACCACGTCGCCGCTGTGGATGTGCGGCTGCATCGAACCGGAAGAACCGACGCGGATGAGCGTATCCGCGCCGACCTCGATGGCTTCCTCCACGGCGATGGCCGCCGAGGGGCAGCCGATGCCGGTGGAGATGACCGAGACCTTCTCGCCCAGCAGGGTGCCCGTCCAGGTGACATATTCGCGGTTCTGCGCCACGAAATGTGCATCATCGAAATAACGGGCGATCTTTTCGCAGCGCGCCGGGTCGCCGGGCAGCAACACATAGCGCCCAATGTCACCTTCCTTGATATGCAGATGAAATGCCAGACCATCTTCGTTTCGCATGTGTACCTCTGCTGATGATTGGATGAACCCGAATTATAGCAATAAATGGCAGCGCTGGCGGTGGGAGAACTTGCCGTAATTTGCCAAAAAATTCACGGATCAAACCCGAAAAAACCCTTGAAAAGGCTACAAAGAACCTTTTCAAGGGTCAGTGCACAAAAAGCACGAGATTAGATGGTTTTTATCCCGTAAGTATCTGCCAGCACCTGCTCCAGGCTGGGCTGGGTACTGAGCAGGTCGGTGATGTGGTGCTGGCAGGCGGTCTTGATGAGCCTGTCGGGTTCTCCCTGCAGCACACAGCGCAATTTGTTGCCTTCAACGGTCAGGTTGCGGATATTAGGGATTTCAGCGAAACCGTCCTTCGAGACGGCATCGGCGAAACGCATTTCGACCACGCGGATGGCACGGGAACGCAACTGGATGCCGCGCTCTACCGCCACCAGCCTGCCGCGGTGCATGATGGCCACGCGGTCGCAAATGCGTTCCATTTCGGCCAGCGAGCGCGAGGTGATGAACACGGTGCGCCCGTCCTGGCGCGCTTCCGCGATCAGGCGGTAGAAAACATCCTGGACGGCGGGTTTGAGTTCATACGTGGGTTCATCGAGTATCAGCAGTTCGGGGCGCGGGATGAACGCCTGCAGCAGGTCGAACACCTGGCGGTCGTGGGTGGAGAGGGTGGCCGCCGGCTGCGCCAGGTCCAGGTCCAACTGGTCGGTCAGCTTCTGAATTTCCGTCCACAGCATGCCGCCGGGCTGGTGCCCCTCGGCGCGCAGCAGTTCTGCCACAGTGAGGCGGCTGGGAGCGGGGTAATTACCGGGGAAGAAGCCGCAGCGCTCGCGGATTTGGCGCGATTCACGCTGGCTGTCGAGGCCAAACACCATCAGGTTGCCGCTGTTGGGTCTGAAGTACCCCGCCAGCAGACTCACCAGGGTGCTCTTGCCGGCGTGGTCATTGCCCAGCAGCCCAAAGATTTCACCCGGTTCCACTTCGAATGAAATATCCTCAATCCCCGGACGGTGACTGTATTTTTTCGTTACCTTTTCCGCTTTGATGACAAAATAGCGCATGCCGGCCTCCAATAATAAGGTGGATCTGCCACTGGATGATATATGGTCGTAAAGCCGGAAAAAAAACCGGCTGGTGGCGGAAGCACCAGCCGGCAGCGTAAGCGTGCCTTATTGATCAGATAATACTGCTCAGGCGGGTACTTCCTTGGCGCGCCCCGACCCCTGTGGTCGCCCGGGCGCATTATTCTTTTCAACGTACGTGGACAGTCCTAAGATTCCCCTGGTACTAAGGGGAGGCACATCCTTGGCACTGCCCGTTTCTTCCGATTGCATTTGGAACCCTTTCTGCTTGTTAATTGGCTGCAACTTCAGCGTGGTTTCGATGTGTCCATTTTATTCTCTGAAAACCGTAAAGTCAATAGGTGTAACGAAAAAAACAAAAAAAATTGGTTATTGATATAATCCTTTCATCTTCAGAACACAAGGATAGTTTGCCATGTCTGCCATCGTTTTCTATGGTTCACCTTACCAGGCGCGGCTGGAAGCCAGCGAATCTTTACCGGCGAAACTTGATCTTATCCTCGAGAGACTGCAACTGCGCGAGCGCGTGAAAGATGAACTGGTATGCCTGAAACTACACGTGGGCAACAATATCGGTTACTCCACCATCCACCCCATTTTCGTGCGCAAAGTGGTGAATGCCATTAAAGAGGGCGGCGGAGAGCCGTTCATCGTGGATGTGGATTGGGATGTGGAGGGCAGCGAGTCGCGCGGCTACACCCGCGAGGTGTTGGGTTGCCCGGTGTACCCCAGCGCCGGCTTGCATGAACGCTATCACTACAGCCATGCATGGGAATACAAGAACATAAAGACCTGGAAGGTCGCAGGCATGGTCGAGGATGCCAGTTTTCTGGTCAACTTCGCCCATGTCAAGGGGCACCCCTCATGCGGGTTCGGCGCGGCGTTCAAGAACCTTGCCCTCGGCTGCATGGTGGGCGAGACGCGCGGGCAGATACACGATACCAACCATTTCGACCGGTACTGGTTCAAGGAACGCTGCCCTGACCGGGCGGTGATGCAGCAAATTGTCGATTCCTGCCCCTTCGGCGCTGTGGTTTTTGATAAAAAGGACCCTGAGGAACTGCACGTGCATTTTGAACCCTGCAATCAGTGCATGCGCTGCCAGCAGGTGGCGCCTCCCGGCAGCCTGTTCATTCAGCCGGAAAATTTCCACGCCTTCATGGAAGCCATGGCCATTTCCACGGCCATCACCCTCTCCACCTTCGAGAAGGGCAAGACCACTCACCTGGCGCTGGCCACGCACATGACGCCCATGTGCGACTGCTTCGGCTTTACCACCATGCCCATCATGCAGGACGCCGGCATTTTCGGTTCCGATGACATCGTCGCGCTGGATAAGGCGGTGCTGGATAAGACCGCTCACCTGCCCTTGATCTTGGAAAATATTCCCAACAGCCTGGAGGTGCAGCCACACGACGGCCACCCCTTCGCGCAGTTGCACGGCAGGTTCAAGGACCCTTATGTACTGCTGCATTACGCTGAAAAATTAGGGCTTGGCAGCCAGGCATACGAACTGGTGGACGTGCTGCCGGTGGATGACCTCAGACCAAAGAACAAAGGGTTTTACGTCGCAGCGCAATGAGCGCGCTATGCGTTTTGATCGGGGGGTGAGTTGCTCTCCCCGGTGTTTTCAGGTCATGGATTGAGTCTGCTTGTCTGACTGCAGCGCCTGCTGTAGTTTGATGAGCACATTTTTGCGCTGCTTGAGCATGTCTTTGTAATTAAAGTTATCTGTGCCCGCGATTTCCTGGCGCAGGTCTGAAACACATGAATCCAGTAATTCAAGCAGGATCGTCCTTTCTTGTTCATCGAGGTGGAGATACACCATTGAGCCTCCTTTCGCAAAAAAACTGTCCAATTTTCAGGACAGCCCGATGATGAACAGATGTGATGGGAAAACGATGAGCTATCCATAATGGATGCTGTTAAATTCAGTATAGAAACTTGACCGCCTTAAGTCAATATCCTGGCCGGATTCAAATGCCCATTTCGTAAACACGGTAACGGCGCAGCGGACTGGCGCCCATTTTGCTGATGGCGTTGTTCATGCGGTCGTTGTCTTCCAGCACGTAATTGATCTCCAGGCGCAGTTTTTCGGAGAAGAGGGCATCGTAAGTGGCGCGGTAGAGCAGGGTATCGATGGCCTTGCCCTGCCACTCCGGGATCACCCCCAGCGCCCACATGCGGTACTGGTGCAGCCGCGGCAGCATGAAAAGCAGCTTGAGAAATCCGAATGGCAGCAGGCGCCCGTTGAGCCCTTTGAGCACCTGGTTGATATCCGGTAGACTCATGGCAAAGCCAATCGGATTGCCATTCTCTTCTTCTGCGATGAGGAGGGCGGTGGGGTTGACGATCTGCTTCATGTCGCGCGCCATGGCACGGGCTTCCTCGTCTGTAACCGGGTAGAACCCCCAGTTGTCACACAGGGAGGCGTTGGCCAGCCGCGTGATGGTAAGCACATCTTCCTCGAGCCGCTGCATGTTCACCGGGCGCACATGAACGCGGTAACGCTGCTGCACCTTATCCGTGAGTTGCAGTATGCGCTCCGGGATGGTGTAATGCTCCCGGGCGTCAATCACGTAGACCAGCAGGTCTTTGACCCCGACGAGCCCGAAATCGGCCAGCAGGTCGTTGTAATAGGGCGGGTTGTACGGCGCCATAATCACCGGTTCCGGCTCGTAGCCTTCTACCACCAACCCCCACTCCTGCGAGGCGAAGCTCCACGGACCGCGCATCAGGCGCATGCGTTTGCCGCGCAGCCATTCACGCGCACTGGCGAGCAAACCGCCTGAAACCTGCGGGTCGTTGACGCATTCAAAAGACCCGAACAGTCCGATCGGTAGCCCCCAATGCTCCAATGCCAGGTGGTCGATGAACGCGGAGATCCGTCCAATCACCTCGCCCCCTTGCCTGGCGAGGAAGAGCTGGTATTCGCAATGCGTGAGCATGGGGTTACGCTGCGGCGCGTACTGTGCGCGCTGTTCCGAGCGCAGAGGCGCGATCCAGGTGCGGTCAGCGCGGTAAAGCCGGTACGGCAGGTTGATGAAGTCCTGCAAGTCGGAATTATTGCTGACGGGTTCGATGTTCATACTGCCTCTAAGTTTTCCCTCAGTTACGAGCAGCCGTCAGCACCAGGTTGCCGCTGGAAGCGGGTGAGAATGCTTCACCCGTCATGCTGCCATAAGCCTGAATGCGCTTAAAACCGGCAGCGCGCAAAGCGCTTGTCAGTTCAGCGTGCAATTGAGGGCGCAGGCGGGTGCTGGCGACCGAGGATTGCCAGCCCGCGCCGTTCTCTTTAATAAGCGTCACGATGTTGAAGCGGATCAAACCGTCATCCTCAAAATCGTAAAAACGCTGAAAGAGCCATTCCTTGTTGCCTTCGCGGTGAGCCTGCGGCTCCATCCAGCGCTCGTGGTGTTGCATCACCAGGTCAAAGTTGCGGTTCTGAATGAGCAGCATCCCGCCACGGCGCAGGCAGGCGGCAAAGTCTCTCAGCGCCGCGTCCAGTTCCGCCGTGCTGAGCAGGTGCGGCAGCGAGTTGCCCAGGCATAACAGCAGATCGAATTGCCTTTCACCGAAGCGCTCTGACAGTTGCCCGAACCCGGCGCTCTCGAAGCGTACGGCTACCCCGGCTTTGGCGGCGTTGCGGCGGCTCATTTCCACCATTTGCGGAAAGAGGTCAGCGCCGCTGACTTGCTGCCCGAGCCGCGCCAGGGCGATGGCGTGCATACCGGTACCACAAGCGCTGTCAAGGATATTGAGCGGGTAGCGGCTGTCTCCTTGAATTTGCTTCACGGTCTTTTCAATGAACGGCATTTCGTATGCCAGGCGGTTTTGCCAGTTGACAAATCGGTCGTAATCAGATGAAAGGGTCTCGTACATGGCATGCTCCATTGAAGGATTGATTTAAGCGGGCTCGACAATAATAACGAACCAGGTTAATGTAACATTAAAACATTTAATTGCCAGTTTTAGAATACCAGTTTTAGCATACCAGAAACAGGTAAAATATTTACAGCCTTTTTCCTGGGAGGGACTTCAATGATGCTTTCATGGTTATTGCAATCTTACCCGGCGCTGGGTCTGGCTGGCAGCCTGGTTATTCTGGCAGGCGTGCTGTTGCCGGCGCTCGTGTACCGCGGCAAGGAAGGTGAACGTTACTCCATTGCCCGTCACTTCATTTCTGAACTCGGGGAAATCGGCATGTCCCGATTGGCGCCGGTTTTCAATATATCACTTATCATCGCGGGGCTGCTCTTCCTGTTGATGCTCATCGGTGTGGGCATCGACATGAACACTGTCTGGGGGTACATTGCCATGAGCGCCGGCATCGTCACCGCGGCAGCCTGCGTGTTTGTGGGCATCTTCCCGATGAACCAGCTCAAGCCGCATACCGCGGCGGCGATGACCTACTTCCGCTTCGGGCTGCTGACGGTGCTGCTGTTCAGCATCGCCATCATCCTGCAGCCAGCCGCGGACAGGGTGATTCCGCTGTACGCGCTCTTCTTTGGGGTTATATCCCTCGGCGCTTACGCGGCCTTTCTCATTTACGCTGGCAACGTGGCCAAAAAGCAGGCGCAAAACGTGCTGGACACGGAAAAGTTGATGGTACGGCCGCGCTTCTGGTGGATGCCCTTTCTGGAGTGGCTGGTGCTCATCTCCACCATCCTGTGGTTCCTGGTCATCTGCACTGCCAGGTAACGTGGAACTATAACTCCACTGACCGCGTCTTACGCCTGTCGAAGACTCAGGAGGTAGAAATGAAAAAGTGCTCACTCATCGCTGTCCTCATCGTGTTACTGTTTGCCCTGACGGCGTGCGGCGGGCCGGTTGCTAAACTGGAGCAAGCGGATAACGGGGCTGAAGTTAACCTGAAGAGCGGCCAAACCTTCACGGTGTCTCTGGAAGGTAGCCCCACCACCGGTTACAGTTGGGAGGTCGCCGAATTTGATCCTGCAGTTATCGAATGGTCCGGAGAAGCGGATTACAAAGCGGATTCGATGCTCATCGGCTCCGGTGGCGTGTTTAAATTCACCTTCAAGGCGGTTGCCGCGGGTACGTCCAGCCTGAAGCTGGTTTATCAGCGCCCCTGGGAGGAGGACGTGGAACCGCTGGAGGTGTTTGAGGTGCAGGTGAATGTAAAATGATGAACGCCCCCGGATAAAGAGCCGGGGTGGTTTTTATATGTCATTCTTTATAATTTTGCTTTAGAAGTTCGGCGTGTTTCTGACGGGTGATGGGGTACCAGATGAGTAGCGGCAGAGCGATTAGAAAGGCGATCACCGGCACGATTGCGAAGAAAAAGCGGATACCAAAGAGGGCGCGGGTCGTTTGTACCACAGCCTCTGGATCAAACCCGTAGAGTTTCAGTGCCCAGCCCATGATGAAGGCACCCAGACCACCGGAAATTTTGCCGAGGAGGGAGTTGGCGCCGAAATAGATGCCTTCATGGCGTTCACCGGTCAACACCTGGTCCACCTCAACCACATCCGGGATCATACTCCACGGGAAAACATACTGGGCGGAAAAGCCCAGGCCGGCGAAGAAGGCGATCACGTAGATCAGGTTTGTGGGATGGTTGGGCAGGAAGAATGCCGCTATGATGGCCACACTGGCGATGCCAAGCCCGAGCGCATATGACGGTCCTTTATTGAGTATCTTAGATACCAATTGCCAGGGAATGAGAAAAAGGCCAATCGTGCCGAGCATCACCAGCATGACCAGGAAGAATTGATCTTCCATGTGGAGATAATACGTTACGAAATAGGTGAGCAGACCTGTGAGCAGGGTGAAGCTGATGCTGATGATGGTGCTCATGATCATATACTGGACGAATGGGCGGTTCTTAAAGATGCGGACGATCTGCTTCCAGGCAGCCATTTTGGCAGGCACCAGGTCAGGGTTGGGTCTTTCTTTAACGAAGAGGGCTGTGATCAAGACGGTAGCGGCAGCAATAACGCCAAATATCGCCCCGGTATAACTATAGGCAGCCGGTTCAGTGGCGCCGATATCAACGAACAGGTTTGCCAGCATTTGTGTTGCCCCCGCGCCCAGGATGTATCCCAGGACCGTAAAGATCATGCGGATGGAAATCAAGGAAGTGCGTTCATTGTAGTCGTAAGTCAACTCGGCTGACATGGCGTAGTAAGGCACGCTCACCAGGGTCTGGGTTGTATCCACCAACAGGAAGGAACCCAGCACCACCAGGAAAGCAGCTGTTCCAGTCAAACCTTGTGGGAGAGAGAACAGCAGCCAGACGGTGAGTCCGAACGGAATCGCACCCAGGAGCATGTATGGTTTGCGGCGTCCCCACCTGGTTCGAGTGCGGTCGGATAAATAACCCACAAGAGGATCGTTAATGGCGTCCCAGGTGAACTTGCCAACCAGGAGAGCGGTTCCCACCAATGCCGGGTCCATACCCAGGACTTTGTTGTAATAGAAGAACAGCACAAACTGGATGGCCGCGGTAACCATGGCAATACCCAGGTCGGCAACCCCGTAGAAAATTTTTGTCTTCAGCCTGAGTTTTTCAATCATGTTTTTCTCCTTTATTCTGAGTTTTGAGCAGGTGTTCGCGGGCTAGGTGCAGGAATTCATCGCCCCTCACGACATGCACATGTTCATCTTTAAGCGATTCTAAGAACCTGACGACATCGAGGTATGTGGTACGGTAAGCGAAAAGATGCACACCGATGAAGCGCGGTCTGGAGGCAGGGCGGGTGACCTCCTGGCGTACGGCTTCCAGCAGGTCATCGGCTTTTAACCAGATTTGCGTAACGCCCGGGAGTTTATTCGCCACCAGAGGTTTGCCATTCAGCAGGTGCATGGGTGCGTCGTTAACCACGGCGTAACCGGAAAGGAACCCGAGAACCGCGCCACTGTGGCGGGCGAGGATGTTGCGCACACGCGCGGGAGGATCAGCCACGTAGGTTGTGACCACGTTAATCCCCGCCCGGGCGCACACACGCGCGGTATCTTCCATGTAGCGCTCGAGGCGCGGCGCCAGCGGTGGCACGATGTACCCTGCGCCCGAAGGTCCGGCGATGAGGCAGTCATTTTCTGTGGCGGTGGTGGTGTACTTCTCCAGCAGGGCGGGCGCCAGTTCCACCAGCAGCGGTTGGGTTTCCCAGTTGAAAGGTATCTTGCCGCGTTCCGGGCTGTACCAGTTGCCCAGTTCGCCCGTGCTCATCATCATCAACTGGTCACCATCTGAAAGGGTGAAGGTCAGGTACACACCCTGCGGGTCGAGCGCGGGGGCGGTTGTTTTTGGTGTATAACGCACCAGTGTTGCCGGCATGCGGGCATGAAAACTGATGTTCGCCGCCAGGTGCGAGGGAACCAGGCGCAGCCCATTAGCGGAAAGCTGCAGCATGAACGAAAGTTCATCATCCCGGCGCGTGTGCCAGCCAAAGATGGTGGGGTAAGGCAGGGATTTCACCGCGCGCTGTATGCGGTTGCTCAGTTTCACTTCTTCATTCCTCAAACCCATCCAGGCGAGTGCGAAATTCCGTATCAAGGCGTCAAGGCGGGTGGTAAACAGAAATTCACGCAGACGTGTGGGGCCGAACACCAGCAGCATCAGCAATTGGCTGCCGAAACCGCCGGCCGTGGCGGAGAGGTTATAGATGAAGATTTGATTTTGAACCAGGTAATCGATGAATTCAGGGCGCTGCCAGCCGGGCTCAATGCAGGCCAGGTAACCCGGTTTGCACCTGGTAAACAGGTTATCGAATGCCCAGCGGTACAGATCAGTGCGTTCTTTCCAACGCCCGCGCAGGTCTTCCTTTAACGGCAAATTAGCGCTTTGCAGTTGCTCCGCCAGCGCGGCGCTGACCGGCAGCAGGTATTGCCGGGCGGCGAGCATCACCGCGATATTGACCGTGTTCGGCAGCGCTTCATCCCATATCACCAGTCCATTGATGACTGCCCGGCTGGCGTGAATCAGTTCAAGGAGACCATGCGCGTGTTCAACTTCAAAACCATATCTTTGCTGGTAATACGCCAGGTTGCGCTGGTCCTGCGCGCCAAGCAGCTCGCGGTACTTGCCGTACCAGGTCTCGTCATCCAAGAAGACCTCGTTGGTGCGCCGCGCCAGCGGGTCGTCGTAGATGCCGTAATCCAAGAAGAGGTGGGGTCCTTCCCGGTTGGTCAACCCCTGCAGCGTGGCAGCGCACACCCGCTCTGCGTCATTAAGCCGGCTGACATCCAGCACGGTGACGCGCGTGTTTTTCAAAGACGATGGCATATAAAGATTATAGAGTGGAGTGGGTGAAAGTCAAATCAAAAACCGCTTGGCAGCGGTTTGATTCACATGGCGGGGAGGGGGGGATTCGAACC
>DHGL01000045.1:56595-100379 GCA_002402725.1 Anaerolineaceae bacterium UBA4799
TGGCGGAAGGGGAGGGATTCGAACCCACGTTGGCTTTCACCAAACCTGTTTTCAAGACAGGCGCCTTAAACCGCTCGGCCACCCTTCCTTATTCCCCGCAGGGATTGTCATTTTATCATGAGTGACAGCCGCGGGCAAGCGCAGTTGCCTGCTCCGCTTGCCTACTCCTGCCCGGGTGTGGGCGCGAAAAAGGTCACCGAAGAACCGCTATCCAGGCTGAGTGTTTGCGCCGGCAGCCTGGCCAGGCGCAGCGCCACCACCAGGTCACCCGCCGAGCCTGAAGCGTTGAACACCGCCAGCAAGATGAGCAGGTAACGCAGGTAAGGGGCGGCGAAAGGAATCAGCGCCAGGCACACCAGGCTGATGACCACCAGCGGCAGCAGCGTGGCCAGCATAAACACCCGTCGTGGCAGGTACCAGCCGCCGGGACTGGCAGAGGCATAGTAGAATTTGAACTCGAATTTAGGTGCGTCAGCGGTGGCGAGCCAGAACACCAACCCGTGCAGCCCCTCATGCACCACGACCATCACCACCGTCATCAGCAGTATGCCGCCCAGGATGGCAGCGAATTGCCCGGTTGATTGGATGGAAAACGTACCCGAACCCGCAGCCCGGTTTGAAAGGCGCAGCGCCAGCACGATCAGCGGCACCAAAAGCACGGGCACCACCAGACTCCAGATGAGCATGGGGATGAGGTCTGAGGTTCTGGTCAGCGTGACGGAGGCGGCCGGGGTGTAACCCGGCGGGAGGGTTTTGACAGGTTTATTCAACGGGTTTTCCTCAATGTAGTATCATTTTATCGCAAGCCTATATTTCTAACAGGAGTGTTTGCCATGTCTGTAACCAATCCCCGCGCGCGCAGAGCGCTGATGTACGTGCCCGGCAGCGATGAACGCAAGATCATTAAATCGACCACGCTTGGGCTGGACTGCGCCATCCTTGACCTGGAGGATGGGGTGGCCTTCAACCGCAAAGAAGAAGCCCGCGGCATCATCCGCCAGGCGCTGGAAAGCGTGGACTTCGGGCGTACCGAGCGCCTGGTACGTATCAATCCGCTCTACAGCGGCAGGGCGGAGCAGGACCTGGCGGCGGTGCTGCCGGGTAAACCGGATGCCATTCTGATCCCCAAGGCTGACAGCGCGCAGATCGTGGTGGCAGCGGATGACATCCTCAGCGCGTTCGAGCGCGCGCAGGGCTGGCTGGCGGGCGGGATTGCCCTGGCGCTGCTCATCGAAAGTGCGGCCGCGTTCGTGAACCTGGCAGAGATCTGCCGGGCGAGCGCGCGTGTGCAGGCGCTGATCTTCGGCGCGGAGGATTTCTGCGCGGACACCGGGGTAACACGTACGACTACGGCGCGAGAGCTGCTGTATGCGCGCTCCGCGCTGGTGCTGCACGCGGCGGCTTTCGGTCTGCAGGCCATTGACATGGTGCAGGTCAACTACCTGGATGCCGCGCTGCTGGAGGCGGAATGCCGCGATGCGGTGGAACTGGGGTTCAGCGGCAAAACGGTGGTGCACCCGTCGCAGATCGAGGCAGTGCAGCGCGCCTTCACGCCTTCGGAAAAACTCATCACTTATGCACGCGAAATTGTGGATGGCGCTGCAGCTGCCCAGCGCGACGGCAGCGGTGTGTTCACCCATGAGGGCAAGCTGGTGGACCTGCCGGTGGTCAAGCGGGCGCAGCACATCCTGGCGCGCGCCCGGGCTGCCGGCATTGAGGTGTAATAAAAATCACCGGGGTTGCACTCCGTCCCGGTGTTGGTGACGCGCTTTTCTTTCAATCTTCCTTATACGGCAGTACCTTCACCCGCCGCGGCATGGCACCGTGCAGCTCAAAAATATATGCCAGCCTGCCGAACTGTACCAGGTCGCCGTGTTCCAGTTTTACGCCCCTGGTGGATACCGGCGCGTAATTCACCCACGTACCCGCCGCTGAACCTGAATCCGCGATGCGGAAATTGCCGTCAGCATCCTTAAAGATACGCGCGTGCAGCGGGCTGACCGAGCTATGCACCAGGACGTAATCCGCTTTTCGGCGCTCAGAGCCGATGAGCACCTCATCGTTGCCCAGCGGTATTTCCAGCAGGTAATCCACCGCCGGGGCTGCGGAGCGCTTCTGGATCAGGCGCGCCGGTGCCAGCCCAACTCCGCGGATGACCGGCCATTTGACCCTGGCGTCAGCATGCTGTGGCGCGAGGGTGTATTCTCCTTCGATACTGACCGGTTGCGTGACCGGGTCGGAGGTCTTGCCGCCAGCTTTCTTTTTGGGTCTCTTTTTCAGGGTGTTGATCAGTAAAACCAGACCAATGATGACCACCAGCAGGATGGCGCCTGCGATGACGCCGTTGACCAGAGTAAGCTGCTCGAGGAAGCGGTCTGTGGCGGTTATTTTTTGTTCTTCGACCGTCACTTCTACAGGAATCTGTATGGTTTGTCCTTTTAATCCGACCCTGTCTTCAACGATGACCTGCAGGTTGTGAAGCCCGCTCTCGGTATAATCCGAGACGTTCCAGTTGAAGGAATCAAAAGGTGCTGCTTCATTTTCATCCGCCAGACCACCGTCAACGAACAACCGGCTGCTCACAAGTTCACGCGGCAGCCCGTCGGGAAATTCGACGATGATTTCCAGGCTGACGATATCCGGGGTCAGCACAGAGGCAGATTTCTTTTTGGTCTGGCTCCAACTGCGGGTGATGACGCTGGGCGGAGAGAGGAAGATGGGATTGGGTGGTAAAACGGTCAGGGTGTACGTTACCGGTTCCGAGGCCAGCGCCAGTTCACCGCGTTTGATATCAAGCACCAGGCTGTACTCGCCGCTGAGGTTGTTGGCAGTTTCATAGGTGAGGTGGTAGACGTATTCCAACGGGTCAAGCATGTCAACGATGACCGGCAGTTCCTCAGCCCCGGAAAACAGAAAAAACTGACCGCCTGTTTCCAGCGCGTAGCGTTCCAATTGCAGGGCGGCTTCGCTGCCGGCGTAATCCTGCGGACCGACCAGCCAGATAAAAATGTGCATGTCACTGCTTTTTGCCCGAGCAATGATTTCCTGCATGGCGGCGAGTTGCACCTCCGTGGGCAGGGGGGTAATGAAGAGCAATGCCGTGGCTTTGGGGGTTTGCGCGCTGTTACTCAGCGCATTATCCACCGCGGCTGAAAGGCTCGCCATCCCGGGAGCGGCATTGGTCAGGTCAGGCTGGTAGCTTTCGAGCGCGCTCTGCCAGCTGGCAGGGTTGACCGCGTTGAATTGCAGCACTCCCTCGTTGACCACCAGGTGAAATTCATCCAATGTCTCCGTTGGTTGAGCGGCGACCCAGTTGAAGAGAGCAGTCTTAATGCGGTCGATGCGCATCACCCCGGAAAAGCGGTTGTCAAGCGTGGGTCCTTCGTTGATTGCCACGTAAAAACGCACGCCCATCTGCTCCATCTCAAGGGTGTAGGAGGTGACGGCTGTATTGTTTTCGCTTACCCGCAGCTCACCCGGTTTGAGGTCTTTGATGAACGTGCCTGCAGGATCAAGGGCAGTAAAGCTGGTGCTGATAAGCGGGTATGTGCTGATATCCGGTTCTGAAACCGTGATACTGCCGCTGCTTTGCCCCGTGGCTGTAGAAAGCGTCACCACCAGCAGCATACCCACCAGCATGCAGGTTGTTAACCAGTTTGATACACACTTGCCCATGATTATTCCTTTAAAACCATTGTAAGCGAAAATCAAGTTTTAAGAAAAATCATTCCCATTCGATGGTTGAGGGGGGCTTGGAGGTGACGTCATAAACCACCCGGTTGATACCCGGCACCTCGTTGACAATGCGGTTGGCTGCGCGTCCCAGCAAGTCGTAAGGCAGGTGCGCCCAATCTGCGGTCATAAAGTCCTCTGAGTTCACCGCGCGCAGCGCGACGGTTTCCTGGTAGGTGCGCTGGTCTCCCATCACCCCGACGGAACGAACGGGCAGCAGCACCGCGAAGGCCTGCGCCAGGCGCGGGCTGCCCGGCTCGGGCTTTTGGTTTAACAAGCCGGCGTTTTCAAGTTCCTCGCGGAAAATGGCATCCGCCAGCTGCAGGCGCTGCACCCGCTCATGGGTCACCTCGCCCAGGCAGCGCACCGCCAGCCCCGGGCCTGGGAATGGCTGGCGCCAGACCAGTTGCTGTGGGATGCCGAGGGCTTCGCCCACCCGGCGCACTTCGTCTTTGAACAGGTAGCGCAGTGGTTCAACCAGTTCAAATTTCATGTTTTCGGGCAGCCCACCAACATTGTGATGAGATTTGATGCGCTGCGCCTGGCTGCGTTCCGGGGATGAAGATTCAACCACGTCCGCGTAGATGGTTCCCTGCACTAAGAAGGTTGGTTTTCCATCGCGGGCGGCTTCCTGCTCGAACACCTCGATGAACTTTGCGCCGATGACGCGTCTTTTTTCTTCGGGGTCATTGATGCCTTTGAGAGCAGCAAAAAAACTGTTGCTGGCGTCGACCGTGACGACAGGGATACCGAGATGTCGCTTGAGCACAGTCTCCACCTGTTCTGCTTCATTCAGGCGCAGCATCCCAGTGTTCACGAATATGGTGCGCAACTGGCTGCCGATGGCGCGGTGCACCAGCGTGGTCGCCACGGTGGAATCGACGCCACCGCTGACGGCCGAAAGCACGCTCGCGCTGCCCACCTGGCGGCGTATGCGCGCGACGGAGGACGCGATGATGTTCTGCGGAGTCCAATCTGGTTTCAGCCCGCAGATATCATTGACGAAAGCGCGCAGGATTTCCAGACCGCGCGGGGTGTGGTGCACCTCCGGGTGGAACTGCACGCCGTAGATGCCCCGCGCTGGGTCACCCATGGCGGCGATGGGGGTGTTGGTGGAGGTTGCGAGTCTACTGAAACCGGGGGGAAGGAGTTCCACCTGGTCGCCGTGCGACATCCACACGGATTGATGAGCGGTTGTGAGCAACGCGTTAGGGTTGGTGGTTTCGATTTCCGCCAGGCCGTATTCCTTTTTCGTGGAAGCGCATACCTTGCCACCCAATGCCTGCGCCAGCAACTGCATGCCGTAACAAATTCCCAGCACGGGCAGCCCGGTTTGCAGGATGAAAGGCGGCAGCGCGGGAGCGTTCTCTTCATATACCGATGAGGGTCCGCCGGAAAGAATAAAACCAGCAGGGTTCAGTTCATTAATTTTTTCCGGTCTGGTATGCCAGGGGAAAATCTCGCAGTAAACCTGCAATTCACGGACGCGGCGAGCGATGAGCTGCGTGTACTGTGAACCGAAGTCCAGGATGGCAATGGCTGTTTTCATGAGCAAATCAGAGTTATTCAGCGAAAATGATTTTGCCGTCATCCATGCTGGTAATCTGCACCAGCGCTTCGATGGGAACATTGAGGAACTGCAGCGCTTCACGGCCGCCCTCGAAGGTTTTTTCGATGAGAGCGCCGATGCCCACGATTGTTGCGCCGGCAGCCTGGGTGAGGCGCACCAGGCCCAGTATGGTGGCGCCGGTGGCGAGAAAATCATCGATGATGAGCACTTTCTCTCCGGGTTTCAGGTATTCCGGGGAGACGATCAGTTCCACCTTGCTGCCCTTGGTGTGAGAAGGCGCGATGGTGAGATACACCGTATCGGGCATGGTCACCGGGCGGTTCTTGCGCGCGTACACCACCGGCAGGTTAAGGTGGCGGGCGGTCATCAACGCCGGCGCAATACCCGAGATTTCGGCGGTGAGAATGCGTGTGGGATTGGTGTACGCGAAGCGCTGCGCGAACTCCAGACCGCACAGGTCCATCAGTTTTGGGTCCACCTGGTGATTGATAAGACTGTCCACCTTGAGAATGCCGCCCCCCAGGTTTTTCCCTTCGGCGGCCACTCGGTCTTTCAGAGCTTGCATTCATCCCTCCCGGAAAAACGATATAGTCCATTTTACTCGATATGATTGTAAACGCTTTGCCGGCAGGGGCTGTGTTAGAATATTTTCTATGAGCGAACCAATGATCGTCCTGGCTTCAAACTCCCCGCGGCGCCGGGAAATGCTGGCGTGGATGGAAGTGCCGTTTACCACAACAGCGGCTGACGTGGATGAAACACCGCATGGTGGTGAGACCCCTGAAGCCTACGTTATGCGCCTGGCGCAGGAAAAAGTTCGCGCCTGTGAACGGCAGGCGCCCTTCAATGCCGTCATACTGGCGGCGGATACCGCCGTGGCAGACGGCAGTCAGATTATTGGCAAACCGCTCGATACTGAAGACGCGGTACGCATACTACGCCAGCTGCGCAACCGCCACCACATGGTGCACACAGCGGTGGTCGTTGGCTTGCCTTCACGTGGTATATCAGAACTGGAACTTTGCTCCACGCGGGTGAAGATGCGGGCTTATAGCGAGGAAGAACTCGCGGTTTATGTTCAATCGGGTGATCCGCTGGACAAAGCGGGTGCCTACGCCATCCAACATGAAGGTTTTAATCCCGTGGATAGACTATCGGGTTGCTACGCCAGTGTCATGGGCTTACCCCTGTGTCACATCGAGCGGGCGCTCAGGCGGCTGGGTTTCGGGGTGCGCAAGCGCGTGCCCTACCGCTGCCAGCGGGAGTTGTCTTATATTTGCCCGGTATTCAAACGTATCCTGGCAGGCGAGGATGTAGGTTAAACAAACCATGAAAAATATAAAAATCAGATTTCTATGGCAGATCCTCATCATCTCTCTTCTGGTTTTAACCGCCTGTGCTAACGGTGCGCAGTCAACCGAAGAACCGTCCGGAGAACTCCCCTCACCAGTGGTGCAGACCACACAACAGCCGGACGCCTCTCACGCCGTGCTTGATTACCTGGAAAAATGGAATCAAGCGGATTACTCCAGCATGTACACCATGCTTGCACCCACCAGCCGTGATGCGATTTCTGAAGCGGATTTTATAAAAACCTACACAGATGCCTCGGTCAGCATGGCCTTGCGCGAGATTGAATACGGCGTCCTCACCGCGCTGGTCAACCCCTCCTCAGCGAAGGTGGGTTACCAGGTGGTTTTCAAAACCCGTTATTTCGGTGATATCAGCCGCCGCATGGAGATGAACCTGGTGGCAGATAACGGCAAATGGCTGGTCCAGTGGGAGAGCGGGTTGATCATGCCCGAACTGAGTGGCGGAAAAAAACTCGCGCTCAGCCTCACTCCCCCCACACGGGGTGATATCTATGACAATGACGGCGACATCATCGCCGCTGAAGCCGAAGCCGTGGCCATTGGCGTGGTTCCCGATGAAATTGGCGAAGACCAGACGGGCAACCTGGCCGGAATTATTGCGGTCATGACCGGCATCCCTTCGAATATGATTCGCGATACCATTGAGCGCGGCGGTGGCTTTTACGTACCCATCGGTGAGGTTTCGGCGCAAACCTATTATGACCGCGCAACCTATCTGAACTCCTTCACGGGAGTGGCTGTCAACCCGTATACATCGCGTTACTACTACAATGGCGGTGTGGCGCCGCAGGTGATCGGGTACTTGCTGAGTATATCCCCCGAGCAGTACGAGGAATATCGCCGCAAAGGCTACGCCGGGGATGAGAAGGTCGGCGCTGCCGGCATTGAAAAATGGGGCGAGGAATATTTAAAAGGTAAACCTGCGGGCGACCTCTATGTGGTCAATCCTGATGGTTCATATAATACCATGCTCGGCAGAACGGAACCCGAGGCGGCTAACACGATTTACACCACGCTGGATAAAGACCTGCAGATACTGGTGCAAAAAGCGCTTTATGGATTCTCCGGCGCAATTGTTGTGCTGGAGTTGGATACCGGCCGCGTGCTTGCCATGGCTTCTTCTCCCAGCTTTGACCCGAATTACTTCATGCCGCAAAACTACAACAGCCAGTGGGCGCTGCAGGACCTGGTGAATGACCAGGAGAGGCCGCTTTGGAATCGCGCCGCGCAATCGGCTTACCCGCTGGGGTCGGTATTCAAACTGGTCACGGCAACAGCCGCGTTGGAATCGGGGTTGTACACGCGCGATAGCCGTTATGAATGCACCAGCCAGTACACCGAACTGCCGGGTTTTGTGGGCAACGACTGGACATATGATAAGGATTTGCCGCCCAGTGGAAACCTCACGCTGGTGCAGGGTATCATGCGTTCTTGCAACCCCTGGTTCTACCACCTGGGGCTGGACCTGTACCGCCAGAAGGGAGCGACCTATCTCTCGGATTGGGCGCGCGAGTACGGCCTGGGTCAACCCACCGATATTGGCGCCGTGGCGGAAGAGGTGGGGCAGATCAATGACCCCACCACTGAAGGTGCCGCGGTGCAGATGGGCATCGGCCAGGGGGATATGCTGGTAAGCCCGCTGCAAGTGGCCAATATGTTGGCGGCTATTGGCAACGGCGGTACGCTCTACCGCCCGCAAATCATCGAAAAAATAACCAGCGTGGATGGCACAGTATTGCAGGAGTTTGAACCGGAAGTGCTCAATGAAATCCCGGCCAGCAAAGAAACCTTGCAGGCCTTGAAGGATGGCATGGAACTGGTCATACGCAACGAACGCGGTACGGCCTATCGACGTTTTGTGGGATTGGATACGCCCGTGTTTGGGAAGACTGGAACTGCTACCACCTCGGTGGAAGACCCGCATTCGTGGTTCGCCGGCTTTACCGACGCCAACAACCCCGATAAACCCGATATCGCTGTGGCGGTGATCCTGGAATACGCAGGCGATGGTTCGGCTTACGCCGCCCCGGTATTCAGACGGGTCATCGAGGCTTACTTTGCGGGTGAAGTCTACACCCCGTACTGGTGGGAGTGGGATATTTACGTTACTAAAACTCCCGCGCCTGACACTGAATAACTTTGAGCAGCGAAACGCTGAACGGCATTGTCACTCGTTTTCAATCCGGTTTTTACAATGTACAAACCGCCGCCGGTGTGGTTGTGTGCAAGTTGCGCGGACGCCTGAAGCTCCGCGCCATCCAGGGGGATGTAATCAGCATCGGCGATAATGTAACGATTACCCACCTGCCTGATGGCAGCGGCATGATTGAAGCCATCGAGCCGCGCGCGCGCGAACTGGTGCGCCTGGATCCTACCCCGCGCGGAGCTTACCGCCAGATATTACTGGCCAACCCTGACCAGATTGTAGCGGTGTTCGCCTGTGCTTCTCCTGAGCCGCACCTGCGCATGCTCGACCGTTTTCTCGTCATCGCTGAAAAACAGAGACTGGGTGCTGTTATCGTTGCCAACAAACTGGACCTGGTGGGAAAAAAGACCGCGAAGCAGATATTCCAGATCTACCCGCCACTGGGTTACAAAGTAATCTACACCTCCGCCGTGACCGGCACCGGGGTGGACGAATTACGCAAGGTGTTATCCGGCAGAGTGTCAGCGCTCACCGGACCCTCGGGGGTGGGGAAATCGAGCCTGTTAAACCGGGTGCAGTCCGGGCTGGAACAGGCGGTGCAGCAGGTCAGTACGCATAAGGACAGGGGCAGGCACACCACGGTGGTGCGCGAACTATTCCCACTCAGCGGCGGTGGTTATGTGGCCGACCTGCCCGGGTTGCGCAAGCTCTCACTGTGGGATACCGAGCCCGAAGAACTGGACGGTTACTTCCCAGAGCTGCGCGAACTGGTGAAACACTGCCAGTTCAATGATTGCGCCCACTACGAAGAACCCGGCTGTGCTGTGATAGAGGCGGTCAAAGCGGGCAAGGTCAGCGTGGAACGATATGAATCTTACCTGCGGATGCGCGCCGGTGATGAATAATCATTGCCATTCGGGCTGGATAACGAAATGTTGAAGGGTGGTCTCCCGGGGTCAGCTGGTTGATAACGGGAAATATTGACTTTATTAAGATTCGATGTATGATAAATAACCCCGATCCATACGCCGACAATGAATCAGGGTAACCCACTACACGCGGTTTTGAGGTTTTGAAAGATGAAGACTGCGGTGAGCAAGCGAAAACAAAAAGCCGGGCTGCTTTACGGCCTTATCGCCGGTCTGGCGTTCACTGTTTTTGCCTGGGGGGTGGATGCGTTTTTACTGGCACGCGCGCACGGGGCTTTTCCCTGGATTAAGTTCATTCCCGGTTTGTTCATTTGTCTTCCGACAGGTAGTTTGGTGGGCTGGCTGACCATGCTCTTTAAAAGGGCATCTTTTGGGACGGTCGCGTGGCTGGGTCTCGGGTTGCTATTCTCGCGCCTGGTGTACTGGCTGCCGGTGAAGGTTTTACCGGGCGTGGTGAGCATATTGAATAACCCGATTGGCGACTACTTGAATTACACCGATTCGCAGCAGATTAACGAAATCGCGTGGTTGGGCTCGTCCATTTTGTTAATGGTCGCGATTGGCTTTGGGGCGTATGAAAGAGAGCAGGTCACAGAATACGTTTATTCAAACAGGTCGCGTAATTTCATTGTTTCCATCCTTATCTGTTTCATCAGTTTCGGGTTGGCCGGTATGCTTGCAGATTCACTGGTCAACAAAAGAATGCGCCAACCCATTCAAGTACTTGATCGTTCGTTTCAATATGTTCTTGAAAATAAAACCGCCGAACTTCCGGAGGAACTCGCCCGCGTGACGGACCTTGAAGAAATCAAAAAATTCGCCTCCTTTATTCCCGGTAAACGCTCGCTGATTCCGAGTTCATTGCTGCAAGGAGCTGACCAGGTGGAAGTGCTGATCATATTGGACGGGATGTGGGTGAAGTGCGCAACTGTGTTCAGCCGTATCATCTCCTGCGAACCAGCACTTGAGCAGCGCTCACCGTTAAAAACCCGCCTGGAACAGGTGCCTATATGCACTTTTTCGTAACACCAAAAAACAGGTAAATAAAATAAGAAGAGTAGTTGCTTAATCATTGGGTAATAATTGAAGAGAAATCAAAACGGAGATCGAAAAATGTGAAAACGCCAACCTTCAAAAAGAATCTCGTGATGGGTATGTTATACGGTTTGACAGCTGGTTTCGCGTTCGCCTTTTTTGCCTGGGGATTGGACGCGATTATGCTGCTGCGCGCTCACGCCGCGTTCTATTGGGTGAAGTTTCTGCCCGGGTTGCTCATCTGCTCGTTGACCGGCGCTTTCGCCGGGTGGGTGACCATGCGCTTCCAGAAAGCCTGGTTGACCATTCCTCTTTGGCTGGCGATGGCGTATCTTTTTGTTAAGTTGACGATTTGGCTGCCGGTCCACGTTTTACCCCCCATCATCCGCGTCTTTGATGGTGAACTGGCGGGGCAATTGGTGTACCAGAATTATGCTGAATTTGACCAATACTTTTTCTTCGGGTTCATCGCCACCGCCATCTCTGCGGTCATTTGCGGGTTGATTGAAAATGTACTGATCGAACAGGCCCGGTTTTCTTCAGGCACGATTGCGGTCATCATACCACTGGTTATCTGCTTCTTAAGCTTCAGCCTGGTTGGCAATTCCACTGATACCATGTTGAACAGTTTCATGCGCAAACCGCTGAGAGTTGTAGATAATCTATTACAATTTGCGCTCGACAACGCGGATAAGGAGGTTCCAAAAGAAGTGGCGCGCAACATGCACCTGGCAGCGTTGAACCCGATAAAACACATGCTGCAAAACGAACGCCGCTTGATTATCCAAAGCTATGACCAGTCGATGTATCAGATGAATGTACTGATTGATTTCGATGGAGATTGGGCAGAGTGCCTGACAATCTTTGACCAGGTGAGCGTGTGCAAACCTGTTGCTGAAATGAAGTAACGCTGTTTAAGTTAAGAGTGCTTTTTGACAGAAGATTATTGTAAAAAACACACGCATTTTCAGAAGTGATTAATGGTAAACTATGAAGTACCATTTTCCTAATTCTTTACTTTTCGATTTCTTAGGTTCTAAAGGACTTGTAGATGGCCGAACAGTTGTTAGAAGTCAAAAATCTTGAAACTCACTTTAACACCCCTGAAGGAGTCGTTCACGCCGTCAACGGGGTTTCATTTCACCTGTCTGAGGGCGAGACGCTTGGTGTTGTAGGCGAAAGCGGATGCGGGAAGAGCGTTACTATGCTTTCTTGTCTGCGCCTCATTCCTTCACCACCCGGAAAAATTGTTGCCGGCCAGGCCATTTTCAAAGGGGATGATTTATTGAAATTGGAACCAGAGGAAATTCGGCACGTGAGGGGCGGGCAGATCAGCATGGTCTTTCAGGACCCCATGACCTCCCTTAACCCGGTGATGACCATTGGCAAGCAGATGGCTGAGCCGCTGATGGTTCATCTGAACATGACCAAAGAGCAGGCGCGTAAACGCTCTATCGAACTTCTCGGTCTGGTTGGTATTCCCAACGCTGCTGACCGCCTGAAAGATTACCCCCACCAGTACTCCGGCGGCATGCGCCAGCGCGTGATGATTGCCATGGCGCTTTCCTGTAATCCACAAATCCTGATTGCTGATGAACCGACTACCGCGTTGGACGTGACCATCCAGGCGCAGATTGTTGACCTGGTCAAACGCTTGAGGCAGGAGCTGGGCATGGCCATCATCTGGATCACCCACGACCTGGGTGTGGTGGCCAACCTCGCAGACCGGGTGATGGTGATGTACGGCGGGTACATTATTGAAGAAGCCAATGTGTATGAACTTTACGCCAACCCGCGCCATCCATATACCCTTGGTTTGATTGGCAGCCTGCCGCAAGTTCACCAGGACGCGCATAAAAAACTATTCTCAATCGAAGGGATGCCCCCGGTTTTGTATCAAACACCCAATCTCTGTCCATTTGCGCCGCGCTGTAAATGGGTGACCGAGCGCTGTTGGCAGGAAAACCCTGTGCTTGAACAAATCGCAGATGGGCATCGCCTGGCATGTTGGGTGGACACCAAAAACGGGAGTAACCAGGCATGACAGCATATGACAACGTTTTGATCAGAGTTGAAAACCTTGTAATGCACTTCCCCATTTACAGAGGTGTCATCCGCCGCCAGGTAGGCGCGGTTCACGCGGTGGATGGCGTTTCTTTTGATATACACCAGGGAGAAACACTTGGTCTGGTGGGAGAATCCGGCTGTGGTAAATCCACCACCGGGCGCACCATCCTGCAGCTTTATAAACCGACCGCCGGTAATGTTTACTTCAAGGATACCAACCTGGTCAAGCTGCGCACAGAACCCATGCGGCTGATGCGCCGTGAAATGCAAATGATCTTCCAGGACCCCTACGCCAGCCTCAATCCGCGCATGACCGTGCGAGATATTGTGGGCGAACCCCTGTTGGCGTTCAACGAAGCCAGCGGCAAGCAGATCGATGAGCGGGTTAAAGAACTGCTGCACATGGTGCAGCTCAACCCCGATTATTCAGGCCGTTACCCGCACGAATTTTCAGGCGGGCAGAGGCAGCGCATCGGGCTCGCCCGCGCACTGGCGTTGAATCCATCTTTCATTGTGTGCGACGAACCAATTTCCGCGCTGGATGTATCCATTCAGGCGCAGGTAGTAAACCTGCTGGAAGCACTGCAGGAGAAACTGAACCTCACTTATCTCTTTATTGCCCATGACCTTTCGATGGTACGCCACATCAGCAATCGTGTGGCGGTGATGTACCTGGGAATCATCGTAGAGCTGGCGGACCGCAATGAGCTTTTTGCCAATCCTCTGCATCCTTACACCCAGGCGCTGCTTTCGGCAATCCCGGTGGCTGACCCTGTATATAATGAAAAACGCCACCGTATCCTGCTGGAAGGTGATGTGCCTTCTCCAGTAAATCCCCCCTCCGGCTGCCGCTTCCGCACCCGCTGCCCCATCGCGGATGCGTTCTGCGCGGAAAAGACCCCCGAGTGGCGGGAAGTAAGGCCGGGGCACTTCGCGGCCTGCCATAAAATATAACGAAAGGGAACCTATAAGGAGGTGATGGAAATTCCACTAGACATGAAAAGAATAGCAAAGAGTTTGTCAGAAAACCATACAATCGAATTTCTCACAAGGAGGAGAAAAAATGCGTAAGTTATATGTACTGCTTGCTATGCTCATGGTTGTCAGTTTTGTGCTGACCGCCTGCGCCCAGCCAACAGCCGCACCTGCTGTTGAAGAACCGGCCGCTGAAGCACCGGCTGCCGAAGAACCCGCTGCTGAGGAACCTGCCGCGGTTGAGTTCAAGTCACCTGATCCCACGACCATGAACATCGTGTACTCAGACCTCAGTGTGGATACTCTGGACCCCGCGCTGGCTTACGACACGATGTCGGGAGAGATCATTCAGAACATCTATGAGACCCTGGTCTTCTATGACGGCGACAGCTTGACCAAATTCGTGCCGCAACTCGCCGAAGAAATGCCCACGGTTTCAGCAGATGGACTGACCTACACCTTCAAGATCCGCACCGGCGTCAAATTCCACGAAGGCGGCGACCTGACCCCGACTGACGTTGCTTACACCTTCCAGCGTGGTTTACTGCAAGGCGGCACCTGGTCACCCCAGCTGCTGCTTACCGAGCCTTTCCTCGGTTTGGGCATTGATGACGTCTCACTGCTGGTCGATCCCGATGGCGCCCTGTACGACGATCAGGCTGGCCTGGCTGCCGCGGATCCCGCGGTGCTGGTTGCTGCCTGTGAAAAAGTTCAGGCTGCAATTGTGGCTGATGATACTGCCGGCACTGTAACCATGACCCTGGCTCAACCCTGGGGTCCTTTCCTGGCAACTATCGCCAATGGCTGGGGCTCCATCATGGATAAAGAGTGGGTGGTTGAAAATGGCGGTTGGGACGGCACCTGCGAAACCTGGCAGAATTTCTATGGTATAGATTCAGCCACTAATCCCTTCAGCACCATCGCCAACGGCACCGGCCCCTTCAAACTGGAGAGTTTCACCAACCAGGAAGAGATCGTGCTCGCCCGCAACGACGCCTACTGGCGCGAACCCGCTAAACTGGCAAAAGTAATTTTCAAGCAGGTTCCCGAATGGGGTACCCGCTTTGCCATGCTGCAGACCGGCGACGCTGATGTGGTCACCGTACCGGTTGCCAACCGCTCCCAGGTGGACGCGCTTGTTGGTCAATTCGCCGTGTATGATCCTGCCACCGATACTTATGGTGAGATGAAGGAAGTCTGTGGTTATGATGCCGACCAGCTCGCGGCGGCGAAGTTCACCGCCTGCGCGGAAGGCGAAACCGGCAACAATCAACCTATCGAACTGCGCATCGGCCGCCCAGGCATCACCCAGGATGTAATGCTGCCTAACTGGAACATTGCCACTTCAGCAGAAAGCCCGAACCCCTACATCGGTTCCGGCAAGCTGGATGGCAACGGTATCCCGGCTGACTTCTTCAGCGACGAGCACATCCGTAAAGCCTTCTATTACGCCTTTGACTGGGAACTCTTCATCAACGATGTCTTCGCTGGAGAAGCAATTCAGTCCAAGAACCTGTCATTGCCTGGCATGGTTGGCTACTCAGAGGAAACTCCGTCTTACTACTTCGACCTGGCAAAATCCGAAGAAGAATTTAAGCTTGCTGATCTCGATAAAGACGGCATCCCCGCTGGTGAGGATCCTGAAGGCGATGTCTGGACCACGGGCTTCCGCGTGCAGATGGCCTACAACCAGGGTAACAACACCCGCCAGACGGTTGCTGAACTCCTGGCTGGCAACCTGGCTGAAGTCAACGAGCTGTTCAGCGTGGAGACCCTTGGTTTGCCCTGGGCGACCTACCTGCGTGTACAGCGTGCCTACCAGTTGCCTCTGCTTACAGGTGGCTGGCAGGAAGACTTCCACGATCCCTACAACTGGTATCAGCCGTACACCTATGGCACCTACGGTTCACGCCAGAGACTACCAGAAGAGGTGACCAACCAGTTCAAGGAGCTTTTGATCGCTGGTGTTACCGAACCCGATGATGCCAAGCGCGCAGAGATCTACGGACAGGCCAACCAGTTGTACTATGACCTGGCTGTAGCGGCCCCTCTGTATATCGCCACCTCGCACGGTTTTACCCAGCGCTGGGTTGATGGACAGATCACGAATCCGCTCTTCTCCGGTGGTTACTACTACACCTGGTATAAGAACTAAGGTTCAAACAGTTTAACAATGTTTTTGGGGGCCTGGCAACAGGCCCCCAAAATCCCGAAATTGGTTTGTGACCCGCAGATAAACATCCAGGAACACCTTACCTGCGATTCAGAAATCAAGTTCGAAGATAGAAAGAGGTTGACAGATGCTCACTTACATCATCAGACGTCTCTTGCTGGTGCCCGTGTTGTTGTTTGGTGTGACGATTCTCATTTTTGGCATGATGCAGTTGCTCACACCGGTGGAAAGGACAGCTTTATATGTACGCGATTTCCCGAAGAACGAGAAAGTGATCGAGGGTTTAATTAGCCGATATGGTTTTGACCAGCCTATTTATGTACAGTACTGGAACTGGTTGGTTGGTCCGAAAAACCCGATCACTGGTGAACGTGAAGGGGGCATCCTGCGTGGTGATTTTGGTTACTCGCGCTCCAACTCCATGCCTGTAGGTGACTTGATTGCCAGGCGCTTCCCCAACACCCTCGACCTGGCAATTTGGACCATTGCGCCCATGATCCTGGTGGGTATCTGGCTGGGGGTACA
Organism: Anaerolineaceae bacterium UBA4799; assembly: GCA_002402725.1. Next base: position 73,121 of record DHGL01000045.1, read on the forward strand.
GGCGGCCGTTCACCACAACGGCTTCATCGACCAGCTGGCGCGTATCTTCAGCATTGTGGGCACCTCCTTCCCGGTATTCGTTTTTGGCTTGCTGGCGTTGATGTTGTTTTACGCCAAGCTGAACTGGCTGCCGCCGGGCAGGCTCTCGGATTGGGCATCGGCGGTGGTTTCATCAAGTGAGTGGAAAACCTATCTGAACCTCATCACCTTTGATGCATTATTAAATGGGCGCTTTGACGTCTTTTGGGACGCCATCAAACACATGATCCTGCCCATACTGACCCTTTCTTACATCAACTGGGCGACCTTCCTGCGCGTTACGCGCAGCTCCATGCTCGAAACGCTACGCATGGATTACGTGGTCACCGCCCGCGCCAAAGGTCTGAAAGAAAAAGACGTCATCTTTAAACATGCCCGACCCAACGCCATGCTGCCGGTCATCACCATGGCAGGCTTCAGCATAGTGGGCTTACTGGGCGGTGTGGTCATCACCGAAACCGTGTTCAACTATCCTGGCATCGGCTCTGCTGCCGCCCGCGCTGCCACCAGCCTGGATATTGTGACCATGCTGGGCTTCGCCATCTTCAACGGCTTGATCCTCATTGTGGCCAACCTGGTCGTTGATATTATTTACGCGTTTGTTGATCCACGCGTACGCCTGTCTTAAGGAGCTGGAAAATGACAGAAACAACCCCTACAGGTGATAATTCTTTACTGGGCAACGTTGTCGAGTTCCGCAAAATTGGGCGCGTCGAACGCTTCCTGGGTCCTGATAACTACCGGGTCGTCAAGGGCTTATTAAAAACCCCGGCATCGCGCCTCGGTTTTGTGCTCATCGCCTTTTTTGTCTTGATTGCGGTATTCGCACCTGTGATCATTCCACCGGTCACGCCTAATGATCCGTACAGGATCCCCAGGGACGGGTTTAAATCAGACCCGCAACCCATGGGCTCCAAATGGCGCCGCAATGTTCCGGATATCCCGTTTTGGTATAAACCCCTCACCGGGAAGGATGAGTGGGTGCACCTGTTGGGGACCTCGGAAGGGCAGTACGATATTTTCTACGGTATCATCTGGGGCACGCGCACCGCTTTCAGAACTGGCCTGTTGGTGGTCGTTGCCACTTTTCTCATTGGCATCATCTATGGTTCCATCTCGGCGTATTACGGCGGGCTCGTGGACAACTTGATGATGCGGATTGTAGATGTGCTACTCATTCTACCCAGCATCCTGGCGGCTTTGATCCTCGCCGCGGTGCTGACGCCCAAGATTGGCAAGAGCGTGCTGCCGGTGGTTATCGCTTTGATTTCCTTTGGCTGGATGGGTTACGCGCGTATCATCCGTAGTGATATTCTCTCTGTGAAACAACGCGATTTTGTCATGGCAGCCCAGGTTTCAGGGGTAAAGAACAGCCGTATTCTCTTCCGCCATATCATACCCAATGCCATTTTCCCCACGTTGGTGCTTGCCTCTCTGGGCATTGGTGATGTGGTGCTTAGTTTCGCAGCATTATCCTTTTTAGGCATCGGTACCGATGTGGGATATGCGGACTGGGGGCAGGTACTTAGCTTTGCCCGCAACTGGATCACCAGCCTGCAGACCTACTGGTACATCGTGGTCTGGCCGGGTATGACGCTGGTCTTCTTCGTGATGGGTTGGAACCTGGTGGGTGATGCCCTGCGTGATGTGCTCGACCCCAAAATGCGCGGTCGGTCATAACGCGTTCCACAGTAAATCAACGGCGGCGAACCTCGGCCGCCGTTTTTTTATCGCCTGACTATGCTTTATAATTGGCGCTAGGATAAAGGATACGAGTATGAGATCATTGCGAATACCGGTGACAATGCTTGTGGCGGTGGTGCTGACACCGCTGTTCTTACTGAGCGCGTGCGGGAATGCCCCGATCGCGGCCGTAACACAGACCGTATCACCTACCTCGCTGCCGCCCACACCTACCCCTGTGCCGCCTAAAACCCTGGTGGTGTGCCTGGCGGACGAACCGAAAGACCTGTACCTGTATGGAGATACTTCGCGCGCCAAATGGAGCGTACTGGAAGCCATTTACGATGGACCGGTGGATACCATTAATTATGAGCCTTCGCCGGTGATACTCGCTAGCCTGCCGACGGTTGAAAACGGCGGCGTCAGCCTGCGCGCCGCGGCGGTCAGCGAGGGCGACCCGGTGGCGAATGTGAACGGTGACATTGTCGCGCTCAAAAAGGGCGTGCGTGTTTTCCCGGCGGGCTGTACTTCGCCGGGTTGCGCCGTCGAGTGGGACGGGTCAACCGCACTCGAACTGACGCAGATGGTGGTGAAATTCACGTTGCTGGAAGGCATCACCTGGTCAGATGGCGAGGCACTCAAGGCGCAAGACTCTGTTTTCTCATACACTGTAAGCACCGACGCTGCCACCCTGGTAACCAGGACCAACATCGAGCGTACTTTATCCTACACCGCCCTGGACGAGCGCACCGTGGAATGGGTCGGTCAGCCGGGTTACCTCACGCTCAACCCCGCGGCCTTCTTCTGGTCGCCGCTGCCAGAGCATGCCCTTTCCGGACTCACTCCCGCCCAGATGAACGAAGACCCATCAACCACCCGCCAACCGCTCGGTTGGGGGCCGTATGTGGTGGAAGAGTGGGTGAGCGGCGACCACATCCGGCTGGTAAAGAACGCCCGCTATTTCAGAGCGGCCGAAGGACTGCCTTATTTTGATGTCCTGGTTTTCCAGTTCATCCCGGCCACACCAGAAGCTGACTTGAGCATGATGCTGACAGGCGAGTGCGATATCATGGATACCTCCGCCGGTCTGGAATCGCAGATTGTGCGCGTGCGCGAACTGGAGGGACAGGGTGAATTGAAATCCTACTTCGGCATGGGGCCGGAATGGGAGGGGCTGCACTTTGGTATTAAACCAGCCACTTATGACGAGGTTTACAATCCTTACGAAGACCGCCAGGATTTCTTCGGCGATGTGCGTGTGCGGCAGGCCATTGCTCACTGCGTTGACCGCGAATACATCCAGACCTACATTACCCTGAATCAATCTGATATCCCCACCACTTACCTGCCGCCCGATCATCCGTTCGCGGCGACGGATACCCGGACCTACACACACGACCCGCAATTAGGCGCCCAGTTGCTCGAAGAAGCCGGTTGGCAGGATACCGATGGCAACCCCGCAACCCCCAGGGTGGCGACGGACATTGATAATATCTTCTACAACACCGAACTATCTTTGAATTATTACGTCACCGAGAGCGAGCTGCATGCGGCTACCACCACCGCTGTGGTGGAATCACTGGGAGAGTGCGGCATCAAAGTAACTCCTACCTACCTCTCCGTGGCGGACATGTACGCAGCCGGCCCGGCAGGGCTGGTCTTCGGGCGCAACTTTGACCTGGCTGAACTGGCCTGGTCAAGCGGCAGGCAGCCGCCCTGCTTCCTGTTTTCATCTTCCGAGATTCCTGCCCCCGGGAACAAGTGGTTAGGCGCGCGTTACGGCGGGGTCAACTTCAGTGGATTTGCCAATGATGAATACGACGCCGCCTGCGAACAGGCGCTTTCAGCCGGGCTCGATCGTGAGCTGCTGCTCGAACAATCCACGCGCATGCAACAGATCTTAATGGAGGAACTGCCCGCGCTGCCGTTGTTCTTCCATGTAAAAGCCATGGTTTCGCGCCCTGACCTGTGTGGGTTGGAAATGGATGTGAGCGCGCGCAGCGGGTTGAAGAACATCGAAGCGCTTACGCTTGGTGAAGCCTGCCCCGGTAACTGAGACGAAAGGCGGGAGCCGCCAATCTCCCGGGTTTTGTGTTAGAATCTACCCCACTGCATATGGAGTATATTGGGGCGTGGTGCAACGGCAGCACACCAGACTTTGGATCTGTGGATCTTGGTTCGAATCCAGGCGCCCCAGCCTGAGCAGTAAGTAAATGAAACAGAAATCAGACCCTCGTAGACTTCAACCAGTGTTTTTAAGCGCAGCCGCCGCACGCTTCAATGCGCGCGGCTGTGCTATATCCGGTGTAGAATAAAATGAATCACAGGTATTTTTCGTGGAGAGAAACATGAATCTTGCTACCATTATCCTCGCCGCCGGTCAGGGCACGCGCATGAACTCGACCCTACCCAAGGTGTTGCATCTATTGAACGGTAAAGCGCTGGTGAAATATTCGGTCGACCTGGCTGCCGCGGTTGCATCCGACCGAACCGTGGTGGTCATCGGTAACGGCGCAGAACAGGTCCGCAGCACGCTCGGAGAATCCGTAGAGTACGCAGTGCAACAGCAGCGCCTGGGTACCGCTAACGCTGTACAGGCTGCGGAAAGCCTGCTGGGTGATGACAGCGGGCTGGTGCTGGTCATTTCAGCGGATATGCCGTTGCTTTCAGCAAATACTCTGGCGCTGTTGGTCAACACGCAATCGCAAAGTAGCGGACCGCTGACCTTACTCTCGGTGCGTTCCAAAAACCCGCGCGGTTTCGGGCGCATTCTCCGCGGTGCGGGTGGAGAGGTGACCGCTATCGTTGAAGAAGCCCAGGCGGCGCCTGAACAACTGGCAATTGACGAGCTGAACGTCGGCGCCTATTGTTTCAACTCTCCCTGGTTATGGCAGGCGCTGAAAAAGATACGCATTTCATCCAAGGGCGAGTACTACCTGACGGACATCGTGGCGGTAGCGGTAGCAGAAGGAAAGCGTGTCACGGGCATCACGGTGGCTGATGAGGAAGAAACCTTCGGCATCAACAACCGCGTGCACCTGGCCGAAGCCGGGAGGGTAATACGCCGGCGCATCAACATCGCGCATATGCTCGCCGGTGTGACCATCACCGACCCCGAACTTGTCTACATAGAAGAAAATGTGAAGATAGGCAGAGACACCACTCTTCTGCCCAACACCAGGCTCAGCGGCAGCACGGTGATTGGTGAAGGCTGCGTGATTGGACCGGATACCTTCATCAGCGATTCCACCATTGGGCAACGCTGCCACCTGCTGGCTTCGGTCATTGAAGGAGCGGTGGTGGAGGACGAAGTCGGGATGGGCCCGTTTTGTCACCTGCGCAAAGGGGCGCACCTGGGGCGCGGCGTGCACATGGGCAATTTTGGCGAGGTGAAGGATTCTAAACTGGCAGCCGGGGTGAAGATGGGGCACTTCTCATATATTGGCAACGCCAACATTGGTGAAAACGTCAATATCGGCGCGGGCACCATTACCTGTAATTACGACGGCGTGAACAAGAATCCCACCGAGATAGGTGAAAACACCTTCATCGGTTCTGATACCATGCTGGTTGCCCCGCTTAAGATTGGAAAAAATGCCAAAACCGCTGCCGGCGCCGTGGTCACCCACGATGTGGCGGATAATCAAGTTGTTGCCGGCGTCCCTGCGCGTCCGATGAAGAAGAAGGATTGAAGTGACCCTGCTTGCCTGGATACTGTTAGGCGTTTTTGTTGCCCTCGATTTATTTGTCTGTATTACGCGGGCAGCGCTTTTTAACGCGCGCCTCCCCCAACTGATCGACCTGGGGACGGAGGACCATGAGATGCTTGAGCGCACGATAAAAATTTTGGAAACCACGCGCCTGCGCGCGACGATGCGCTTCTTGGTGGCGATGCTACACGGTCTGGTGCTCGCCATGCTCTGGTTGTTGCTGGAAGCGGCTGCTGTGCGCTTTTCCATCGCGGGGTTGCTGGGCATCTTCGCGTTGGCCATCTTTATCCTGCTCACCATTGAGTTCCTGGTAGAGCGTTTTCCGTTGAAAAATCCCGAAAACTGGGCCATGCGCCTGGCGCCACTGGCGAGTTTTATTGACCAGTTGTTCAGCCCGTTTTCCTCGCTGCTGGTGAGTTTGCAGGGTACCGGTGATGCCGTGCAGCGCAACCTGGGGGCGGTCTCAGAAGATGAACTGAAGACCTGGGTGGAGGTCGGCGAACCTGAAGGCGGGCTGGAGCCGGACGAGCGCAAGATGATCTATTCCATCTTCCAGTTTGGCGAGACGCTTTGCCGTGAGATAATGGTGCCGCGCATCGAGGTGTTGGCGCTGGATGTGAACACACCGTTGTATGAAGCCATCAATCAGTTCATTGGATCAGGGCATTCTCGGGCGCCGGTTTACGAAGAGGTCATTGATAATGTGGTCGGGTTGTTGTACGCCAAAGATTTATTGAAACTGCAAACCACCCCCGCAGAAAACCAGACCATCCGTAAGTTCCTGCGGCCGGCGTATTTTGTGCCCGAATCAAAAAAGGTGGATGAACTGCTTGCGGAAATGCAGGCCAAAGGCATTCACCTGGCGGTGGTGGTGGATGAATACGGCGGCATGGCAGGTTTAGTAACCCTCGAGGATATTGTCGAGGAGATTGTGGGTGAGATCCGTGATGAGTTTGACCAGAGCGAAGAGCGGCTGGTGGAGAAGATTACAGATAATGAGTTTGTATTCCTCGGCAGGGTTTCACTGGATGACTTCAATGATGCTCTGGGCACCGAACTGGAAACCGACCAGACGGATACGCTGGGCGGGTATTTTTACAGCCAGGAAGGACGGGTGCCCGTAGAGGGGGATGAGCTGGTCTTTGATGGTTGGCGTTTAACGGTGGAAGGGGTTCACCACCGCCGCGTTGGCAGGATACGCGCAGTGAAGTTAGAGAAACAGGATAAAGATAATGACACAGATTGAGAACGAGACGCTCGAAAAGCTCATAGAGACGGCCCGAAACGCGCGTAGCTGGGCTTACGCGCCTTATTCCCATTACGCGGTTGGCGCGGCACTGCTCACTGCTGGCGGCAGCATCTATGACGGTGTAAATATTGAAAATGCCGCCTACCCCACGGGGATCTGCGCGGAACGGGTGGCAATATTCAAAGCGATTTCTGAGGGGGAACGCGACTTCACCGCCATCGTGGTGATGACAGACAACGGCGGTACCCCTTGCGGTTCCTGCCGCCAGGTAATGGCTGAGTTTGGTCTTTCTACCCGCGTACTGATCGTGGATACCAAGGGCAAGACGCACATGGATACCACGGTGGAGGAGTTGCTGCCCAGGGCTTTCAGGCCTGAAGACCTGCTCTGAGGTTTTATGCCTAGAAACGAGCGCAATATCCGGGTAGACGCGGTGGTGCTGCGCCATTCAGACTGGGGGGAAGCCGATCGGCTGCTGGTGCTCTACACGCGCGAACAGGGCAAGCTGCGCGCCATTGCCAAGGGGCTGCGCAAAATCCAATCTCGTAAAGCCGGCCACCTGGAGCCTTTCACCCGCGCTGCCATTATGCTGGCTAAAGGGCACGACTTGTGGATCGTGACCCAGGCGGAAGCCATCGACCTCTTTCAACCTTTGCGCGAGAACCTGCAGAAAATGGGGCTGGCGGCTTACGTGGTGGAACTGCTTGACCGCTTCACGTATGAAGAAGGACAGAACTGGCAACTGTACAAACTCCTCACCGAGACGCTGGAAAGGCTGGTCATGGCTGAAGATGACTATGTCCCGGTGAAATACTATGAAATGCGCCTGCTCGACCTGCTGGGTTACCGGCCGCTGTTGTTTGAATGCGCCGCCTGTGGAGAAGCGGTCACCGCCCGCGACCAGTACTTTTCAGCCGATATGGGTGGTGTGCTGTGTCCAAAATGCGCCGGGCGCGGTCAGAGCAGGCGACCGGTTTCACTGGATGCGCTGCGCTTTTTACGTCACTTCCAACGCAGTAATTATCAAGAAGCATTGCGCGCTGACCCCCCGGCGGCCATCCGCCACGAGATAGACGCCCTGCAGCATTATTACCTCACCTACCTGCTCGAACGCAGCCTGAACTCACCCGAGTTCCTGAGGCAAATTCTCAAACCAATGTAAGCGCGTTTACGCAAGGCTTATTATGTAAGCGGCGCTTTTGGCACTCGGGGTATAATTGGAACACTTAAAAGCCACCGTTTCCCGGAGTATTTATGAACAAAGCGCTCGATTTTCAATCCGTGTTCATGTCACTGCAGCAATTCTGGGCCAACCAGGGATGCCTGATCTGGCAGCCATATTATAGCCAGGTGGGCGCCGGCACCATGAACCCGGCCACCTTTTTACGCGTGCTGGGTCCGGAACCCTGGAAGGTGGCGTACGTGGAACCCTCCATCAGGCCGGATGACGGGCGTTATGGTGAGAATCCCAACCGCTTTCAGCAGCATTACCAGTTCCAGGTGATTCTCAAGCCCGATCCGGGCAACCCGCAGGAAATCTACCTGGAATCGTTAAAAGCCATCGGCATCGACCCGCGTGAACACGACATCCGCTTTGTGGAAGACAACTGGCAGCAACCGGCGCTGGGCGCCTGGGGGCTTGGCTGGGAGGTATGGCTCGATGGCCAGGAAATCACCCAGTTCACTTATTTCCAGCAGGCTGGCGGACTGATGCTCGACCCGGTCTCAGTGGAGATCACCTACGGGCTCGAGCGCATCACCATGCCGCTGCAGCGGGTGCATCATTTCCGTGACATGCGCTGGAACGATACCCTCACTGATGGTGATGTGAACCTGCAGGCTGAGGTGGAACACAGTAAATACTACTTCGAAGTGGCTGATGTAGAACACATGCGCCTGCTTTACCAGTTGTATCAGGCGGAAGCAACTGAAGCGCTGGAGAAAGGGCTGGTTCTGCCTGCTTATGATTATCTTTTGAAATGTTCACACACCTTTAATATCCTGGATACCCGCGGCGCGGTGGGTGTGACCGAGCGCCAGGCCATGTTCGGCAGGATGCGCGAAATGGCGCGCAATATTTCAGAGGCGTACGTTGCCAGGCGCCAGGAACTGGACTTTCCCTGGTTGAGAGAGCAGAAGAAAACAGTAGCTGCAAGTACGAGCGCGGTTGACCAGAACGCTTTCCCGATGGCTCCCGCACCTTTCTTGCTGGAGATTGGCACCGAGGAACTACCGGTAGCCGAACTGCAGAGCGCGTTAGACCAATTGGGCGAGCGTGTACCGCAGCTGCTGGATGACTTGCGACTGGCACACGGTCAGGTATCCATTCAGGGCACTCCCCGTCGCCTGGTAGTGATGGTTGAAAACCTGGCGCCACGTCAGGAAGCCAAAGAGACCCTTGTCAAAGGTCCGCCGGCCAGCCGCGGTTATGATACCGCCGGGCAGCCCACCCGCGCTGCTGAGGGTTTTGCCCAGAGTAAGGGTGTGAACTTGCAAGATTTGCAGACGCGCGAGATCGATGGCGGTACTTACCTGGTGGCACTGGTAAAGGAAGAGACCCTCCCTGCCCACCAGGTGCTGCACGAGGCGCTTCCTGGGCTGGTGGAAGGCATCAAATTCGAAAAGACCATGCGCTGGAACCAAACCAATGTGCCATTTTCGCGGCCGGTGCGTTGGTTGACCGCGCTGTTGGGAAGTGCTACCATTCCCTTCAAATTCGCGGGTATCAGCGCAACGAATATCACCCGTGGGCTGCGGTTCAATGAACCGGCCGAAAAAGCCCTCACCTCCCTGGCGGACCATCAAGCCTTTCTATCGCGTCAGGGGATCATACTTGACCCGTTGCAACGTAAAAATACCATCAGACAGCAGGTGAACGAACTTTGTGTACAGGTAGGCGGAACGCCACTTGCGGATGAAGAGTTGTTGGAAGAAGTGAATTGGCTGGTTGAAGCCCCCACCGCGCTGCTGGGCCGCTTCGACCCCGCGCACCTGGAATTGCCGCCCGAGGTTCTCATTTCGGTTATGAAGAAACACCAGCGTTATTTCCCGGTGATCGATGATGCGGGCAAATTACTGCCGTATTTTGTCATCATTCGCAACGGAGACGACCGTGGCGCGGACGTGGTCACCGATGGCAACGAACAGGTCATCAAGGCGCGTTTTGCTGACGCGCAATTCTTTATTAAAGAAGACCTGAAACATAAACTTGAAGACATGCTTGGACGGCTGGGAACGCTCACCTTTCAGCATAAACTGGGCTCGATGCTGGAAAAATCACGCCGGGTCACCGCCCTCGTGGATCCTCTGGGGGACGCGCTGGGTCTATCCACAGCGGAGAAGTCAACCGCGCGGCGCGCCGCCGAGTTGTGCAAGGCAGATCTGGTCACACATATGGTGGTGGAAATGACCTCGCTGCAGGGCATCATGGGGCGGTATTACGCGCTCCACTCAGGTGAACCGCAAGCTGTGGCAGACGCCATCCGCGAACACTACCTACCGCGTTACACCGGCGATGCTGTTCCAGGCTCGAAAGCCGGGCTGGTCGTCGGACTGGCAGACAGGCTGGATTCACTGGTGGGTCTTTTTGGCGCCGGGCTGGCGCCCACCGGTGCCCGTGACCCCTTCGCTCAACGCCGTACAGCCATCGGGCTGGTGCAATTGCTGGCAGCGTTTGACATGGATTTCGACCTGCGTAAATGGATGGAATTGGCAGCGCAAAATCTACCCATCACGGTCACCGCAGAGAACTTTCAGGCTTGCGCCGATTTCATCATCGGCCGCCTGCGCAACATGCTGATTGAACAAGGCGCGCGTTATGATGTTGTTGATGCGGTACTGGCAGAACAGGCCAATAACCCGGCTGGCGCACAGCGCGAGGTGAAGGAATTGGGAAATTGGGTTGAACGGGAGGATTGGAACTTGGTCCTGCCGGCCTACGCGCGCTGTGTGCGCATCACCCGCGACCAGGGGCAAACCTATCCGGTAGACCCGGGGGCGTTCGTGGACCCCACCGAGGTGGATTTGCACAAAGCGTTAGAGAGGGCAGCACAAACACCGCGCCGCGCAGGATCGGTTACGGATACCCTGAACGCTTTCCTGCCGATGATCCCGGCTGTCAATGCTTTTTTTGACACCGTGCTGGTGATGGCTGATGAACCCGCCTTGCGCGCCAATCGATTGGGTCTGCTGCAGGGCGTCTCCGCTTTGATGCGCGGAGTTGCCGACCTTTCGAGGCTGGAGGGCTTTTAGTTATTTACTCTCCGACTTTGATCAGTTTTATGTACTACAATTGATCATATGACCGCGGTTGATGAAATCAAAGCCAGGCTGGATATCGTTGACATCGTATCCGAAACGGTAAAATTACGCCGTTCCGGCAGGAGTTACACGGGTTTCTGTCCTTTCCACCCAAACTCTAAGACCCCGGCTTTTGCCGTGTTTCCGGATAATGGCACCTGGCATTGTTTTGGCGCCTGCAATGAGGGCGGCGACATCTTCAAATTCGTGATGAAACGCGAAGGCTGGGATTTTGCTGAAACCCTCAAGTACCTGGCAGCAAAGGCGGGAGTAACCCTGACGCCAATGACGCCTGAACGCAGGGAAAAAGAAGACCAGTACGAAACACTGCGCCAGCTCCTCGAGGAAAGTGTCAAATATTACCAGTTTCAATTAACCAAAACGCCAGCCGGGCGCGCGGCGTATGATTACTTATTGAAACGCGGCATCACCCCCGCGTCCATTGAAACTTTTGAACTGGGGTACGCGCCGCATTCCTTCGAAGCGTTGCTGAGTCATCTGAGCGGAAAAGGGCACGCGCTAGAGCAAATGACCGAAGTGGGGCTACTGATAGAGAAGGATTCAGGCGGATATTATGACAAATTCCGCAACCGCATCATGTTCCCCATCCGTGATGGCGCCGGCAAAATGGCTGGTTTCGGCGCGCGCGTGCTCGACCCCGAGGACGTGCCAAAATTCCTGAACTCTCCGCAAACCCCCTTGTTCAACAAGAGTCGCTTGCTCTACGGGTTGAATATGGCCAAAAAAGCCATTCGTGATGCCGACCAGGTGGTGATCGTGGAGGGTTACCTGGATGTCATCGCCTTGCACCAGAATGGTTTTGCCAATAGCGTTTCTCCTATGGGTACCGCGCTCAATGAAGACCAGCTGCGCTACCTGAAGAAATATACCCGGCGTATCGTGCTGGCGCTGGATGCCGACGCGGCGGGCGAGAAAGCTACGCTGCGCGGTGTTGAAATCGCCCGCCAGGCACTGGACCGTGAAACTGAGCTGACTTATGACCCGCGCGGATTGTTGAAGCACGAAGCCCGATTGCAGGCAGATGTGCGGGTAACCACACTTCCACCCGGATTGGATCCGGATGATGTGGTGCTCAAGGATAAGCAGGATTGGCAGCGGGTGCTGGAGAGCGCCAAACCCATCGTGGTGCATGTGATGGAAACACTGGCAGCAGGGCAGAACCTGGAAGACGCCAAAGTAAAATCCGCCATCGCTGCGCAGGTTACCCCGTTGATCGAAGATGTCCCTTCCGCGGTGGAGCGCGATACTTACCGGCAGCAACTGGCGCGCCTCTTGAAGGTGGATGAACGCTCATTGATGGGCAGTCAAAAAGTACGCGAGCGGACTCGTCGGGTCAGCTCAGCAACGGCCCAAGAGACTCAGACGGCAGCTGCTCAGCCAGGGGTGAGAATCGTAGATAACCGCACCCTGCAAATGGAGAAACACTTTTTAGCGCTCTTATTGCGTGACACCAATCGCTATTACGAACTGGAGCGGCGCTTGAAGTCCGCAGGGGTCGATTCTCTCTCAGCCGCTGATTTTGATGATGCACAGAACAATGAACTGGCAAAGTGCCTGATAAAAGGGATGAAACAAGATGCCCTGGATGTGTTGGAATATCTGAAGGATAATGCCGCGAATGCTTTCGCGGAACGGCTTACCGAACTGATCGCGGACAACAACCTTAAAATAAATCAAAACGAGATGATTTTGTCAGATATGTACCGCACACTCATCTCGTTACGCCTGATCCGTATTAATCAGGTCATCAGCCAGTTGCGCTACCTCCAGGAGGAGGAGAACACGGACCGCGATGACCAGGTACTGCAGTCCATGATATTAAACAACACGCTCGCCCGTGGAAAACTTGACCTGGCACTGGCTCGCACGTAGAAAATGTTGAAAAATCACTTTATGGTATAGTTAACCCATGTCCTCCGGCCAGAAGAAACCAGCGCAGCGGTCAAAGCCCCAGAAGGAGAATTCTGGTCAGGCGGAAGCGATTGTAAAAACAACCACTGCGCGTAAAACAACGATGGTAAAGTCAGCGCGACCACACGTGCAGCATATAAAAGAGTGCAAACCCTCCGATGGGATCGGTCAACCCGGACCTCAAATAGACAGCCCAAATTCTACCAGCGGTCATGAGAACATGCCCGAAGGTCAGGAAACGGAAGAGGCGGGCATCGCGTTGGCGGCTGCCGAATGGAGCGAGATTGAAGCGGAAGATCCGGCTGAGATTCTTGAAGACCCGGCCATCGCACTGGAATTGACCGAAGACCCTGTGCGCCTGTATCTAAAAGAGATTGGTCAAATCAATCTGCTGGATGCAGACGCTGAATTCAGGCTTGCGGCCAGGATCGAAGCCAATGTGAGAATAAAATCACTGCGCCAGCATATCCGCCCCTGCCCCGGAAAAAAAAATCACTTCCGTGCCTTGTATGCTGCCATAATTACAGAATTAACGACTTCGTGGAAGCGATTACAGGAAGACGCTGAACGCATGGGATTAATCGAGTGTCCTGACTTCGCGTTGACGCTCGCAGAGGCGCAGTTCCTCAGGCACTCATGGCAATCGGATGAACCCTCCTACCTGCGCAACTACCTCGACAATGGGCTGTGGGGGAAGGACCCCGTATGGGAAGGATTGGTCAGGCAGGCTTTCACGGTTTTTCTGTGCATGTATCTGCTGCCGGAACGGGTATCCAGTGCTCTTCTTGACTATGTCACCCGTCACGATACTATACCCGAGACAGCCTGGTTGAGAAGGCGACTGCCAGATGATAATACGCTGGAAGGTGAAGTTGAAGAGGTTTGTAAACGGTCTGAAGAAGCCAATCAGACACTGATTCGGGCTAATCTGCGGCTGGTGGTGAGCATCGCCAAGCGCTACCTTGGGCGGGGAATCTCGTTTCTGGACCTGATCCAGGAAGGCAACTTGGGTTTGTTGCGTGCGGTGACCAAATTTGATTCAACCCGTGGTTTTAAATTCAGCACCTACGCTACGTGGTGGATCAGGCAATCAATCAGCCGTTACATAGCCGAGCATGCCCGCACTATCCGCATACCGGTACACCTCTTTGAAGCCATCACGCGCATTTTACGGGTTCAGCGCAACCTGGTGCAGGAGCTCGGAAGGGAGCCGACACTCGAGGAACTGGCTCTGGAATCAGATCTCATCTCAACGGAAGATGCGGCAGCGATCAAAAGAGCACGGGTTACCAACCAGCCACTTGAAGGTGAAATGCAGCGGCGCTGGTCTTGGGCAACCTTGAAAGTGCAGCGTATCTTGCAATCAGCGGAAGAGCCGATCTCGCTGGAGCGACCGGTGGGCGATGAAGAAAGCAGCCAGCTGGGTGATTTTATTGAGGACGATGAAGCGCTGGAACCGATGGACGCGGCAGCCCGCGAGATGTTGCGCGAACAGGTGCAAAATGCGCTGGCAGCCTTATCAGAACGCGAACGGCAGGTATTAGAACTGCGGTTTGGATTGATCGACGGTAAAGACCACACGCTGGAAGAAGTGAGCCGTTACTTCAACGTGACGCGTGAACGCATCCGCCAGATAGAAGCCAAAGCGCTGCGTAAACTGCGCCATCCAACGCGCAGCCGTTTTCTAAAAGAGTACCTGGGATAATTACAAATCTATTCAGAATTTATTTACAGGTTTCGCCAAGCGCTTCGCGCAGGCTGATGACCTGCCAATCTGTGTCCATTAATATCCGCAACTCATCCAGGTTTTCGGGGATGATATGAAGAATCAGTATGCTGCCGGGTTTGAGGGGCATGCGGTTGGGCTCGAAGGTGTGTTCATCCGCACTCCAGTATACCGGGAAGAAACCCTGTTCGTTAGTTGCCTGCATAAACTCGGGCGTCCACCTTCCCCACGGCGCGCGTACGTATGGGGTTACACCATGCTCGTAGAGGTCATCCCCGATTACCGCTCTTAAAGCCTCAGACCAATCCTGGTAATCTCGTAACCAATCCTCAAGGGACATACCGTCGATGATGCTCACCTGGGGGTGAGTGTGACTGTGGTAACCAATGTCATGCCCGTTATCTACCAGGCGTTGAAAGGTTTCTTTCTGGATTTTTTGGGAGAAGGATGTACCCACGAGGAAAAAGGTCGCCCGGGCGTCATTCTCTTCCAGTATGTCCAGCATCTGATTGAGCACTTCGTCGTTATAGCCGTCATCGATGGTCAACACGACGAAATTGTCGGAGGTATCAAAGGATTTTAACAACCCGTTTTCATCATATACCGGGATGGCTTTCACAAGGCTGGTCTGACAGATTTCGACCGTTGGCGTAACCGTTGGATCGACCGGTGCGGGTAGCTCTGCAGCGGGCGTGGCTGGCGGGGTTGAGGCGCGTGTGGCCGTGAGTGCTGAAGGCGGGTCCACAACCAGCGGGGCAGAAGCCAGGCGTGGGGTGCATGCCGAGCAGAAGATGACATAAATCAGAACTACCCATAAATTAACCTTAGTTGAAAAACGCATTGACACTCGCCTTTAATGTCCGCAATATTTATTTACAAAGGGATATTTTACTCAAAACCCTTGACTTGCATCAGGTTTTTTTCCATGATATACTCATTTTACTTGAGTTAATAACAATATTGAAAAGGTAATTTCCGGTTTCACGGATGAAACTGGAAGACAAAAAATCCCGCCCCAGAAAAATTTATTAGCAGTCCCGAACCTGATTCCAGGTCGGGGTGACAATATCCAACCTATACTGATGGACATGAACCTATGAAAATTCTTGAAATGGAAGACGCCTCCCTATCCTCGCTGCGCGCGGTTGCGGAGGAACTCAAAGTCCCCAACGCGAAAAGATTGAAAAAAGAGAACCTGATCATCAATATCCGCAGGGCAGAAGCTGAGCAGGAAGGACTTGAAGTCCGCGGTGGCGTGCTTGAAATCACCCCGGAAGGTGTGGGCTTCTTGCGCACCAACTATTCTATCGGTCCTGAGGATGTTTATGTTTCACAGGCGCAGCTGCGCCGACATGACCTGCGCATGGGGGACCTGGTCATCGGCGCGGTAAGACCACCGCGTGACGCCGAGCGTCATTACGGGCTGCTCAAAGTGGAGAGCGTTAACGGCATTGCCCCTGAAGAAATGCGCAACCGCAAGACTTTTGAAAGCCTCACCCCGATCTTCCCGGATAAGCGCTTCGACCTGGAGACCGATAAGAACATTCTTTCTTCGCGGGTTATCAACCTGATTGCTCCTATCGGTCGCGGTCAGCGCGGCATGATCGTCTCGCCCCCCAAGGCGGGTAAAACGACTATTCTTAAACAGCTCGCAAACTCAATTACCGCCAACAACCCCGAGATACACCTGATCATCGCTCTCATCGGCGAACGCCCTGAAGAAGTAACCGATATGGATCGCTCGGTGGACGCGGAAGTGGTGGCTTCAACCTTCGATGAACCGGTCAGCGCGCACGTGCGCACCGCTGAAATCACGCTCGAACGCGCCAAACGCCTGGTGGAAATCGGTCGTGACGTGGTCATCCTGATGGACTCGCTCACCCGCCTGGCACGCGCCTACAACCTGGTGGTCAACCCCTCAGGGCGCACCCTTTCTGGCGGCATGGACCCCTCGGCGCTTTACCCGCCCAAGAAGTTCTTCGGCGCGGCGCGCAATATCGAGGAGGGCGGTTCGTTAACCATTATCGCCACGGCCCTGGTGGATACCGGTTCGCGCCTGGATGATGTGGTCTACGAAGAGTTCAAAGGTACCGGCAACATGGAGTTGCACCTGTCACGCCGGTTGCAGGAACGGCGCGTTTTCCCCGCCATTGACATTGAACGTTCGTCCACCCGCCGCGAAGACCTGCTGTTAGGACCGGATATCCTGCCGCGCGTATGGTTGATGCGGCGCATGTANNGCGATTTTACAGCGTATGGCGCGCACCAAAGACAATATGGAATTCCTGGAGAATTTAACGGAGGACTAAGTGATTAAAAAACAACCAGTCCCGGATGCGCCAATAGAGCCGGAAAAACAGGTAACCCCTGTAAGTCCCGCTAAATCGGCCCCATCCTGGACGGCTATTCTCTCATGGGGGGGAACTCTTTTAATGGTAGCAATTTTGCTGGCGGTATTGTTCCGCTTTAATCCCGCCGATGTGTTTACTAAGAACCATCAGCCATTGAGTGTTGAGACGGGTGCTCAAATTGAGTTGCCGGCTTTAACCACCACCCGGGCGGATTATTCGCTGGTAAGAGCCGCCAGCCTGGACACGACCATCCCCGAGGGCGTGCGGCATTTTGCCATCAAACACACCGTTGAAGAAGGCGATTCCATCTTCGCCATCGCCAAGAAATACAACCTGAAGCCGGAAACGATTTTATGGGCCAATTACGACCTGTTGCACGATGACCCGACTTATCTGAATCCTGGCTGGCAGTTGATCATTCCACCCACAGACGGCATCTACTATAAATTGCAAGAGGGCGATACCCTCGAAAAACTGGCGGAGAAATACGACGCAAATGTCGAGGATATCATCCGCTGGCCTTCCAATCATATGGACATTACCACTCCCTCTGTTGCGGGGTTGGATTATGTGATGATTCCTGGCGGCTACCGCGAGATCCAATCCTGGATCGTACCGCTGGCTTATACCTCCGGTTCCGGTGCGACACGTGAAATCGCTGGACCGGGTGGATGTGGTTCAACCAACTACGTGCTCATTGGCTCTACATCGTTCCTGTGGCCAGGTTCGCAGTATGACCTTTCAGGGTTTGATTTCTCCAGTTATCACCTTGCCATTGATATTTCAGCCGGCGTAGGCGACGCGGTTTACGCATCTGACAGCGGCACGGTAGTGTACGCCGGTTGGAATGACTCGGGTTACGGTAACCTGGTGGTCATCGACCACGGCAATGGCTACGAAACGCTTTACGCTCACCTTTCACAGGTATATGTCTCCTGCGGTCAGGGTGTTTACCGGGGCGGAGTTATCGGCGCTGCGGGCAATACCGGCCGCTCGTTCGGGTCGCACCTGCACTTCGAGGTTCGCTTGAACGGAGGTTTCGTAAACCCCTGGTCGGTGTTGGGTTACTAGGATTTTTTAGATGGAATGCCAAACGGGAGGAGAATTCCCTCCCGTTTGGCTTTTAAAGCAGGCTTAACGGGTCGAGGCTTATATCCACCAGCAATCCGGGGTTTTGCCAGGTAGTGAGGGGGTGGTGTTCAAGCACCAGGCGCGGGTCAGGCGCGCGGATGATCACCTGCCAGCGGAAATACCCCGACCTTTTCTGGTAAAAACAGGGGACCGGTCCAATAATCGAAGTGTTGCGGTAGTTCTCCGTGTCAATCCAGTGCCTTAATTGCTCCCCGGCTGCCAGAGCGCCATTTTGCGCCGCCAATGGGTCAGTGTGCCTGAATTCAATCTTCAACAACCTGGAGAAAGGTGGATATCCGGTGCGTTCGCGATAAGCCAGTTCGGTCTTGTAGAATCCCTCGGCATCGTAAGCCGCGGCTGCCCGGATGACGTAATGTTCGGGTTGGAAGGTTTGCAAAATGACCCTGCCGCCGCGACCGCTGCGTCCCGCCCTGCCTGCCACCTGGGTGAGCAGCTGGTAGGTACGCTCTGCAGCCCGAAAATCCGGCAGGTTGAGGCTGATATCAGCCAGCACCACGCCCACCAGGGTGACCAGCGGCAGGTCGAGCCCCTTGGCGAGCATTTGCGTGCCGATGAGCACATCAGCCCGGTGCTGGATGAAATGGTCCAGGATGAGGTCGTGAGCGCCGTGGTAACGGGCGGTGTCGGCATCCCAGCGCAGCAGGCGCGCGGATGGGAGCTGTTCACTTAAGTATTTCTCCAGGCCCTCTGTTCCCAGGCCGAATTGCCTAATGTTCTTACTATTGCAGGAAGGGCATGCCAGCGGCAGCGCGCGTCGGTAATTGCAGGTGTGGCAAATAAGTGAATTTTCGTCAGCGTGCCAGGTGAGCTGGGTTTCGCAGCGCGGGCAGCGCATCACAAATCCGCAGTCACGGCAAAAAACATACGAGGCGCTGCCGCGGCGGTTGAGCAAGAGAATCGCCTGCTCATCGCGCTGCAACACATTCTCCAGTGCAGTATGCAGCGCCTGGCTGATGGCTGAGCGGTTGCCGGCGCTCAATTCTCGACGCATGTCCACAACTTCAACTCGCGGCAGATCGGTGAAGAGCGGCGGTACAGTTTCAGGTTCTTTGCCGTTCCACGCGGCGTGTGCCAGGATGCGCCGGGGAAGACGGTGAACGCGCCAGTGGTTCTGTTCAAACTGATACAGGGTTTCCACATCCGGTGTGGCGCTGCCCAGCAGCAGGCAGGCGCTGTTGATTTGGCTGAGCAAGAGCGCGCATTGCACGGTATGGTAGTGCGGCTGCGTGTCCTCCTGGCGGTAAGAAGCATCGTGCGCCTCATCGATAACGATCAAACCAGGGTCGGGCAGCGGCGAGAAGAGCGCACTGCGCGGTCCGACGACGATGGGCAATAAGCCCGCGCGTATGCGCCGCCAGGTATCGTAGCGCTCGCCCGGAGAAAGTTTTGAATGAATCAACCCCACCTTACCGGGGAAGCGCGCGAAAAAGCGCTTCACGGTCTGCGGGGTGAGCGATATTTCCGGGACAAGGATGAAAACGCCTCTCCCCGTTTCCAGCACAGCAGCAGCGGCTCGCAAGTAGATTTCGGTTTTTCCTGAGCCGGTGACGCCGACCAGCAGGTTCGGCTTGCGCGTGGAAGCATCCATGAGCTGGTTATGGATCTCCTGCCAGACTTCCTGCTGGTGGCTGGTGAGCACAGGGGAACGGGTGAGCACGGGTTGCAGTTTTTCCAACGGGTCGCGCCAGATTTCGGTCTCGCCAAGGATGACGAGTCCCAGTTCGGCAAGACGGTTGAGGTCCGCGGAGGTGGCTCCGCTCTCAGCGTAAACCCAAGAAATGGTTACCGGGATCGCCTGTTGCTCGAGGAACTCAAGCGCTGCCTTACGGCGCTGTGCTGCGCTTGTACCCGCTTTACCGATGTTGACCTTGGGGTCGTCGCGCCACCCTCGCGGCGCGCTAAACTGCGCGGTACGGACGACTTTTGGGCGGACAGAGGGAGGGGGCAGGATGGAACGGGTTTCCACCAGGCCGGCCTTAACCAAAGCCGGCAGGCTCTCACGCCAGTTCACCCGGGGCAATGCCGCGTCCACCTGGCGCCCGCGAAGGGCGCCGCGTTTATCCAGCAGAGCGAGTAGACGCTGCTGCACGGGTGCCATGGTGGTTGAGCGCTTTCCTTCGGTGCGCTGTACCAGCATATCCGCGTGCTGGCTGAGCCCTGGCGGTACCATCAGGTCAAGGCATTGCGGCAGGGTGGCCAGGTTATCGTGTGCCATTAGTGCTGCCAGACGCATCTGCCAGGAGGTCAATACCGGCACATCGTCCACAACAGTGGCGATGGGTTTGGTTTCGGCAACCGCGGGGGTTTCAAGCAGGCTGACAACAATGCCTTGCGCGGACTGCCTGCCAAAGGGCACGGTTACCAGCGTGCCCGGCTGTATCAGGTGTTCAAGCCCGGCAGGCAGCTGGTAATCAAAAAGCTCAGTTAATTGGGCAATATTGACGGAGACACGGGCGTAATGAGGCATGGAAGTAATTCAGCGCGTAACCGCGAGTGCACCGTAACCGACCACGCGGTTGCTATCACCGGAGGCGTCCGCGGAGGTACTGTGGTGCAGCAGCGTAACCCTGGTGGCGCCGAGGAATTTTTCTGTCCACAGCATGAAGGCTACCGCGCCGGCGCCGCAGGCAAAACCTTCGCCACAGCGTTCCGCTCTCAACACGCCTTCAGGTGAAAACGCGGTGATTTGCTGCAGCATGCTGGTATCCAGTTGAATTGCTTCACCCTGTGTGTAGAAATGCGAAAGGTCGGTACTGGCTACCAGCAGCACCTTGTGCTTTTTGAGTACGGGCGTAATAGCGGCGGCAGCAGACTCCAACAAAGCGGGTTCCTGGCTGCGTACCATTATTGGTATCAGGGTAAAGGGTGCGCTCAACGCCACCTGCAGGAATGGGAGTTGGATTTCAAGCGAATGCTCGTGGTCATTGGCGATATGCTGCAGTGTTTCACCCGTTTCTTTTTCTATGTTCACGGAACACATCTTCACCAGTTCCTGGTTTATCGGTACCTCTCCAAGGGGAGTGGCGTAAGCCCGGTGGGCGCTGGTAAGCAGTTTGTTGGGCATGTAATCATGCAGCGGTGAGAAGATGACGCAAACATCGTACGCATTTCCTTTAACGCAGCGGTAGGCGTACCCGGCAGTGGCCCCGGAATAGAAATATCCGGCGTGAGGAGCAATAAGACCAGTCACTTCACCCGGCAGCAGTGTGGGTGTTGCTGCGTCAATGTATTCATTGATCTCACTGCGCAGCACATCCTGGTTGGCCGGGTACCAGGCTCCGGCGATGGGAGAACGGCGGATGGGGGGATAGGTATTCATACTAACCTCGCTGTCTTTATTATACAGTCGCGCGCTGCGTAAAAAAATACCCGGTCACGTTTTGGTAACCGGGGCGGGACATGACCGTGATTATTAGTCGTCGCGTTCGCGCAGGGGTGGGAAGAGCAGCACCTCGCGGATGTTTTTCTGCCCGGTTAACAGCATCACCAGGCGATCGATACCCATGCCAAACCCGCCCTGCGGCGGCATGCCATAGGACATGGCGTTGAGGTAGTCTTCATCCATGGGGTGCTGTTCTTCATCGTCTGCCTTGTAATCGCGGCCCATTTCAAGAAAACGTTTTTCCTGTTCCAGCGGGTCGTTCAGTTCCGTAAAGGCGTTGCAAAGTTCCATGCCACACACGAAACCTTCGAAACGCTCTACGGTCGAGGGGTCGCCAGGCACGTTCTTGGCCAGCGGCGAAATATCACGCGGGTAATCATACATAAAAGTCGGCTGCACCAGGGTGGGCTCCACGAACTCCTCCAGCAGTTGCTCGATGAGCTTACCGCGCGCTTCGCCCGGGTTGACCTTCATACCGAGGGAAACCATTACGTTTTCAAGGGCTTCAGCAAACGGGTAGAGAGAAATATCAATGTTGGCATTCTCGATGAGGCTCTGACGCAGGTTCACCCGGCGCCAGGGCGGGTTGAAATCCAACTCAATATCGTCGTATGTCAACTTGCGAGTGCCAAACACCGTGTCACACACGTGGGCGATCATCTCCTCGGTCATTTCCATTACTTTAAGATAATCCGCGTACGCCCAGTAGAACTCAAGTTGCGTGAACTCCGGGTTGTGTTTGTAAGAGACGCCTTCGTTGCGGAAGTCACGGCCGATTTCATACACCCGGTCAAAACCGCCCACGGTGAGGCGTTTGAGATAAAGCTCAAAAGATATACGCAGGTAAAGGTCCTGTTTTAACTGGTTGTGATGGGTGACGAAGGGCTTGGCAGCCGCGCCGCCATAGATGGGCTGCAGTATGGGGGTTTCAACTTCCAGGAAGCCGCGGTCGTCGAGGAAACCGCGCAGCGCGCGCACCACTGCTGTGCGTGTGCGGAAGATCTGGCGCACCTCCTGGTTCACCGCCAGGTCCGCATAGCGCTGGCGGTAGCGGGTTTCGGGGTCCGAGAGGGTGGCATGGCGCACCACCTGACCATCCACCACCTCGTCCTTGGCAGCGGGCAGGGGCGTAATGGCTTTGGCCAGCATCTTGAAGTGACGCACCAGCAGGCTTACCTCGCCAGTGCGCGTGCGTACCAGGTCACCGCCCGCCTGAATGTAATCGCCCAGGTCGAATTGGTCTTTGAAGCGCTGCATTTCGGTTTCACCCAGTTCGTTAACCCGGAAGAAGAGTTGAATGCGGCCGCTGCCATCTTCGATATGCGCGAACGCCAGTTTCCCCATCAGGCGCACCGCGCGCAGCCGACCCCCCAGGATGGCGGTGAGCGGCTCAGCGCTCCCGCTTTCTTCGGATTGCTCAAACGCTTTAATCGCGTCAGCGGTCGTGCTGGTTACCTCGGTGCGTGTCGGGTATGGCTCAACCCCGCTATCGCGCATCTGCAGGATCTTTTCATAACGGATCTTTTCAAGGTCATTAAGTTCCATGGTCTATTCCTTTTCTAATCAAGAAGCCCGCCCTGTGATCGGGGGCAGGCCTCTGTTTTCTCAGAGAACGGATCACTCTGGTGTTACTGCGGCGTGACCCCCGGTCGGTTAGAGGTCCACCTTGAGCACCTTAACGGTGTAAGCGCCTGCAGGCGCGTCAATCTGGACTTTATCTCCCACGCGTTTACCCAGCAGCGCTTTACCCATCGGAGATTCGTTTGAAATTTTACCGAGGGAGGGGTCCGCTTCTGCCACGCCTACGATTTCATATTCTTCTTTAAGTGTCGAGCCTTCCTCCTGGATGGTCACGCGGTTACCCACCTGGATGATTTCCTTATCAATTTCCTTTTCATCTACCACGCGGGCGGTGGCGAGCAAAATCTCCAGTTCTTTGATGGAACCTTCAACAAAAGCCTGTTCATTCTTGGCAGCCTCAAGTTCAGCGTTGTCAAGCAACTCTCCGCCTTCAATGGCTTCATGCAGCCTGATGGCAATCTGTTCACGTTTGGTCGTCCGCAGATAATCGAGTTCATCCTGTAGTTTCTGATATCCTTCGGTTGTCAGGACTGGTGTTGGCATATCCTTTTCCTTCCAATGTCAGTTCGTGATAAGGGGTTTCCCTTTTAAGACAGCGAATAATCCAGATAGAAAAAAACCACTCCGTTGGGAGCGATTTGAAAACGAGAGAAAACTGTCTCATTCCTCTCTGGATTAGTAATAATATAGCATAAATAGTAATGTTTTGCAAGCGACAGGTTTGCAAGCGTCAACCTGGCGGGAGAGGAGTTGTAGAGATAAACGGGTCTGATGTAATTCTTATATAAATATCCTACAGTAAACATGCAGGCGCACCAGGTTTCTGCTGGAAACCTGCAAAAGGGGAAACATAGTCGTGTATAATGAATTGAACAAAACGAAAGGATAGAATGAACCTGCTGCTTGATCCTAATGTTGCATATGTCATCCTGGTGATCGGGTTTGTTTTAGGGGTGCTGGCGCTGTTCACGCCCGGTACGGGTTTTTTGGAGATAGGCGTGCTTTTTGCCATCGTTCTGGCCGGGTACGCGGTCATCGAGCTACCCATCAACCTGTGGGCGCTGATATTGCTGGTGGTTGGAGTGTTTCCCTTCCTCATCGCCGTGCGCAAGTACAAGAACTGGTTGTACCTGATACCCGCTGTTGTTTCCATCGTTGTCGGATCAATATTCCTTTTCAAACTGGAATCTGGCGCTCCGGCGATCAATCCGTTCCTGGCAACTTTTATGAGCCTCATTGCCGTGGTGCTGTTATGGTTCATTGCGCGTAAAGGTATTGAGGCATTGAAGATGCGCCCGTCGCAAGACCTTGGCGCACTTGTCGGGCAAACCGGCATGGCGCGCAGTGATATTCGCTATAGCGGTTCGATTTATGTAGGTGGTGAGGAATGGTCTGCACGCAGTGAAAAACTGATCCGTGAAGGGCAAAAGGCAAGGGTCATTGGCCGCGAGGGGTTGGTGCTGGTGGTTGAACCACTTAAGGAAGAAAAGTAATTCATTTGAAATATAACTAAATCGAAGGAGGAGTTATGTTCGGAGATGCGAGTATTTTAGTTTATTGTTTGATTGGGGGGGTGCTCATCCTGCTGGTGGTTTTTCTTGCCGCGGCGATCAAGATCGTCCCTGAGTACCGCAGGATCGTGGTGTTCAGGCTGGGTCGCTGTATCGGCGCCAAAGGACCAGGGCTCATCCTGCTCATCCCATTTGTTGACCGCCCGGTAACGGTAGATTTGCGTGAACAGGTGCGCGAGATCCCGGCGCAACAATCCATCACCCAGGATAACGCCCCGTTATCCATCGACTTCCTGTGGTACTACAAGGTTTTTGACCCCGTGCAATCCGTACTGCAGGTGCAGAACTTTGAACTGGCCGCTCAGGGTATTGCCACCACCACGCTGCGTTCGGTCATCGGTGGTATCTTGTTGGATGGTGTACTCTCAGAACGCGAGAAAATCAACACCGCGCTGCGCGCCCGCCTGGATGAAGTGACCGAACGCTGGGGTGTTAAAGTGACCAACGTGGAAATTCGTGAGATCATCCCGCCGCGCGATGTGCAGGATTCCATGAACCGCCAGTTGACCGCTGAGCGGAACCGCCGCGCCGTGGTAACCGAATCTACCGGTAACCGTGAAGCCGCCATCAACGTGGCACAGGGCGAAAAGCAAGCCAACATTCTGCGCGCTGAAGGTGACAAACAGGCCGCCATCCTTAAATCTGAAGGCGAGCGCAAGGCTCAGGTGTTGAAAGCGGAAGGGTACCAGCAGGCGCTAGAAGCCATTTACGCCGCTGCTAAGGACATCGATCAGAAGACCATGACGTTGCAATACTTTGAGACGCTTAAGACCATGGCCAGCGGACCTTCCACCAAGTATATCTTCCCGATGGAGTTCACCAGCCTGTTAAGCGACTTCGTCAAGAAGAATACAGAGAAGTAAGGACCGACATTCATTGGTACACTATGGGTTGGGAGCGTTTTATCCCAACCCATATTTATTACAGTACTATGACGGAAAAATCCTTATCCTATGAATTACTGCCGGCATCGCTGGGGGACCTTTCACAATTGGGGGTTCTGGAAAGATGCTGTTTTCCGCTCGATGCCTGGCCACTGATCGAGCAAATAGCCGCGCTCACCTTTCCTGGAACGGTACGCATCAAGGCGGTGTGCGCCGGTAGGATGGTCGGTTTCATCGGTGGCGATTTGCGGCGCTACCACCATACCGGGTGGGTCACCACGCTGGCGGTGTTGCCGGAATACCGGCGCCAGGGCATTGGTGAAGCCTTGCTGCACGCCTGCGAGCAGGCGCTTAAAATGCCGCTGGTTAAATTATCCGTGCGCCGTACGAACCTGGAAGCCCAATTACTTTATATAAAGAACGGCTATCACAAAGTGGCAACCTGGCGTAAGTATTATGAGGGCGGCGAGGATGCCATCGTTATGGAAAAAGAAATGCCCGAGTTTAAACTGTAGGGCAATTGTCAGGCAATCGTGGTTGACAAAGCGCGTGATTGGGTCTAACATATCATCAATAATGGAGAACTGATCGCCATGCGAGTATTGGTTTACCATATTAGAGGAAATGACTGAAGGCACGCCTGTTTATGCGTGCCTTTTTGCTACCATATTGATGAAAAGGAGCTGACCGAAATGGATTACAGTATGATCGGCAAGATTGAAAAAGCAAAACGCTACGCGCAGGAACGCGAAAGGTTTGAATTCCATTCTTTCAAAGTCACGGTAAAAGGGGATAATAACGCTCATGTGGTGGATTATGAAAATGGCACCTGGAAATGCGATTGTGAATACTTTATGACCCGCGGGCGCTGCGTGCACACCATGGCGCTTGAAACCATCCTTGAAGGCATGACAGTAGCGGAACCCGTAAACGCGGCGTGACGGTGCATTTTTTAAGCAGAGACCCTGGCAGTGGTTTGCCAGGGTCTCTGTGTTTGCCCCGAGGGTTAGTTAGCCTCTGAAGTGAATACCTCAATGGTGGCAGCAGACGAACAGTTGTTCCCGCCAAGATTGACCGTGTACAATGAAAGTGGGATGGTAGCGTTGCTTTCTATGTAGTCACTACCCCAACCAAAATCGATCAGGTTGTGCCCGGCGTCAAAGCAGGCGGCAACAGCCTCAACAAAAATGGTCTCACCCCCACGGTTGGTAGCCTGAGCGAGGAGGTTCCCGGTAGCCGGGTCGTACGATGGGGAGCTGTACTCTACAAGCGTAACTGGAACCTCGTAATCCATTTGATAAACATCATAGGTCGGGATATCGACTTCGAGGTTGGCAACCATTTTACAGGGAATCATAAAATTATGCCGCTAATGGTAAGGTCCGTAGTGTGAAGGGGTCAGCATATTAGTCTATTGTTTATAAAAAAATGGTTTCGAATTGGCAGAGGTAAATCTGGTAAGTGATGCAGGGTGGAGAGAATTGCGATTGTTGCGCTCCGTAGGAGTCGCGAACTATGTACCCTGGTAGCGAACGAAGTGAGCGGAGAGGGTGGGATTCGAACCCACGGTGACCACGAGAGCCACAACGGTTTTCGAGACCGCCTCGTTCAACCACTCCGGCACCTCTCCAGCGGGTGAAATTATAACCGAATTCGTTATAGCTCGATGAATTCGTTCAATTGCGGGTAACTCACATTGC